>JAIPCT010000108.1 GCA_021738065.1 Burkholderiaceae bacterium
GCTACTCCGGCTGGGCGGCGGCGGCGACCGGTTTCATGCTCTCCAATGACCTGCTGATCGTGGTCGGCGCGCTGGTGGGTTCCTCCGGCGCGATCCTCTCTTACATCATGTGCCGGGCGATGAACCGCAACTTCATCAGCGTGATTGCCGGCGGGTTCGGCACCGGCGGGGGCACGCCGGCGGCCAAGGGCGACGCGGCGCAGCCGGCGGGCGAAGTGGTGCCCATCAGCGCCCTCGAGACTGCCGAGCTGCTGAAGGATGCCAAGAGCGTGATCATTGTTCCCGGTTACGGCATGGCGGTGGCGCAGGCCCAGCACACGGTGTTTGAAATCACCAAGCACCTGCGCGACAAGGGCGTCAACATCCGCTTCGGCATCCACCCGGTGGCGGGGCGCATGCCCGGCCACATGAACGTGCTGCTGGCCGAAGCCAAGGTGCCTTACGACATCGTGATGGAAATGGACGAACTCAACGACGATTTCCCGACCACCGATGTCGCCATCGTCATCGGCGCCAACGACATCGTGAACCCGGCGGCGCAGGACGATCCGACCAGCCCGATCGCCGGCATGCCGGTGCTGGAAGTGTGGAAGGCCAAGACCTCGATCGTGATGAAGCGTTCCATGGCCTCGGGCTACGCCGGTGTCGACAATCCGCTGTTCTACAAGGAGAACAACCGGATGCTGTTCGGCGACGCGAAGAAGATGCTGGACGAAGTGCTGGTGGCGCTGAAAACCTGAATTTCGTATTCGTCGTCCGGTACTCGGATCTTAGAGTGCTCGGGTCCCCTAAAAACGTCACGGCATGCCGTGGCGTTTTTTTGCGCCACGTTGGCGGCCTCAAGTCGCTCCGGCACTGGAAAGGGTGGAGTCAGTTTTTGCTGTTGCGTGCCGTCGCGCGGGATTCGAGCAGCTTGACCAGGCTGTGCAGGGCACGATTGACCGGTGTCGGAATGCCTCGCGCCTTGCCGCGGCTGAGCACATAACCATTGAGATGATCGATCTCGCCGGGCTTGCCGCGTGCCAGGTCGTGCGCGGTCGACGATATCTGGGTCGGCATCGTCCGTGCGATGCCTTGCACCGCCTCCCATATGTTGCCCGGCACACTCACACCTTCGCTTTGCGCCACCGCCAGACATTCCGCCACCACGTCGCGCATCATGTCTTCCACCCCCTCACCCTGAACCAGCCGCCCATAGGGCATTTGGGTGATGGCCGAGAGGGCGTTGTAAGCGCAGTTGAGGATCAGCTTGGCCCACAGCGCGCCGGCGACATTGTCTGAAATCAGCATCGGCACGTCGGCTTCGTCGAACAGCTTGGCGATCTCGTCACTGCCGGCGAAGGGGCCGACCACCAGTTCGCCGCGCCCATGGTGCTTGACATGGCCCGGCCCGGCCATTTCGCTGGCGACATACACCACGGCTGGCACCACCTCGCGCTGCAAACTGGCTTGCAGGCGCGCGGCATTGTCGACACCGTTTTGCAGGCTCAGTATCAGCGCATCGGGCTCCAGATGGGGCGCCATCGCCGCCGCGGCGGCTTCGCTGTCGGTGGATTTGACGCAACACAGCACCAGCTTTGCGCCGCGCAGGCCGCTCGCATCGGTGTCGGCTTGCATCGGCACATGGGCCTGGAAGGACAGGGTGTCCAGGTAGAGGCCGTCGCGCAGCACTGCAGCCACATGCTGCGCGCGGCCGATCAGGGTCACCTCATGGCCCGCACGTGCGAGCATGCCGCCGTAGTAGCAGCCGACCGCGCCGGCACCCATCACTGCTGTTTTCATCATGCGCCCTCCTGCTTTTGGTCACGGGTTGGCAAGCAGCAACAGGATAGCCCAATACACGGCAATGCCGATTTGCAGCAGGAAGGCCGTGAAGCGAAGGACTACTGCGGGTGCCGAGACCGAGCTCAGGTGGATCACCGATTGCACGACACGGGCCGCGAGGAAGGCATGGGCGAGCGGATCGGTCAATTGCGACTGGCCAGCGATCACGGCAACCAGCATCAGGCCGCCGAAGATCGGCAAGCCCTCGAGACAGTTGGCGTGCGCCCGGGCCAGGCGCTGCATGAACGGCGAGAGATTCGAGTTGTCGGGGCGAAATCCGTTCGCCGGGATCTCCTTCATGAACACCATCTTGGAGCGAATGATTTCCATGAGTAGCAGCAGCGACAGGGACCAGGCGACGAAGCCGGTGAACGCGGTGAGAGTAGGGGTCATGCGGCTTGCCTCCTTCAACGATGGGTTGGCGCCGACGCTTCCATTCGCTGGGCGTGGGGCAAAACCCAGCCGGGGGAGGCGTTGGATCAGGCATCGATAATCGCAGATTCGCTGCCCTCGATGCAAATGGATCGGTCCTTGCGCCACGCTGTATATACTGGACCCATGATTACCGTTCATCATCTGGAAACCTCGCGCTCGCAGCGGGTATTGTGGCTGCTCGAAGAACTCGGCGTGCCGTATGAAATCAAGCGCTATCAGCGCGACCCGCGCAGCCGCCTGGCGCCGCCGGAACTGCGGGCGGTGCACCCGCTGGGCAAATCGCCGGTGATCACCGATGGCGACCTGACCATTGCCGAGTCGGGTGCGATACTCGAGTATCTGGTTGAAGTCTACGGCGGTCAGGGCAAGGGCGATGCGGCGTGGCTGACGCCGCCGGCCGGAACGGCGGAGCATCGGCAATGCCGCTTCTGGATGCACTACGCGGAAGGCTCCTTGATGAACTGGTTGGTGATGAAACTGGTGTTTGTCACGATTCCGCGCCAGCCGATGCCATTCTTTGTCCGGCCGGTTGCGCGAAAACTGTGCGCGCAGGTGCTGGCCAAGCTGGTCGATCCGAATGTGGCGACAGCGATGAAGTTCATGGAAGCGCATCTGGCAACCCATCCGTGGTTTGCCGGTGAGCATCTGAGCGTGGCGGATTTTCAGATGAGCTTTGCCGTCGAGGCGGCGCTGTCCCGCGCCGGCAAGGGCAGCTTTCCCAATTTGCAGGCCTACAAGGCGAAGATGGAAGCGCGGCCGGCGTATCAACGCGCCATCGCCAAGGGTGGGCCGGTTGTCATGTCCCTCTAGGCATTGCCGCAACTCCGCCCAAACTCGGCGCTGGCGATACGGCGAGCGGGTAAGCTGCACCGGTACAAACTTGCACCCCCGCCATGACATCTGATCCAGACCATCCGCGCCAACTCGTCGACCGCACGCTCGCGCATTACCAGACGCGCGCCGAGGCGTTCTGGCAAGGCACCCGCCATCACGATGTCGAGCAGAATATCGAGGCCCTGCTGCGACATATTCAGGCAGCACCACCATTCACGATTCTGGACTTCGGTTGCGGTCCGGGCCGCGATTTGCAGGAGTTCACCAGGCGTGGGCATCGCGCCATCGGCCTCGAAGGCGCGTCGGCGCTGGCCGACATGGCGCGTGCCAACAGTGCCTGCGAGGTCTGGCAGCAGGATTTCCTGCAACTGGAATTGCCCGGCCAGCATTTCGATGGCGTGTTCGCCAATGCCTCGCTGTTTCATGTGCCGCGCCAGGAACTGCCGCGCGTATTGCGGGAGTTGAATGCGACGCTCAAGGCGGGCGGCGTGTTGTTCAGCTCCAATCCGCGCGGCAACAACGAAGCAGGCATGCAAGGCGAGCGCTATGGCGCCTATTACGATTTGGCGACATGGCGCGGCTATCTTGCCGAGGCGGGCTTCGTCGAACTGGAACATTACTACCGGCCACCCGGCCTGCCGCAGGAACAGCAGCCCTGGCTGGCCAGCGTCTGGCGCAAGCTCGAGCAATCTGAATGAATCTAGAAAAAGTGGTTGACCACGGGGAACACGGGGATGCACGGGGAAATTCAGTGAGTTGCAACGGCTTTCATCTTCACCCGTTTGGTTTGAATTTTTTCCGCATCAAGCCTTTGCTTCTCCCCGTGCCCCCGCGTTCCCCGTGGGTGAATTGAGGTTCCAAGGATGAAAATCAAGCGGGGGTTCGCATGACGGAATCGACACAAACACGGCGCCTGCTGCTGGTCGGCGCCAGCGGCGTGGTGGGTCGGCAGGTGCTGGCTCAGGCGCTGGCCGATCAACGGATCGGGCAGGTGGTGGCGCTCTCGCGACGCCCCCTGGCCGCTGCCGGAAAACTGCTCAACGTCGTTGTCGATTTCGATGCACTGCCGGAAACGGCTTCCTGGTGGGCGGTCGATGCGGTGATCTGCACACTGGGGACTACCATCAAGGCGGCCGGCTCGCAAGCCGCCTTCGCCGCCGTCGACCGCGATCTGCCGGTGGCGATAGCGGCGATGGCGCGGCGTCACGGCGCCACCGCGTTCGCGCTGAATTCGTCGCTCGGCGCCAGTCTTTCCGGCAATTTCTACCTGCGCACCAAGGCCGAAGCCGAAGCCGGGATACGCGCGTTGAGGTACCCGAGCTATACCATCGTGCGACCCTCGCTGATCGAGGCGAAACGCAGCGAAGCGCGACTTGGCGAGCAGATCGGGCTGGCCGTGGCGGGTGTTCTCCGGCCCCTGATCCCGCGCCGCTATCGCCCGGTCAGCGCCGCAGCCATCGCCCGCAGACTGTTGCAGAGCGCGCTCGATGCCGCGCCCGGAGAAAACATCATTGAATCAGAAGCCATCACCCGCTAGACGGGCGGGTTTGTGGTGGTTTGCCGCGGTGGCAGTACTGGTGGCGACCGCCAGTTGGCTCGCTGCCGGCGAATTTGATCCGCCGCGAATCGATCGGGCGGGACTGTTGCTGGCGCAGGACTGGCGCAACCCCTCGCTGGACAAGGCTTTTGCGATACTGACCTGGCTTGGCTCGCTGGCGACCTTGCTGCCCATCGCCGCGCTGGCGGTCTATCGGCTGTGGCGCCGGGGCTACGGTGGCGAAGCGCGGTTTCTGGTCCTGGCCCTGGTCGGTGCCGCGGTGCTGGCGCAACTGGCGAAACAACTGGTTGTGCGACCGCGTCCGGAGTTGTTTCCGGCGCTGGTCCCGGTGTTTTCGCCCTGGTCTTTCCCCAGTGGCCATGCGCTGCAGGTGACGGCATTCGCGGTGGCGCTGATGGTGCTGGCGCTCAGGCTCCGGCCGCGCTGGTGGCCGGGGGCGGCACTGGTGCTGGCGGCGATGGTGGTGCTGGTCGGCATATCCCGCCTCTACCTGCAGGTGCATTACCCCAGCGATGTGCTGGCGGGAACAGTGGCGGCGGTGTGCTGGGTATCCGGATTGCGTGCCATCCTGTTCGACTCCGGCGCGGCGCGGCCCGATTCGGAACTCAAGGGCATGAGACCGCCGGCAAGCTGAATGCCGCGGGCAAGAAAAAGCGGGCCGAGGCCCGCTTTTTCAGGATCAGGATGGCGGAGGATTACTTGCCTTTCTTTTCGGCTTTCTTCTCTTCCTTCATTTCCTTTTTCTCTTCTTTCATCTCCTTCTTCTCTTCTTTCTTCTCTTCCTTCATTTCCTTCTTGGCTTCCATTTTCTTCTCGCCCTTGGCGGCGCCGCCATGGGAGGCAGCGAAGGAGCCAACGGAAACCGTGGCGAAGGCGGCAGCGATCAGAAGGGACAGTAGCTTGCTCATGTGGAACTCCTCGTATATGTAGGAAAATGTGACGCCCGTTCTGGTGCGCACGGAGCATATAACGCGATGCCTTTGCCGAAGTTGACCTGTTACCTGCGATTTCGCTTTCTTGCGCTGATGCTGTCGACCTCGTGCGCGGCGCTGGCCTTGGCGGCGGATGCTGCACCGCGCAAGCCGGTCGACGATGCCGAAGTGCTGGAGCGCCTGCCCTCACGCAGCGGCGATGTCGCAACGCGCGAACTGGTGGCGTTGCGGGCGGCGATGGCCGCCGGCAAGGATCCGGCGTCCGCGGCGCGGCTCGCCCAACGCTATTTTGATCTGGCGATGGCGCGTGGCGACCCGCGCTATGTGGGTTATGCCGAGGCGGTGATTGCCCGCTTCCCCGAACCGCTACCGGCCGCTTTGCGCTCGATACGCGGCAAGCTGCGACAGTATCGCCATGGTTTTGAAGCGGCGCTGGATGACTTCGCCGCCGCGCTGGCGCTGGACCCGGCACTGGCCGAGGCGCACGCCTGGCGCGGCGCGATTTTTCTGGTCCAGGCTGATTACGCGGCGGCGCACAAGGAATGCGCGGCTCTGAAGGCCCTCGGTCAAGCCAGCCTGCATGGCGCCTGCATTGGTCTGGCCCAGGCCTACGGCGGCCAGCTCGACGCGGGCTACCTGTCCTTGCAGCAGGCCCTGGTGGCCAGTCGTGATCCCGACAACCGCGTCTGGCTGTTGACTCGCCTCGGCGAAGTGGCCGCCTGGCTGGGCCGGCCGGCGCTGGCCGAGCAGCATTACCGCGCCGCTTTGAGCCTTGGTCGCGACGATGGCTACCTGCTGGCTGCCTGGAGCGATTTTCTGCTCGACAGCGATCGGCCGGGCGAAGTCATTGAGTTTCTGGCTGACTGGGAATCATCGGATACCCTGCTGTTGCGGCTGGCGGAAGCTGCGGCGCTGCTGAAGTCGGCCGACGCGGAGCGCCTGTCGCGGATGCTCGACGATCGATTCGCGGCGGCCCGGCAGCGCGGCGATACCACGCACCGGGCCGAGGAGGCGCGCTACTACCTGCATCTGCGCGGGGATGCGCCACAGGCCCTGCGTCTGGCGGCAGAAAACTACCGCGTCCAGCGCGAACCGCGCGATGCGCGCATCCTGCTCGAAGCCGCGATCGCGGCCGGCGACCCGGTGCCGGCGCAAGCCGCGCGCGACTGGCTGCGCAGCAGCGGCTTCGAGGCGGAACGCTGGCGCGCACTGGGCAAAAAGTTATGCAAAGCGGTATCCCCTTGTGGGACGGCGCTGGTGATACGGCGATGATCTGGCGTCGCGGCCTGCTCGCGCTGATATTTCTGTTGTCGCTGCCCGCTTTGGCGCACAAGGCCAGCGACAGTTACCTGGTGCTCGACGTTGCCGGCAGCGAGGTCAGCGGTCAATGGGATATCGCCCTGCGCGACATCGATTTCGCGCTCGGTCTCGATTTCAATGGCGACGGCGAAATCACCTGGGGCGAACTGCGCGCGCGCCATGTCGATATCGGCAGTTGGGCGCTCGGCCGCCTCGCCCTGCGGCGTGGCGGGGCTTGCCAGTTGCGAGTGACGGATCATCTGGTCGACCGGCACACCGATGGCGGCTACGCCGTACTGAAACTCGCCGGTAGCTGCCCGACCACGGACGGCGAACTGACGCTGGACTATCGCTTGCTGTTCGAACTCGACGCGCTGCACCGCGGGCTGTTGCGCCTGACGCTCGATGGCACGACGCGGACCGCCGTGCTGTCGCCGGAGCGCAGCGAGCAGCGCTTTGCAGCCGGCGAGGTTTCGCGCCTGGCGGCTTTCGGTCAGTACCTGAGCGAAGGCATATGGCATATCTGGATCGGCTTCGATCACATCCTGTTTTTGCTGGCGTTGCTGTTGCCGGCGGTGCTGGTGCACGAGGCGGGGCGCTGGCGCGGTGTCGCCGGTTTCGGCGCCGCCCTGCGCGAAGTCTTGTGGGTGGTCACGGCGTTCACCGTGGCGCATTCGATCACGCTCTCGCTGGCCGCCCTCGGTCTGGTCTCATTGCCCTCGCGGCTGGTCGAATCGGCGATAGCGGCTTCGGTGGTGCTGGCGGCCGCCAACAATCTCAAGCCGCTGGTCGAACACCGGCGCTGGCTGGTGGCCTTTGGTTTTGGTTTGATTCACGGCTTCGGTTTCGCCAGCGTGCTGATTGAACTGGGCCTGCCGCGAGAGACGCTGGTGCTATCGCTGCTCGGCTTCAATCTGGGTGTCGAAACCGGGCAACTGGCCATTGTTGCGGTGTTCCTGCCGCTGACTTACTTCCTGCGCGAGAGCGGCTTCTATCGTCGTGGCGTGTTCATCGGCGGCTCCCTGCTCACGCTGGTGATCGCCTTGATCTGGTTCCTGGAGCGGGCTTTCGATTTCAAGCTAATCAGTGCCTGAATAGGCGCTATTGCGGGCCGGCTTCCTCAGTCAGGTATTTGCCCGCCCGCCGGATGGTTCTGCGTACCGGATTCAGGGTTGGCTCCCGATGGCTTGGGACCGAAAAAGGACAGCGTGTTGCGACCGGCGGCTTTGGCCTGGTACATGGCGATATCAGCCTGTTTCAACAAATCGTTCACCGTTACCGGCTGCCTGCCGAACAGGGTGATGCCAATGCTGGCGGTGCTCTGATGCGCGCGTCCGGCAAGCAGATAGGCTTGGCCCAGGATGGCCAGGACCTTCTCGCCCACCGCCTTGGCTTGGGCGGCAGCTTCCTCGCTTTCCTCGCTCAAGTCCGTCAGCACCACCACAAATTCGTCGCCCCCCAGGCGCGCCACGGTGTCGACTTCGCGCACGCAGGTGCCGAGACGTTCAGCGACCTGCAGCAGCAGCAAGTCACCGATGTGGTGACCGCACGTGTCATTGAGGATCTTGAAATTGTCCAGGTCGACAAAAAAAAGCGCGCCACCGCGCTTGCTGCGCAGACAGGTCGCAATGGCGTGATTCATCCGATCCATCAGCAGGCGACGGTTGGGCAACTGGGTGAGCGGATCGTAGTAGGCCAGGTTGTTGATCTCTTCTTCGGCCGCCTTGCACTCGGTAATGTCCTGTGTGATGCCCACCGCGCGCTGCGGCGTGCCGTCGGCGGCAAACTCCAGTTCCGCCTCCTGACGAACCCAGCGGACGGTTCCGCCGACCAGAATGCGGTGCTCATGATCGAAAGCCGGACCGCCTTCGAGCGTCGCCTGCCAAACGCG
>JAIPCT010000109.1 GCA_021738065.1 Burkholderiaceae bacterium
GCCGCATGGCCACGCACAACCGCTTCTTTGCCACTCTGGGCGAATTGCTCACCGCCGTCGAAAAATGCTTCGACCGCTGGCGACAACCCAATTCAGTGCTGCGTAGATTATGCGGCATTATTTAAGACGCTATGTTTAACTCGCTTGAGAGGCAGCGATCTGAAATTCAACACTTGGAATCTTCCCATCATTCCACAGGGCTGACCCTCGGCATGGCTGAGGCAACAGATGTCGAAAAGTACTGGCAAGAAAAATTAGAACCGCAACTGATGAAAGCTTTTCGGGCAATTCGTGAGTATCGGCTGCTTCATGGTGAATCGAAAGCAATGCATGCGGATCCATCCGTTATGGAGATGCCGCTCGGGCATCGCGAAGTTGTGCGCCAAATTCAGTTAGAGATCCATGGCCGTGCTGCGGCTCTGACCAACGGAAGGCTAGCGGATGGCCATTCAACGATGACCGAGTTTGTTTCGCATGAACGTGAGCGCGTTGTGCTCGGCAAGCATGATGCCTTTAGATTGGTAACTCCAACTCTTGAACCCGTGGCAAGGCCCGGGGATATCGTCCTCGTTGCCGAGCATGGGAAAGTGGTGCCTGGCTCTCTAGTGGTAGCTATTTGCTCAGACCATCTTCTCGCAAGGCGCTATCAGGTTTCTCAAGAGCACCCTGACATCGCCATCCTTACCGCGCAGGCAGTAAGTCCCAGCGCGATCGCGCCGCCACTGATCGCCCATATTTCGACAGTCACCCTACGGAAAATAATCGGGGTTCTATTCGATCCAGCAGGCTTTCCCGTGTCAGCTCCGTCTGGGCACGAGCTCGCCGATTGTGGTGGAGACGCGGCTGTAAAACAACTCGTTTCAGGTACTCTGGGGCTCGTGCAAGTGTCAGGGGGAAGCGCTGAACCACAGGCTCTGGACGGGCAATATCTTTTGATTGGCGATGCCATTGCACCAGATGTCGCCTGCCGCTCCTTGGAGGGAAGGCCGGTCATCGCCACTGATTCGAACGGCGGCCTATATTTCAAACGCCTTCGCGTCATTGGCAGTCAGGGCGTAATGTTGGAAAGCATACACAGTGGCGGTGACTATCCTCCAGTCTTTTTGTCAGTTCCGGGGAACTCTGGACCCACTATCGAGCAGGTTTGGCCCGTCCTTGGAGTGCTGTTCGAGCGTCCGTGATGTATCGGTTTTGACTACGAGATAGCAACTCGTGAATGTAAGTCACCGGTCGGCGCTTACATGAGACGGTTTGATGTCCAGACTGTAGATTTCTAGTGTCGTCCCATAGCGCGAGCGAACGTAGTGGGTAGATATCCCGAAAGAAAGCGACATCAATGATCGGCTGAGTAGATCAACTAGCGACTGTCCGCGCCGGCCGACGAGCCGCCGTATCGCCAGCGCCGACTTTTATTGCCGTCCCGCCAGCGCCGACTTTTCCGGCTTGACCGGACCGCCCGCCCGGCGTAATTGACCGCCGCCGCTCGACTCCGGTGCGCCGACCGGACGCTGGCGGCTTCGTTTACGAGGGCCTTCTCGAACGCTGGATAGCGGGTACGTCACGAAAGTCGGCGCTGGCGGCACGGCGCTTCCCGCATCGCAAACCGCCCGATTCGACAATTCGATCGGAATCGATAGCCGATGCCTATTCAATCGATTCCAACAATCAATTAGACGATAGCAATCGTAATTATTAATATACAGACATCGCAGCAAATCATTTCAACAACCCAAGGAGCCACACCATGAACGCCAGCCTGATCAATACCGAAATCCAGCCTTTCAATGCCACCGCCTTCCACAATGGCAAGTTCGTCCCCGTCACCAACGAAGACCTCAAGGGCAAGTGGTCGGTGGTGTTTTTCTACCCGGCCGACTTCACTTTCGTCTGCCCGACCGAGCTGGGCGACATGGCCGACCACTACGCCACTTTCAAGTCGCTCGGCGTCGAAATCTATGCGGTGTCGACTGACACCCACTTCACCCACAAGGCCTGGCATGACTCATCGGAAACCATCGGCAAGATCAAGTACCCGATGATCGGCGATCCGACCGGCGCCATCACCCGCAACTTCGGCGTGATGATCGAGGAAGCCGGCCTGGCCGAGCGTGGCACCTTCGTCATGGACCCGTCCGGCCGTATCCAGATCATCGAGATCAACGCCGGCGGCATCGGCCGCGACGCGACGGAACTGCTGCGCAAGGTTCAGGCGGCCCAGTACGTTGCGAGCCACCCCGGTGAAGTCTGCCCGGCCAAGTGGAAGGAAGGCGAGGCCACCCTCGCGCCTTCGCTGGACCTCGTCGGCAAAATCTAAGCCGCAATTCATCCCGCCCCCGCCGCAGCCAAGGGGGCGGGATTGCAGCGCCAAGCAACGCCGAGCCACAAGTTCCGCATGCTTGCCAGTGCAATCCCGACCAAGGAGAAAATCATGCTCGACACCGCCATCAAGACACAACTTTCCGCCTACCTCGAAAAACTTCAGGCACCCATCGAACTCGTCGCCTCGCTCGATGACAGCGATGCTGCGGGCCAGATGCGCGAACTGCTGAGCGACATTGCCGCGCTGTCACCCTTGGTCAGCGTGCGAGTTGACGAAAATACGGACGGCACGGACAGCCGCAAGCCATCGTTTGCCATCGGCCGACCGGGTGAGGCTGCACGCATCCGCTTCGCCGGCATTCCGATGGGTCACGAATTCACCTCGCTGGTGCTGGCCCTGCTGCAGACCGGCGGCCATCCGCCCAAGGTGGATGCCGCCGTGATCGAACAGATCAAGGGACTGGGTGGCAACGGCGCGGGCAGGTACCGCTTCGAAACCTACATTTCGCTCTCCTGCCACAACTGCCCGGACGTGATCCAGGCGCTCAACCTGATGGCCGTGCTCAATCCCGGCATCGAAAGCGTGATGATCGACGGTGCGCTGTTCCAGGACGAAGTGAGCGCACGCCAGATCATGGCCGTGCCCACCGTGTTGATGAATGGTGAGCCCTTCGGCCAGGGCCGCATGACGATCGAGGAAATCCTCGCCAAACTCGACACCGGTGCTGCGGCACGCGATGCCGACACGCTGAACGCGAAAGAAGCCTATGACGTGCTGGTGGTCGGCGGCGGCCCGGCCGGTTCGGCGGCGGCGATCTACGCCGCGCGCAAGGGCATTCGCACCGGCGTGGTGGCCGAACGTTTTGGCGGCCAGGTGCTCGACACCATGGCAATCGAGATCTCCATCCCGGTGCAGCGCACCCGGGGCCCGAAGCTCGCCGCCGCACTGGAGCAGCACGTCAAGGAATACGAGGTCGACATCATGAACCTACAGCGCGCCGACGCCCTCGTCCCCGGCGACGGCATGCACCAGATCCGGCTTGCCAGCGGCGCCACGCTCAAGGCGAAAACCGTGATCCTCGCCACCGGCGCGCGCTGGCGCGAAATGAACGTGCCCGGCGAGCAGGAATACCGCGGCAAGGGCGTGGCCTACTGCCCGCACTGCGACGGCCCGCTGTTCAAGGGCAAGCGCGTTGCCGTGATCGGCGGCGGCAATTCGGGTGTCGAGGCCGCGATCGACCTGGCCGGCGTTGTTTCCCATGTAACGCTGATCGAGTTCGACAATAAGTTGCGCGCCGACGCGGTGCTACAGGCCAAGCTCACCAGTCTGGCCAACGTGACGGTGATCGTCAGCGCGCTATCCACCGAAGTCACCGGCGACGGCGACAAAGTGAATGGCCTTGTCTATCAGGATCGCACTAGCGGCACCACGCGGCGCATTGATCTCGACGGCATCTTCGTCCAGATCGGCCTGCTGCCCAACACCGATTGGCTGAAGGGCACGCTGGCGCTGTCGCCGCGCGGCGAGATCGAAATCGATGCTCGCGGCGAAACCTCTTTGCCGGGCGTGTTTGCCGCCGGTGACGCGACAACCGTGCCTTACAAGCAGATCATCATCGCCATGGGCGACGGAGCAAAGGCCTCCCTCTCGGCCTTTGACCACTTGATCCGCAGCCCGGCACCCAGCTCCGCAATAGCCAGCGCTGACCCGAAGCAAACCGCCGGATCCGATTCGGAATAATGTTGTTCGTATAAATGCACCAACCCGATTCACCCACCGGAGAATTCATCATGAAAACGAAAAAGCCCGTCAAGACCGCCAAGCTCGACATCGGCATCAGCGACAAGAATCGCGCCGAAATCGCCCGGGGACTGTCCGGCCTGCTGGCCGACAGCTACACGCTCTACCTGATGACGCACAACTTTCACTGGAACGTCACCGGGCCAATGTTCAACACCCTGCACCTGATGTTCATGGGCCAATACACCGAACAATGGAACGCGATTGACCTGATCGCCGAGCGTATCCGCGCCCTGGGCCATCCCGCGCCGGGTACCTACAAGGAGTTTGTCAAACTCGCCAGCATCAAGGAAGTCGACGGCAACCCGAAGGCGCTGGACATGGTGCGCCATCTCGTCGCCGCGCAGGAAGCCACGGCACGCACCGCGCGCAAGCTGTTCCCCCTGATCGAGCGCGCCAACGACCAGCCCACCGCCGACCTGCTGACACAACGCATCGAAGTGCATGAGAAGACCGCCTGGATGCTGAGAAGCCTGCTCGAAGAATGAGGCCTGACACGTGCAACGGGCCGCGGTCTTTCAGTGCAGGCTGACCTGCGAAGTTGCAGGTCAAGCCGCGAAGCGGCGGCCGAAACTAAAAGACCCCCGGGATGCGGCGCACCCTGCTGGAAGAATGACCGCACACAAGCAACGATGGCTCGACGGGCTTTCAGTGCAGGCTGACCTGCGTAGTTTGCAGGTCAAGCCGCGAAGCGGCGGCCGGAACTACAAGACGGCCTGGATGCTGCGCAGCCTTCTCGAATAGTAGTCACCCACAAGGAGATCTGAAATGACCAAGAAACTGACCACCAACGGCGGTTGCCCCGTCGTCGACAACCAGAACACGATGACCGCCGGCAAGCGCGGCCCGCAGTTGCTGCAGGACGTCTGGTTTCTGGAGAAGCTCGCCCACTTCGACCGCGAAGTGATCCCCGAGCGGCGCATGCACGCCAAGGGCTCGGGTGCCTATGGCACGTTCACCGTCACCAACGACATTTCGAAATACACCCGCGCCAAGTTCCTCTCGCAGGTCGGCAAGAAAACCGGCGTCTTTGCCCGCTTCTCCACCGTTGCCGGCGAGCGCGGCGCGGCGGACGCCGAACGCGACATTCGCGGCTTCGCCGTCAAGTTCTACACCGAGGAAGGCAACTGGGACATGACCGGCAACAACACGCCGGTGTTCTTCCTACGCGATCCCCTGAAATTCCCCGACCTCAACCACGCGGTCAAGCGCGATCCGCGCACAAACATGCGCAGTGCCGAAAACAACTGGGACTTCTGGACGCTGCTGCCCGAGGCGCTGCATCAGGTCACCATCCTCATGTCGGACCGCGGCCTGCCCGCCACTTACCGCCACATGCACGGCTTCGCCTCACACACCTTCAGTTTCATCAACGCGAAGAACGAGCGCTTCTGGGTCAAGTTCCACTTCAAGTCGCTGCAGGGCATCAAGAACTTGACCGATGCCGAAGCCGAAGCGGTGGTGGGCAAGGATCGCGAGACCCACCAGCGCGACCTCTTTGATGCCATCGAGCGCGGCGAGTTTCCCAAGTGGCAATTTGCCGTGCAGGTGATGCCCGAAAAGGATGCGGAGAAAGTGCCCTACCATCCTTTCGACCTGACCAAGGTCTGGCCGCACAAGGACTACCCGCTGATCGAAGTCGGCACCCTCGAACTCAACCGCAATCCCGAGAATTACTTTGCCGAGGTCGAGCAGGCCGCCTTCAATCCCGCCGCCGTGGTGCCGGGCATTTCCTTCTCGCCGGACAGGATGTTGCAGGGGCGCCTGTTCTCGTATGGCGATGCCCAGCGCTACCGGCTTGGCGTCAACCACCAGCAGATTCCGGTGAATGCACCGAAGTGCCCCGTGCATAACTATCACCGCGACGGCGCCATGCGCGTCGATGGCAACCATGGCGGCACCATCGGCTACGAGCCCAACAGCAAGGGCGAATGGCAGGAGCAGCCGGACTTCCGCGAGCCGCCACTGGCCATCGATGGTGCGGCCGACCACTGGAACTTCCGCGAGGATGACGACGACTACTACAGTCAGCCGCGCGCGCTGTTCAAGCTGATGAGCCCGGCGCAACAGAAAGTGCTGTTCGAGAACACCGCCCGTTCCGTCGGCGGCGCCTCAAAGGAAGTGCAATTGCGTCACATCGGCAATTGCCTGAAATGCGACCCGGCCTACGGCAAGGGCGTCGCCGATGCGCTAGGCATTCCACTGTCCGAAGTCGCAAGTTGATCGTGTTGGCGGCACGGCAGCGCCGTGTCGCCAACGCCGACTTTTCCGGCGAGCGCGGCATCTTCCGGGGGCCGCCTGAACCCCGGCTTCGGCGCTACTCGGCGTCGAAGCCGGCGTCTTCGATCACGGCCTTGAGCTGATCGCGCGTCGTTTTCGCGGCGTCGAACTCGACCACCGCCTGCTTCTGCTCCAGCGAAACCTCCGCCTTCGCCACGCCATCGAGTGCCGTCAGCACGCCGGTGACGCTTTTCACGCAGCCGCCGCAAGACATTCCTTCCACCTTGATTGTCGTCGTTTCCATGTCAGTCCTTTTTGGGTTTGGTTACGGCCGCTGCGCTTGACGCCGATGAATCCGGCGTGGGCCTACTCTGAAGCTCCGCTTTCCAGTTTTTCAACAGCAGCGAATTGCTCACCACCGACACCGAGCTCATCGCCATCGCGGCGCCGGCGATCACCGGATTGAGCATGCCCAGCGCCGCCAGCGGAATGCCAAAGATGTTGTAGATGAAGGCAAAAAACAGATTCTGCCGGATCTTGGAGAGCGTCGCCCGCGACAGCGAAATTGCGTCGGCGACACTGTTCAGGTCGTCGCGCATCAGCGTCACGTCGGCCGCCTGCATTGCCACATCCGACCCGGCGCCCATGGCAAAGCTGACATCGGCCGCAGCCAGTGCCGGCGCATCGTTGATGCCATCGCCGACCATGCCGACGAGACGACCATCCGCTCGAAGTGTATTCACCGTCGCCGCCTTGTCGCCGGGCAAGACCTCGGCTTCGAAATGCGTGATCCCCGCCGCCTGTGCCACCGCTCGCGCCGTGCCGGCGTTGTCGCCGGTGAGCATCACCACCTCGATGCCAAGGTTCTTCAAACGCGTGACCGCTGACATCGAGCTTCCCCGCAGGGGATCGGCAATGCCGATATAGCCGAGCAACTTCTCGTCCACAACCACCGCCACCACACTGCGGCCGGCATTGGCCAGGGCATCGGCCTCGGGGCTTGCGTGGCCCTGCGTCTTCGCCCAGCTCACGGAGCCGAGCTGTACTCGACGGCCGTCAACTTCACCATCGAGACCGCGGCCGGCGCTGGTGGTGACATTCTGTGGTGCGAGCAGAGCGATTCCATCGGCTTTCGCCCGCGCCACGATGGCGGCCGCCAGCGGATGGGTCGATCCCTGCTCGCGGCTGCCCGCAAACTGCAACAATGCCGCCGTATCCCCATCGCCGTCCCAAGGGATACCGCTTTGCATAACTTTTACAAGATCCGTCACTACCGGCCTGCCTTCGGTCAGCGTGCCGGTCTTGTCCACCACCAGCACCTTGAGTTTTTCCGCCAGTTCCAGCGCCTGGGCATTGCGGATCAGCACGCCGGCTTTGGCGCCCTGCCCGGTACCAACCATGATCGCCGTCGGCGTCGCCAGTCCCAGCGCGCAGGGGCAGGCGATCACCAGCACCGCGACGGCGTTCACCAGCGCCTGGGTAAAGTCGCCGGCCAGCGCCCACCAGCCGACGAAGGTCAGCAGCGCAATCACCACCACCACCGGCACAAATATCGCCGACACCTTGTCGGCCAGCCGTTGCACCGGCGCCTTGGAGCCTTGCGCTTCCTCCACCAGATGAATGATGCCGGCGAGCATGGTGTGGCTGCCGACGCCCGTGGCGCGACAGCGCAGCAAGCCGTCGCCATTGATGGTCGCGGCAAAAACGCGGTCGCCTGCCTGCTTTTCCACCGGCAGGCTTTCGCCGGTGAGCATGGATTCATTGGCCGAGGACACGCCCTCGACGATTTCACCGTCTACCGGCATCGCTTCGCCGGCGCGAACGACGAACACATCGCCGGGGATCAGCGTCGCCACCGGCACGTCGATCAGCGCGACGGTTTCTCCACTGCGGCGTTCAACGCGCGCCGTTTGCGGCTGCAAGCGGGCCAATGCCTCGATCGCCGCGGAGGTCTTGGCCTTGGCCCGCGCTTCGAGGATCTTGCCCAGCAACACCAGGGTGATCACCGCCGCGGACGCCTCGAAATACACATGCTGATGATGCAGGCCCCATACCGTGACGACGAAACTGTAGGCCCAGGCCATGGTGGTGCCCAGTGCCACCAGCACATCCATATTGCCGGCGCCACCGCGCAATGCATTGAAGCCGCCGACGTAAAAACGCCAGCCGATCCAGAACTGCACCGGTGTCGCCAACAGCAGTTGCAGCCAGCGCGGAATCACGTCCGTGTGCTGATCGGCGCCGAACATAAAGGCCATCTGCGCCACCAGCGGCAGGGTCAGTGCAGCGGAGATCCAGAAGCGCGTCAGCTCCTTGCGATACGCGGTCAGCTTGCGTTCCTTTTCCGCGGCACGCGTTTCGTCGCCCGAAACGGTTGCGGTGTAGCCTGCCTTGACCACGGTTTCGATCAACCGCTCGGCATCGGCGAG
>JAIPCT010000110.1 GCA_021738065.1 Burkholderiaceae bacterium
GGCGTGCTGCGCACCATCCTGCTCATGTGGTACTTGCGCGCCGCCTTTTTTCTCGGCGCGGACCCGGCCCGCCTGGCGCTGCACTATGGCTATGCGCCACACGTGCCGCAAGCAGATCGCCGCCCACCGGACTGAGTTGCTGCATCGGCCGGCCGCGGCGGGCTGCTGTAAACTGCGACCTTGGGTTTCTTCCTTGAGGCAGTTGCAATGAAATCTGTGTTTTCCGTTGTCGCCAGCCTGGCTGCCTGCGGCCTGCTGGGTTCGGCGCCATCGATTGCAGGATCGACGGACGAGCCGAAGGCACAACTCGGTCGCTTGCTGTTTTTTGACGCCAGTCTCTCCGAACCGGCGGGGCAGTCCTGCGCCAGTTGCCACGATCCGGCGACGGCGTTCACCGATCCCGATACCAGCCGCCCAACATCGAAGGGCATCAATCCCCGGCTCTTCGGCAACCGCAACACGCCCTCGGCGATGTACATGGGCTTTTCGCCCGGCTTCCGTTTCGACAAGACGGAACAGCATTACGTCGGCGGCCAGTTCTGGGACGGTCGTGCCGCCACGCTGGAAGAACAGGCCAAGGGGCCCTTCGTCAATCCGCTGGAAATGGCCAACCCGAATCCGCGCGCCGTGGTTGAGAAAGTCCGCCGCGCCGGCTATGCCGGCCAGTTCAAGGCGATTTATGGCGAAAACGCGCTGACCGAGGTCGAGCCCGCCTACCAGCGTATCGTCGATGCCATCGCCGCCTTTGAACGCACGGCGGAATTGCAGCCCTTCACCTCCAAGCACGACGCATGGCTGCAGGGCAAGGCCAGGCTGAGCGCGCAGGAACTGCGCGGCCTCGAGTTGTACAACGACGAAAACAAAGGCAACTGCGCCGCCTGCCATCCCAGCCAGCGCCGCCCCGATGGCGGGCTGCCGCTGTTCACCGATTTCACCTACGACAATCTCGGCGTGCCGCGCAATCCGGATAACCCCTTCCTCGCGCTCGACAGGAAGTTCAATCCCGCGGGCAGGAAATTCGTCGACAAGGGGCTGGGCGGCTTCGTCAACAAGCGCGCCGAGGACGGCAAGTTCAAGGTTCCGACGCTGCGCAATATCGCCCGTACCGCACCCTACATGCACAACGGCTATTTCAAGACCTTGCGCGGCGCCGTGGCCTTCTACAATGACCGCGACCAGCGCCCGGCCTGCAAGGGCGAGACCACCGAGGCCGAGGCCTTGCGCCGCGGCTGCTGGCCCAAACCCGAACTGGCGCGCAACATGAACACCGAGGAGCTCGGGCGGCTCGGTCTCAGCGAGCAGCAAATCGACGACATCGTCGCCTTCCTCGAGACCTTGAACGACGGCTATTCGCCGTAGCGCCATCCGCTACGGTGAGGAGAGCGTTTTATGCTCGACCACCTTGTAGCGCAGTTGTTTCATCAGCGCCGACTTTCAGGGCCGCGAGTTAGCGGCGCACATCCGCCATGGCGACGGCAAAGGCAACGAATACGCCGCCCGTGACGCGGTTGAACAACTTCAGCACCGAAGCGCGACGCAGGTAAATCGCCAGGCGTTGCCCGCTGCCGGCATACACCGTGTACCAGGCGATCTCGATCACCGAAAACGTCAGCAACAGAATCGCAAACTGAGGCAACTTGGGCAAAGCGGGATCGATGAACTGCGGCAGGAAGGCGAGGGCGAAGAGGATGGCCTTGGGGTTGCTCCCTCCAACCAGCATGCCCTGGCGAAACAAGGAACGGGGACTGCTCGGCAGCCGCGCCCGGGCGGCGGCCAGGTCTCCACCTGCATGCACCGGCGCGCGCCAGATCTTGATCCCCAGATAAGCCAGGTAGGCGGCGCCGGCCAGGCGCAGGCTGTCGAACAGCGCCGGAAAGGTCTGGATCGTCGCCCCCAGCCCGGCGGCGGAGAGCGCCATCATGGCCATCAGCGCGGTCCAGCAGCCGGCCATGGTGACCATCGCCGGACGAAAGCCGAAGCGCGCGCCGCTGACCATCACCAGCATCATGTTCGGCCCCGGCGTCGCCGAGACGAAAAAAGTCACACCGACAAACAGCCACCACATTGTCAAACTCATGCGTTCGTCACTCGCGTCGAGCCGCCCGCGCGAAGTCGGGACGGCAAAAAAATGGAATGATCGTCGTCGGCCACGCCCGGCGGGCAGCGGCGACTCGATCGAGCGCATGGTAGCAGTTCAGCCCGCGACGGCAGTGCGCGGCGCGACGCGAAAACGGCGGGCGCTTTCCCGGTAAGCTTTGCACCTGATCAACCTGGACAGGAGCCCGCATCATGGCGATGGATGTCATTGACTATTTCATTCACGGCGACGACATGCAGTTCGTCGAAATCGAACTCGATCCGGGCGAAGCCGCGATGGGCGAAGCCGGCAGCATGATGTACATGGAAGACGGCATCGTCATGGATACCGTGTTCGGCGACGCTTCGGCGCAACAGTCGGGCCTGTTCGGCAAACTGGTCGGCGCCGGCAAGCGCCTGATCACCGGCGAATCGCTATTCACCACGGTATATACCCACAAGGGCCAGGGCAAGAAGCGGGTTGCCTTCGCCGCGCCTTACACCGGCAAGATCATTGCCTTCGACCTGCGCAAATACGGCGGCACCATGATCTGCCAGAAAGATGCCTTCCTCTGTGCGGCCAAGGGCGTTTCGCTCGGCATCGCCTTCCAGAAAAAACTCGGCGCCGGCTTTTTTGGCGGCGAAGGTTTCATCATGCAAAAACTCGACGGCGACGGCATGGCGTTTGCACATTCAGGCGGCACGGTGATCGAGCGCGTGCTGGCGCCGGGTGAAGTCCTGCGCGTCGATACCGGTTGCGTGGTGGCTTACACGCCCAACGTCGATTTTGACATCCAGTTTGTCGGCGGCATCAAGACCGCCCTGTTCGGCGGCGAAGGCTTGTTCTTCGCCGTGCTGCGCGGCCCGGGGACGGTGTGGATGCAGTCCCTGCCCTTCGCCCGCCTCGCCTCGCGCATCTTCGCCGCCGCACCGATGCGCAAGGGCGGCGGCGGCTCGGGCGGCGAGCAGGGCGGCATTCTCGGCAATATTTTTCAGGGCGACGACTAGTCGCCAGTCAACTTGAAAAGCTTCACCACAGAGACCACGGAGAAATCACACACGAAGACAGTTCCGCTTCCCTCCGTGTCCTTCGTGACCTCCGTTGCCTGCCCGCGGTCTCGAAACACCCGGGATTCCGCTTCGCGGCAGGTGAGCGGAATCCCAGGCACGCGGAGCGCCTCCGTGATGATCATTTGACGTTCCATCGACTTCTTGATGACTGACCACTAGTCGCGCCAATTTCAATGATTGCCGATGGAAAGGCTGATGCGCGTCGGTGCGTCAAGGCCTGCTCGCGATCCCCGATGAATGCCGCCAGACGGATATCACTTGAGCTATAGTCACTGCGGGATATACATTCGGGGTCGCATCCCGCTTGAACCGTTGCCTGCGCTTGACTGCCAGAAAGACCTCCATGGAATCGCCTGAAGGCAAAGCGAATGCTGTCGCACCAAGCACAATAATGCCCTTCTACTGGGACGAGGCTCCCTTGTTTCCACGGATAGCGCTCAACTTCCTGCTGGTCGGCTCGATTGCCTATCTTGCGGTTCTGATTTTGTTTTCACCCGAACTGCTGTTTTCGGCCAAGGGTGTGGGCGCCGTTTCTCTCGTCCTGATGTCGACCCTCGTCTGGTTTCTGCTTTGGCGTGGACGCGCCAGGGCGGCTTCGTTTCTGCTGATCTTCGGCTTGTGGACCTACGTAACGGCGATCTCCACGTTCACCGGGGGCCTGAAAGCAAACGTGGTCTTTCTCTATCCGCTGATCATCTTCATGGCGGGATGGCGGCTCGGCCCGCGCTTCGCCGCCGCGCTCGCCGCAATCACCGCCGCGGTCAGCTTCGCCCAGTATCTGGCGGAATCGATGGATGTTTTGCCTATTCCACCGCCCAATCCCTTAATCCTGCCGTTCATTGTCCAGACACTGGCCATCGTTTTTGCCGCTGTCCTGATTTCCTCCATGGTCCGCGCCTATCGCCAGCGTCTTGATCAAATGACCGGCTTGAGCGAAGACCTCGCCCGACGCACCAACGAACTGCAGACCCGCGAAGCGGCTTTGAACCGTGCCCAAAGCGTGGCCCATGTCGGCAGCTGGATCTATGATATTTCCAGCGACACCTTGCACCTGTCGGATGAGACCTGCCGCATCTATGGGCTCGCCGAAGGATCGACGAGCAGCCACCGTGGCTTTCTCGGGCACGTTCACCTCGATGATCTGGAAAAAGTATCGGCCAGCTTGCGAACCACCTTTGAATCCGGGGAGGATTTCAAGTTCGAGCATCGCATCCTGATTGGCCAGCGGGTGCGCTGGGTCAGGGAGATATCCCAGTGGGAGTTCGATGCCGGAGGCAAGGCCGTGCGCAGAGTGGGCATCACCCAGGACATTACCGAGAGCAAGCGCGCGGAACTGGCGCTGCAGGAAAGTGAAAAGCGTTTCCAGGCGCTGTCGGCGCTGTCATCCGACTGGTTCTGGCAGCAAGATGAGCATTTCCGCTTTGCGAATTTCTCGGGGGCATTCGCCAATGACTTCACGCCGGCAGCCGATTACCTCGGCAAGACCCGATGGGAGCTCGACATCGGGCTGACAGCGGAACAATGGGCGCCGCACCGCGCCACGCTCGAGGCGCATTTGCCCTTCAGGAATCTTGAATACCCGATCACCGGCGAATCGGGAGAACTGCGCTGGTACAGCATCAGTGGCGAACCCCTGTTTGACGAAACAGGCCGCTTCAAGGGCTATCACGGCACCGGACGCAACATCACCGCGCAAAAACTCGCCGAGCAGGAGCTGCGCGTGGCGGCGGCGGCCTTCGAATCGCAGGAGGGCATTGTGGTGACCAATGCCGCGGGCGTGATCCTGCGCGTGAACCATGCCTTTTCCAGTATCACCGGCTTCAGCGCCGCGGACGCGGCGGGGCAGACGCCGCACCTGCTCGACTGCGGCCGTCATGACATCGCCTTCGTTGGCGCGGTGCTGGCAAGCATCCAGAGTCGCGGCACCTGGCAGGGTGAAGTCTGGTGCCGGCACAAGTCGGGCAAGGCATTTCCAGCCTGGCTCATGATTACGGCAGTGCGCGATGATGCCGGAAGTATCACGCACCATGTCGCAACGTTTAGCGACATCACGGAGCGCATGCAGGCCGAGGCCCAGATCAGAAAGCTCAACACCGATCTTGAACAACGGGTCTCCGAGCGCACCGCCGCCCTCGAATTCGCCAACCGGTCGCTCACCAGCGCCAAGGAAGACGCGGAAGCCGCCAATCGCGCCAAGAGCGCATTTCTCGCCAACATGAGCCATGAAATCCGCACCCCGATGAACGGCATCATCGGCATGGCGCACATCCTGCGACGGGACGGCCTCAGCCCGAAACAGGCGGACCGTCTCGACAAACTCGACACCGCAGCCGAACACCTGCTGTCGATCATCAACAACATTCTCGATCTGTCGAAGATCGAGGCGGGCAAGCTGATGCTGGAGAACACGCCCGTCGGCATCAACCGGCTGCTGACGAATGTGGTCGCCATCCTCTCCGAGCGTGCCCGGGCCAAAGGCATCGGATTGCAGGTGAAGGCCGAACTGTTTCCCTCCAGCCTCCTAGGCGATCCCACGCGGCTGCAGCAGGCTTTGCTCAACTACGCGGCCAATGCCACCAAGTTCACCGAATCCGGAAATGTGACGCTGCGCGCATTCACGCTGACGGAGACCGCGGTGTCCGCGCTGGTGCGCTTCGAGGTCGAAGATACCGGCATCGGCATCGCGCCTGAAACGCTGCCCCGGCTCTTCAATTCCTTTGAACAAGCGGACAGTTCGACCACGCGCCAGTACGGCGGGACCGGCCTCGGCCTGGCGATTACGCGGCGACTGGCCGAACTGATGGGCGGCGAGGCCGGTGTCGAGAGCAAAGTGGGCGTCGGCAGCACGTTCTGGTTCACCGCGCTGCTGAAGAAGAGCGACGGGATATCCTCGCGTCCACCGGAAAAAAATGCCGATGCAGAAACAGCGCTGCGGCAACGCTTTTTCGGCAGCCGCATCCTGATCGTCGACGATGAGCCGATCAATCGGGAAATCGCCAAGCTGCTGCTCGAGAGCACCGATCTCGTGGTGGATGTGGCGGCCGATGGCGCCGAGGCCATCGCCATGGCGCCGAAGGCAGTCTATTCGGCGATCCTGATGGACATGCAGATGCCGGTCGTGGACGGCCTCGAAGCCACGCGGCAAATCCGCACGCTCCCCGGCTACCGGCAAGTCCCGATCATCGCCATGACGGCCAATGCCTTTGCCGAGGACAAACTGCGCTGCATGGAGGCCGGGATGGACGACTTCCTGACCAAACCGATCGACCCCAT
The DNA here is from genome assembly GCA_021738065.1 of Burkholderiaceae bacterium. Taxonomy (GTDB): domain Bacteria; phylum Pseudomonadota; class Gammaproteobacteria; order Burkholderiales; family Rhodocyclaceae; genus Sulfuritalea. Next base: position 6,421 of record JAIPCT010000110.1, read on the forward strand.
CGTGCTGTTTCCGACCTTGCTGCGCTGGCTGGACCGACCCGCTTCATAGCGGATATCCGGCGATCGCCCGATTCAATGAAAATTCCGGCTCGCCGTCGCCAGCGCGCCGAGCAGTTCGCTGTGATCGAACAGGCGCTTGGCGATCAGGTGCACCACGGCATGCTCGCCCTTGCCCTCCACCTGTACCTGCCCGGCCACGCCCAGCAGGCGGCTGCCGAGTAAAAGTCGGCGCTGGCGAGACGCCAGTTGATTGAATACCACCACGTTGGCGCTGCCGGTTTCGTCTTCCAGCGTGACGAAAATGACGCCGCTGGCCGTGGCCGGACGCTGGCGGCAGGTGACGAGGCCGGCGCAGCGCACCAGCGCGTTGTTGCCCTTGTCGCGCAACTCCATGGCCGACAGATAACGCTTGGCCGCCAGTCGCGTGCGCAACAAGGCCAGTGGATGGCGGCCCAGCGTGAGGCCGAGGCTGCGGTAGTCAGCGGCGATGTCTTCACCCTCGCGCGGCGCGGCGAAGACGACAGCCTCTTCGCGCAGCGCAATGCCGGAGAACAAGTCGCCTTGCCGCGGCACCGCGGCGGCGGCCCACGCCGCCTGACGGCGGTGGCCGGCCAGCTGCCTTAGCGCCCCGGCGGCGGCCAGCGCGTCGAGATCGCCCTGCCCCAGTCCGGCGCGGCGCGCCAGATCGGCCAGATCGACAAAGGGCGCCTGCACTCGCGCGGCGACAATGCGCGCACCCGCCGCCGCCGCGAAGTTGCGCACCTGATGCAGACCGAGGCGCACGCAAGCGAGCTTGCCATCCGGGTATTCCCTTTCCAGTGTGCTCTCCCAGTCGCTGTGCATGACATCCACCGGCCGCACCTCGACGCCACGCCGGCGCACATCCTGCACCAGTTGCGAGGGCGAATAAAAACCCATGGGCTGCGAGTTGAGCAGGCCGACCAGAAAGGCCGCCGGCTCGTGGCACTTGAGCCAGGACGAGACATACACCAGCAAGGCAAAACTCGCCGCATGCGATTCGGGAAAGCCGTAGTCGCCAAAACCTTGAATCTGGCGATACAAGGCCTCGGCGAATTCGTCGGCATAGCCGCGCGCCTTCAAGCCATTAAGCAGTTTTTCGCGAAAGGGTTCCAGGCCGCCACGACGCTTCCAGGCCGCCATGGCGCGCCGCAGGCGATCGGCCTCGCCGGGCGTGAAGCCGGCGGCGACGATGGCGATCTGCATCGCCTGTTCCTGAAAGATCGGAATGCCCAGGGTGCGTTCGAGCACGCCGCGCACCGCCTCGCTGGGATAGCTCACCGGCTCGAGACCCTGCCGCCGCCGCAGATAGGGATGCACCATGTTGCCCTGGATCGGCCCCGGTCGCACCAGCGCGACCTCGATCACCAGATCGTAGAAACACGCCGGGCGCAGGCGCGGCAGCATGGCCATTTGCGCGCGCGATTCGATCTGGAACACGCCGACGGTATCGGCGCGCGAGACCATGGCGTAGGTAGCGGCGTCCTCGGCCGGCACATCACTCAGGGCGAAAGGCCGGCCCCGCCGCCGCGCCACTTCAGCCAGCATGCGGCGGATCGCGCTAAGCATGCCCAGCGCCAGCACATCGACTTTCATCAGGCCCAGCGCGTCGATGTCGTCCTTGTCCCACTGGATCACCGTGCGCTCCGGCATGGCGGCGTTTTCCACCGGTACCAGACGATCGAGCCGCGAGCGCGCGATGACGAAACCGCCGACGTGCTGCGACAGGTGGCGCGGAAAACCGATCAGCATAGTGGCGATGGCCAGCCAGCGCCGCACCTGCGGCTGTTCCGGGTCGAGCCCGGCTTCCAGAAAACGCTGCGGCAGTTCCTCGCGGTTTTTCCACCACCCCAGATTGGCGGCCAGGCGATCGATGGCCGACAGCGGAAAGCCCAGCGCCCGCCCTGCGTCGCGCAGCGCGCCACGCGTGCGATAGGTAATCACGGCGGCAGCCAGCGCGGCGCGTTCGCGGCCGTACTTGGCGTAGATGTACTGGATCACTTCCTCGCGCCGCTGGTGTTCGAAATCGACATCGATGTCCGGCGGCTCGTTGCGTTCCCTGGAGACGAAGCGCTCGAACAGCATCGAGGCGCGTGCCGGATCGACTTCAGTGATGTTGAGCGCGTAGCACACCGCCGAATTGGCCGCCGAACCGCGCCCCTGACACAGAATGCCCTGCCCGCGCGCCCAGGCGACGATGTCGTGCACGGTGAGGAAATACGGCGCGTAGCTCATCTCCTGAATCAGCTTCAGTTCATGTGCCACCTGGCCCAGCACCTTGCCCGGCACGCCCGCCGGATAGCG
>JAIPCT010000111.1 GCA_021738065.1 Burkholderiaceae bacterium
GCCAATCAGGCCGACGCCGAGATGTTGCGTACCCAGACTCGTGTCCAGGTCGAGGTCGAACGTGGTCAACGCGCGAGGTCGTCATCGCAGCGCCAGTTCGCCATGGCGGCGGAACGTCGCGAGCTCTCGGCCGAAAACCTGCGGCTTGCCGAAAAGGCCTTTTCACTCGGCGAATCGGACCTGGCAAGCCTGCTGCGCATCCGCGCCGCCGCCTTCGACGCCGAAGCTTTTCTCGACCGCCAGCGTGTCGCCCGCGCTGCCGCGCTGTCCCAACTCAAACAGGCCATGGGAGTCTTACCTTGAAGCATTTCTTGACGGCCATTTTCATGGCCAGCATCGCCTTGCCGGCATGGGCGGGCGGCGACAGCAGCGATGGGCATACCCACGCCGCGCCCGAACCGGTTCTGGCCGTGGCGACCTCGCCGCGCGCGACCGCCACCAGCGAGGATTTCGAGATCGTCATCGCGCTGGAGGACAACAGGCTGGTGCTGTATGTCGATCGCTTCGCCAGCAACGAGCCGGTGACGAAGGCCCGGATCGAAGTTGAAGGCGCCGGGCTGAAAGGCCTCGCCAGCGAGGTCGCACCCGGCACCTATGTCATCGACAGCGCCAACCCTCTGCCGGCGGCAAAGCATGCGCTGACCATCAGCATCGAAGCCGGCGACACCGCGGACTTGCTGCTGGCAACGCTGGACACCTCGCCGGCAGCGGCAGCCGAAGCGCATATACACAGCTGGAATGTGTGGGCCGTCTGGATTGTCGCCGCCATGCTGCTACTTGCCGGCATCGGCTTGTTGCTGGCTCGCCGTAAAAGACGCAATGGAGTCTCGTCATGAACACCAAAAACTCAGCCATGCTGTTCGCCGCAAGCGTGCTGGCACTCGCCACCCATGGCGCACTTGCCCACGGCGACGAAGATCACAGTCAGGATGACAAGAAGCAAGCCGCACCCGGCATGGCAGCGGGCGCCGCGCCGAGCTCGGCGGCGTTGCAGCGGCTGGCCGACGGCAGCCTATTTGTGCCCAAATCGGCGCAGCGCCAAATGGGATTGCGTACCGAACAGGCGAAATTCGGCGACCTCGCCGCCAGCATCGAGCTGAACGGCAAGGTGATTGCCGACCCGGAAACGGGCGGCCGGGTCCAGGCCACGCAATCCGGCAGCATCCTGCCCGGCCCCAAGGGCATGCCGATCCCCGGCCGCAAGGTGACCAAGGGTGAAGTGCTGGCCTGGCTGCGGCCGATCGGCAGCGCCATCGAGCGCGGCAACCAGAAGGCTCAAGGGGCGGAACTTGAAGCCCAGCTGGCGATTGCCGAAGCCCGCGTCAAACGCTTCGAGCAACTCGAAGGCGCCGTACCGCAAAAGGAAATCGAGTCGGCGCGCATCGAACGCGACGCCCTGCAAAAACGCCGCGCCTTTGTCAGCGCCAGCACCGACACGGCCGAGCCATTGCGCGCGCCCGCGTCCGGCATCATCAGCGCCAGCCACCTGGTCGCCGGACAGGTGGTCGACGCCAAGGAGATCCTGTTCGAGATCGTCGATCCGCACCGGCTTGCCGTGGAGGCGCTGGCCTACGACCCCGGCATTGGCGCCATCCTGATTTCCGCCAGCGCGCTGAGCGAACAAAGCGCGCTGGAACTCAAGTTTGTCGGCGGCGGCCGGCAACTGCGCGACCAGGCGCTGCCGCTGCTGTTCCGGATTGTTTCGGTCAATTCGACGGTGGCCATCGGCCAGCCGCTCAAAGTCATTGTGCGTACCGCGCATGAGATCAAGGGTGCGGCCGTGCCGCGCTCGGCGCTGACAAAAGTCGGCGCTGGCGAGACGGCGGTGTGGGTGCATACCGAGGCCGAACGCTTCGTCGCGCGCAAGGTGCGCCACCAATCGCTCGACGCCAACCAGGTCGCCATCTCCAACGGCCTGCATGAAGGCGATCGTGTCGTGGTCGAGGGCGCCGGCCTGCTGTCGCAAGTACGGTAATGATGGCCTATCCCCCGGCCCCTTCCCCAAGAGAAGGGGTGACGCTGGTTCAGCCGCTGCGCGGCTTCCCAATGACTGGCCGCACGCCCCGCTGCACCCCTACGGGTGTGCTTCGCGAGGGCGGTGCGGCGGAGATCTGACATGTTCGAATTCATCATCCATACTGCCCTCAAGCAGCGGCTGATCGTCCTCGGCGTCTCGCTGCTGCTGATCATTTACGGCGCCATCACCTTGCAGCAAATGCCGGTCGATGTGTTTCCAGATCTCAACAAACCCACCGTGACCCTGCTCACCGAAGCCGGCGGCATGGCGCCGGAAGAGGTCGAACAGCTGGTGACCTTCCCCATCGAATCGGGCATGAACGGCATGCCGGGCGTGACTCGCGTGCGCTCGGTCTCGGGCATCGGCCTGTCGATCATCTATGTCGAGTTCGAGTGGGGTTCCGACATCTACCGCAACCGGCAGCAGATCGCCGAGCGCCTGAACCTGGTGCGCGAGAGTCTGCCGCAGGGCATCGTGCCGCAACTCGGACCGATCTCCTCGATCATGGGCGAGATACTGCTCATTGCGCTGCCGATCGACGCCAACGCGGACAGCGACGAAGCCGGCCCGATGGCGGTGCGCGAGTATGCCGACTGGGTGATGCGGCCGCGCCTGCTGACCATTCCCGGCGTCGCCCAGGTGATTCCGATCGGCGGCGAGGTAAAGCAGTATCGCGTCGAACTCAAGCCCGCCCAGTTACAGGCGCTGGGCATCGAACGCGAAAAGCTCGAAGCGGCGTTGCGCGATTTCGGCGCCAATACCAGCGGCGGTTTTCTCGAGGCCCAGGGCCGCGAGTGGCTGATTCGGCATATCGGCCGCAGTTCGCGCATCGACGACTTGCGCAACCTGGTGGTCGCGGTCAAGCCTGCCCTGAGCAATGCCGAAGGGGACGGCCAGCCCATCCTGCTCAAGCAGTTGGCCGAGGTCAAGCTGGCGCCGGCGATCAAGCGCGGCGATGGCAGCTTCCACGGCAAGCCGGCAGTGATCCTGTCGGTGCAAAAACAGCCGGCCGCCGATAGTGTAAAGCTCACCCGCGAGGTGGAGCAGGCCGTCGCCGAGCTGAGCAAGAGCCTGCCGCAAGGCATGGCCGCGCCGTCTTTCCTGTTCAAGCAGGCCGACTTCATCGAGCATTCGGTGAACAACGTCGAGGAAGCGCTGCGCGACGGCGCGATCCTGGTCGCGGTAATCCTCTTCCTGTTCCTGCTCAACGTGCGCACCACCGTCATCTCCCTGATGGCGATCCCGGTTTCGCTGCTGGCGACAGCGCTGGTCTTCAGCTACTTCGGGCTGTCGATCAATACCATGACCCTGGGCGGCCTGGCGATTGCCATCGGCGAGCTGGTCGACGACGCGGTGGTCGGTGTCGAGAACGTGCTGCGCCGCCTCAAACTGAATCGTGCGGCGGCCGTGCAACGTCCCGTGATCGAGGTGATCGCCGCGGCAACACTGGAAGTGCGCTCGGCCATCGTCTATGCCACGGTGATCATCGTGCTGGTGTTCGTGCCGCTGTTCGTGCTGCCCGGCATCGAGGGGCGTCTGTTCACGCCGCTGGGCGTGGCCTACATCGTCTCGATTCTCGCCAGCATGATCGTCTCGGTGACGCTGACGCCGGTGATGGCCTACTACCTGCTGCCGCAGATGAAGCAGTTGCATGCCGGCGACGCCCCGAAGGAAGTCCCCTTGGGGGACAGCCCGCTGGTGATCTGGCTCAAGCGCCGGGACGCCGAGCTGCTGCACTGGTCGTTCCCGCGCGCGCGCCACCTGCTGGCCGGCGCGCTGGCGCTGGTGGTGATCGTGGCGGCGAGCGTGCCCTTCTTCCCGCGCTCCTTCCTGCCGCCGTTCAACGAAGGTACGCTGACGGTCAATGTACTGCTCAACCCCGGCACCTCGCTGGCCGAATCCAACCGCATCGGCACGCTCGCAGAGGAGCTGGTGGTTCAGGTGCCCGAGGTGACGAAAGTGGGCCGCCGTACCGGTCGCGCCGAACTCGACGAGCATGCCGAGGGTGTGCACTACACCGAAATGGATGTCGACCTTAAGGCGTCGGCGCGCAGCCGCGAGCAGATCATTGCCGACATTCGCCAGCGGCTGGCCAGCCTGCCGGCGGCCTCCAACGTCGGCCAGCCGATTTCGCACCGCCTTGACCACCTGCTTTCCGGTGTGCGCGCGCAGATCGCGCTGAAAATCTACGGCGACGATCTCGACACGCTGCGCGGCCTGGCCAGCGACATGCGCGGGCGACTGGCGAAAATTCCCGGCGTCACTGACTTGCAGATCGAGAAACAGGTATTGATCCCGCAGGTGAAGATCCATCTCGACTACGAAAAAGCGGCGCGTTATGGCGTGGCGCCGGGCAGTGTGCTGCGCGGCCTGGAGCAGATGATCGAGGGCGAGCGGATTACCCAGATCATCGAAGGCAATCGTCGTTTCGACCTGATCGTGCGGTTGCCGGAATCGGCGCGCGGCGCCCATGCCCTGGCCGACCTGCTGATCGAAACACCAACCGGCCATGTGCCGCTGTCGAAAATTGCCAGCGTCGAGGAGAGTGACGGCCCCAACCAGGTCAGCCGCGAGAATTCGCGCCGACGCATCGTGCTTTCGGCCAACACCGACGGCCGCGACATGTCGAAGGTGATCGTCGACATCCGTGCCGAGCTCGCCGCCCGGCCGCTGCCCGACGGCTACTTCACCGCGCTCGAGGGCCAGTTCCTGGCCCAGGAGCAGGCATCCCGACTCATCACCCTGCTGGCCCTGGTTTCGCTGACCATGATTTTCATGGTGCTCTACAGCCGTTACCGCTCGGCGGCGCTGACCTTGATCATCATGGGCAACATCCCGCTGGCGCTGATCGGCAGCGTGATCGCCCTGTGGATTTCGGGTCAGCCACTATCGGTCGCGGCGCTGGTCGGCTTCATCACCTTGACCGGCATTGCCACGCGCAACGGCATCCTGAAAATCAGTCACTACATTAACCTGTGCGCCTTCGAGGGCGAGAAGTTCGGCCAGGCCATGATCGTGCGCGGCTCGCTCGAACGCCTGACGCCGGTGCTGATGACGGCGCTGGTGGCGGCCTTCGCCCTGTTGCCGCTGCTGCTCTCGGCCGACGCGCCGGGCAAGGAGGTGCTGCACCCGGTCGCCGTCGTGATCTTCGGCGGCCTGATCAGTTCGACCCTGCTTGATTCCCTGCTGACGCCGCTGATGTTCTGGTTGTGGGGCAAATCGGCGCTGGAACGACTGGTCGACGCCCATGAAAACGAAAATTTCTGATCCATTGATAGCCAAGGAGTTACAAGTGAAACCCATTCATACCCTGTTCAAGTTTGCTGCCGTCTGCATCTTCAGTCTGACAAGTTCAGTCGCGCTGGCCCATACCGACGAATACCTGGATACGCAGAAGGGGGCCAACAACGGGCAATTGCGCATGGCCGGCGCCTATCATTTCGAACTGGTGGTGGTCAGGGACGGCAAGGAAGCCAAGGACAAGGCAGTCTTCGTCCATGTTACCGATCACGCCGGGACCAAGGTTTCGACAGTCGGCGCTGGCGGCACGGCGACCATCCTGGCCGGCAAGCAGAAAGCCACTGTCAAGCTCGCTCCCGATGGCGACAACCGCATGAAAGGTATCGGCCAGTACCTGTCGACGCCGGACATGAAAGTGGTGGTCTCGATTACCCTGCCCGGCAAGGCGGCGGAACAGGCGCGCTTCACGCCGCTGACCGCGGCGAAGGACGAGCACGCGGGCAAGGCGCACTGAAAATACGCCTGATCGGACAGCCTGGGTTCAGGGACGAAAGACGAAATCGACGCGCCGGTCCTTGCGTCGGCACTCCTCGTCAACGCAAGGGGACCCGCTGCGGCTTTCGTTGCCGTGATTCTCGGTACGAATTCGCGCTGCGGGAACTTTCAGATCTTCGAGCCGCTTTTTGACGGCCAGCAAGCGTTCCTGCCCCTTGGCCAGCTCGATGGAGGCACTGCCCAGGTCATCGGTGTGGGCGACCAGCGTGACCGAAAGCACCGTTGTTTCCAGGAGCCGGGCGGCGTGGCGCTGAATGGTTGCGGCTGCCCGGTAGTCAATGTCCGCAGACCCAAGATCGAAGTAAACGCTGTCTTCCGTCGGTGCGGTGTTCCAGGTATCCGGAACACGCTGCACCGGAATGCGCTCCTGAACCGCTGGTGGTGCAGCCGCCGCCAGCGGTGCCAGCAGCACCGCGCCGAGCGCCAGGGCGGCCAGCCCCGAAGGGCGACGGGCAAGGCCGCGTCGCGCCAAGCATTGATTCCAATCCGTCTTTAATTCTTTGTTTTTCATATGTTTTATCGCTGACCTCAGGAAGCGGCCGGTGCCGGAACCCGAGTTCGCAGGCCCGCTCCCAGGCGCCCAAGCGTGTTGTTCTTTCTTTTAGCCGGTCGATTATATAACGCGGTAAATGCGTGACCGATCAAGGCATTGCTTGAACAGTCCGCGGCTTTGGGCGACTCAGGGCGTCGCGGCCCGGGCTGAAACAAGCGCAATGGCGATATTTCTTTCACTCCCTCTTGAAGAAAGGGCCATCAGGCCCTATTATTAGCACTCGTCGGCGATGAGTGCTAACTGCTTGCCTCTGCCCGATCCAGACCAGCGGCCAGGCCGCATCGGCTTTCCCCGTAACAAACCAGTTTAAGAGGAGATTTACCCATGAAAATCCGTCCCTTGCATGATCGCGTTATCGTCAAGCGTCTCGAGGAAGAGAAAAAGACCGCTTCCGGAATCGTTATCCCCGACAACGCCGCCGAGAAGCCTGATCAGGGCGAAGTGATGTCCGTCGGCTCCGGCAAGATCCAGGACGATGGCAAGGTTCGCCCCATGGCATTGAAGGTCGGCGACCGCGTGCTCTTCGGCAAGTACTCCGGCCAAACCGTCAAGGTTGACGGCGAAGAGCTGCTGGTAATGCGCGAAGAAGACATCATGGGCGTTGTTGAGCTCTAATCGATACAGAATACTAGGAGATATAAACAATGGCAGCTAAAGATGTGCAATTCGGTGATTCCGCCCGTCAACGTATGGTTCGCGGTGTCAATATCCTCGCCGACGCAGTCAAGGTGACTCTCGGCCCCAAGGGCCGCAACGTGATTCTGGAGCGTTCGTATGGCGCCCCGACCATCACCAAGGACGGCGTTTCGGTCGCCAAGGAAATCGAACTGAAGGACAAGTTCGAGAACATGGGCGCGCAAATGGTCAAGGAAGTCGCTTCCAAGACCTCCGACGTCGCCGGTGACGGCACCACTACCGCCACCGTGCTGGCCCAGTCGATCGTCCGCGAAGGCATGAAGTTTGTCGCCGCCGGCATGAACCCGATGGACCTCAAGCGCGGCATCGACAAGGCGGTGATCGCCGTCGTCGAGCAGCTGCAGAAGAATTCCAAGCCCTGCACCACGACCAATGAAATCGCCCAGGTCGGCTCGATCTCGGCCAACGCCGATGCCGATATCGGCAAGATCATCGCCGATGCGATGGACAAGGTCGGCAAGGAAGGCGTAATCACCGTCGAAGACGGCAAGTCGCTGGAAAGCGAACTGGAAGTGGTCGAAGGCATGCAGTTCGACCGTGGCTACCTGTCGCCCTACTTCATCAACAACCCGGAAAAACAGATTGCCATTCTCGACAATCCCTACGTCCTCCTGCACGACAAGAAGATCTCCAACATCCGTGACCTGCTGCCCGTACTTGAGCAAGTCGCCAAGGCTGGCCGTCCGCTGCTGATCATCGCCGAAGATGTCGATGGCGAGGCGCTGGCCACCCTGGTGGTGAACAACATCCGCGGCATTCTCAAGACCGTTGCCGTCAAGGCTCCGGGTTTTGGTGATCGTCGCAAGGCCATGCTGGAAGACATCGCCATCCTGACCGGCGGCACGGTGATCGCCGAGGAAGTCGGCCTGACCCTGGAAAAAGCCACCCTGAACGATCTCGGCCAGACCAAGCGCGCTGAAGTCGCCAAGGAAAACACCACCCTGATCGACGGCGCCGGCGTCGAGGACACCATCAAGGGCCGCGTCACCCAGATTCGTGCCCAGATCGAAGAAGCCTCCAGCGACTACGACAAGGAAAAACTCCAGGAACGCGTCGCCAAGTTGGCCGGCGGTGTGGCGCTGATCAAGGTGGGTGCCGCCACCGAAATGGAAATGAAGGAAAAGAAGGCCCGCGTCGAAGACGCCCTGCACGCCACGCGCGCTGCGGTTGAAGAAGGCATCGTAGCCGGCGGCGGCGTGGCTTTGCTGCGCGCCCGCGCTACGATCAAGATCAAGGGCGACAACCACGAACAGGACGCCGGCATCAAGATCGTGATGCGCGCCCTTGAGCAGCCGCTGCGCGAAATCGCCGCGAACGCCGGTGACGAGCCCTCGGTCGTGATCAACAAGGTGCTGGAAGGCAAGGGCAACTACGGCTACAACGCTGCCACCGGCGAGTACGGTGACATGGTGGCCATGGGCGTGCTGGATCCGACCAAGGTTACCCGCACCGCGCTGCAGAACGCCGCTTCGGTGGCTGGCCTGATGCTGACCACCGATTGCATGGTGGCTGAACAGGTTGACGACAAGCCTGCCGGCGGCATGGGCGGCATGGGCGGCGGCATGGATGGCATGGGTGGTATGGGCGGCATGGGTGGCATGGGCATGTAATCGACGTAGTCGATTACATATCCCCCAGCTAGGAACAGGGGGAACCCAGGTTC
>JAIPCT010000020.1 GCA_021738065.1 Burkholderiaceae bacterium
CCCGCGGCGCGATAGCTGTCGTCGCTGCAATTCGCCGCGTCACCCGCGCCGGACTCGACGGCAAGCTTGAAACCCAGCTTGATCAGTTTTTCGACGACTTCCGGTACCGTCGCCACGCGTTTCTCGCCCGCGAGCGTCTCCCGGGGAACTCCAATTGTCAGCGCCATGATTCTCCCAATCTCGCATCCATTGTTGTATTTCTCGTGCCGGTCCGATCAGCCACGACAACGCAGCGACGCGGACCCCATGCCCACCGGTATGATAACGCCTTTCGCCAGACACCGAGGCGCCCAGGATGACTCGCACCAAGCTTGATCGCGCCCAGATGCGCGCTGCCCGCCGCCTGTCGCAAACCGCCAAGATCGGTCTCGCGCCCGGCGCACTGATCCATCTGGGCGAACGCAAGACAGAACAACCGGCGATCTCGCTGATCGAATTCGACGAGTCCGCAATCGCCGAGCAGCAGTTCAAGTCGCTGGCCGCATCGCAGGACTACGAGCCGCACTTGCCAGTGCTCTGGCTCAACGTCCATGGCCTGCACGAACCCGAAGTGATGGCCGAAATCGGCCGCCGCTTTCAGTTGCACCCCCTGGTGCTGGAAGACATTCTCAACACCAACCAGCGGCCCAAGATCGACGACTACGGCGACTACCTTTTCATGGTCGCCCGCTTCTTCGAGATCGATGGCGAAAGCCGGCAGATCACCTCCGACCAGGTCAGCCTGGTCCTCGGCCGCAACTTCGTCCTGACCTTCCAGGAGCGACCCAGCGGTCGCTTCGATCCGGTGCGCGAACGCCTGCGCCGCGATCGCGGGCAGATACGCAAACTCGGCGCCGACTACCTCGCCTATTCCCTGCTCGACGCCATCGTCGACCGCTATTTCACCATCCTCGAAAGCATCGGCGAACGCACGGAGGAACTCGAGGACACGATGCTCGAGCGTCCGCGACCCGATTCGCTGCAGGCGGTGCACCAGTTGAAGCGCGAAACACTGATGATGCGCCGCTCGATCTGGCCGCTGCGCGAGGTGATCAACAGCCTGACCCGTGCCGACGATCGTTTCTTCCGCCCCGAAACCCGTCCCTACTTGCGCGACGTGTACGATCACACCGTGCATGCCATCGAATCGCTGGAAGCCAATCGCGACGTGATCGCCGGCATGCTCGACATCTACCTCTCGGCAGTCAGCAACCGCGTCAATCAGGAAGTCAGGGCGCTGACCGTGGTCGCCATCATCTTCATGCCGGCGACGCTGATTTCGGGCGTGTTCGGCATGAACTTCAAGACCATGCCCCTGCTCGACTGGCCCGCGGGATTTCTGATCGCCATCGGCTTGATGGCGACGGTAGCCGTCACGCTGAGCCTGGTGTTCTGGCGCCGGCGCTGGCTCTGACCCATCGGCGCCCCGGTGCGCCGAAGCGCTACGCCGCGACCGGCCTCGTGCCGGTACTGAAGACGCGCTTGGCGGCGATCACAAGCACATGAACTTCCTCCACCGACAGCACGGGAAACCGCTCATGCAGCGCCCGGTAGGCCAGATGTTCGTGCGTCTGCCCCGCCCAGCTATTGGCCGGATCGAAGAATGGCTGCAGCACCTCATAGGCTTCGATAAATATCGACCTCAGTTGCGGGCTGGCGCGGCGTTCCTCGCCGGAAACAGAATCAGTCATGGTCCATACTCCAAAGCAAATGCAAAAATCGTCTCAGGCACCCGCACCGCCGCGCTGCCGCAGCAAGCGCCGCTGCACTTTGCCGGTAGTGGTCATCGGCAGGGCGTCGATGAATTCGATGATCTTTGGATATTCGTAGGGCGCGAGGAATTGGCGCACGTGCTGCTGCAAGGAGGCTTCGAGTTCCGGCGATGGTGTCTCCCCAGCCTGTAGAACGATGAAGGCTTTGACCACGGTGCCGCGCGTGGCGTCGGGCTCGCCGATCACGGCGGCATTGGCCACGGCCGGGTGCTTGACCAGACAGTTTTCGATTTCGCCCGGACCGATACGGTAGCCGGCGCTCTTGAACATGTCGTCGCTGCGGCCCTGGTACCAGAGCGCACCGTCCTCGTCGAGTTTCGCCAGGTCGCCGGTGCGACCCCAGGCCTTGGGGTCGTCGATGCCGCCGCCGAAGAACTTCTCGGCCGTGGCCTGCGGGTTTTTCCAGTAGCCGAGCATGAATACCGGGTCCATGATGCCGTCGCAACTGCGCCGGACGCAGACTTCACCGAGTTCGCCAGCGGCCACCGGCTGGCCCTCGTCGTCGAGCACGGCAAGATGGTGGCCCGGATAGCCGCGGCCCATGGCGCCAGGCTTGGGCGGCGTCACCGCCGCGCAATTTCCGACGATGTAGTTGATCTCGGTCTGGCCGTACATTTCATTGACGGTCACGCCCAGCGCCTCCTGCGCCCAACCGCAGACCGCCTCGCCAACGGTTTCGCCGGCGCTCATGATGCTGCGCAGGGCGAGGTCGTAATTCTCTTTCGGCCGCGGCACGGCTTTCATCATCATCTTCAGCGCCGTGGGAAACAGGAAGCTGTTCCTTACGCTGTACTTTTCCATCAACCAGAAGGCTTTCTCGGGATCGAAACGACCGCGATAGCCCAAGAGCGGCTGGCCGAAATTCCAGCTCGGCAGCAGCGCGTCAAACAGGCCGCCGGTCCAGGCCCAGTCGGCCGGCGACCAGAACATGTCGCCGCGGCGCGGATAGAAATCGTGCGAGCAGACGAAACCCGGCAGATTGCCGAGCAGGCTGCGCTGCGCAATCAAGGCGCCTTTCGGGTTGCCGGTGGTGCCGCTGGTGTAGATGATCATCGCCGCATCGTCGGCGGCGGTGTCGCGCGCGGTGTAGCGCGAGGAAGCCAGTGGCAACAGGGTTTCCCATTCCCGCACCCAGGATTCGCGCGCGCCGCCGACGCCGATGACATGCTTGAGATCGGGCAAGGCCGCGCGCGCGGCGGCGAGCTTTTCCAGCCCGCCGTCGTCGACGATGGCAACACGCACCTCGGCATGCGACAACCTGAACTCGAGCGCATCGGCGCCGAACAAATGGGAGACGGGAACTGCGATCGCACCCATCTGATAGCAGGCCATGTGCGCGATACCGGTCTCGGGTCGCTGCGGCAGGATGATGGCGACGCGATCGCCGGCCATGACGCCCATCGCGCCCAACACATTCGACAGGCGGTTGGCGGCTTGCTGTATATCCCAGAAGGTCCAGGCTTCCGTGTGCCCCGATTCATCCTCGTAGTACAAGGCGAAGCGCGAACGATCGTCGGCCCAGCGCCCGCAACAGGCCTGGGCGATGTTGTAGCGCTGCGGCACCTGCCAGCGGAAGGAAGCCCGCAGGCTGTCCCAGTCGCGCGCGGATTCGTCGAGTCCGATACTTGTCATGCAAGGCTGTCCAAACAAAACCCATTAACCACAGAGGGCACTGAGAAAACCACGGCGGACACGGCGACACGGCGAAAGTCAGGAGCAAAGCGCTCACCCGCGAGGACTCTGAGAGAATCAAAAAACCGGCTTTTGGTTTCCCGGTTTTCTCTGAGTCCTCCGTGCCCTCTGTGGTGAAAGCTTTTGACGTCCGCCGTGTCGCCGTGTTCGCCGTGGTCAATGCCTTTTAGCTTCTCTGTGGCTGACTTTTCGGTTCTCGGCATCATGAGGACAGCCGCGCATCGAGCAATTCGATCCAGTGACGCACCGGCAACTTGGTCGCGCCTTGCAGGTGCCCGATGCAGCCGACATTGGCGCTGGCAATTGCGGTCGGCGCGCCGGCGGTCAGCGCGGCGATCTTGTTGGCCTGCAGGCGCTTCGATATCTCCGGCTGCAGCACCGAATAGGTGCCGGCGGAACCGCAGCACAGATGCCCGTCGGCCACCGGCGTCAATTGGAAGCCCGCCGAGGTCAACAGTGCTTCGACCGTGCCACGAATCTTCAGCCCATGCTGCAAGCTGCAGGGGCTCTGGAAGGCCAGCGCGCGTTCAGCTTCCGGTAGTGGCGTCGCGGCTTGCAGCAAGGGCGTCAGCGCAGCGGCCTCGGCCGTGATGACTTCGCTGATGTCGCGCGTGGCCAGCACCACGCGGGCCGCTTTCACCGCGTAGTCGGGATCGTCCTCGAGCAAATGCGCATACTCGAGAACATGCGAGCCGCAGCCCGACGCCGTCATCACCAAACCTTCGGCATCCGCGTCCAGCAGCGGCCACCAGGCATCGATGTTGCGCCGCGCGTCGTCGCGCGCCGCGTCGGCGTCGTTCAGGTGCAGGCGCACCGCACCGCAACAGCCGGCAGCGGGAGACTCGACCATTTCGATGCCAAGACGATCCAGCACGCGCCGCGCCGCGCCGTTGACATTGGGATACATCGAGGGCTGAACGCAGCCGGCCAGAGCGATCAGCTTGCGCGCATGGCCGCCGTGCGGCGTCGGTCCGGCGGCCGACAGGGGCGGCACCTTGGCGCGCAGCACTGCGGGCAAAAGGATGCGTACCGACTGCCCCAGCTTCATCGCCGCACCGAAAACCGTGGCACGCGGCAGCAGGTTTTTCAGCAGACCACGAGCAAAGGCATCAACGCCGGTGCGCGGCACTTTGCGCTCGACGACTTCGCGGCCGATGTCGAGCAGGCGGCTGTAATGCACGCCCGAGGGACAGGTGGTTTCGCAGGAGCGGCAGGAAAGGCAGCGATCCAGATGCAGTCGTGTCTTTTCAGTCGGCTCGACGCCTTCCAGCACTTGCTTGATCAGATAGATGCGGCCGCGCGGTCCATCGAGTTCATCGCCGAGCAATTGATAAGTCGGACACGTCGCGGTGCAAAACCCGCAATGCACGCAGCGCCCCAGAATCTCTTCCGCCTCACGGCCGGCGGAAGTATTGCGTATGAAATCGGCGAGATGGGTTTCCATGTCGGTTCAGGTAAAACAACTGGCCACAGAGGGCACAGAGAAAAGCCAATAGCCGTCAAGTTGCGAACGCATGGTGTCCTCTGTTGTTTGATGTGAGGTTTCCAGCTTCATAGTTCTGGGAACAGGCGACCGGGATTGAACACGCCGTAGGGATCGAAGCTCTGCTTTAGCTTGCGATGGACCTCCATCAGCCCCGGCGATAGCGGCGCGAAGACGCCGCCACTCTTGTCGCCGCCGCGAAACAGGCTGGCGTGTCCGCCGGCTGTCGCCGCCACCCGATGCAGGTCCGCGGCATCGACCGTGCCGCGCAACCAGCGCTGCGCACCGCCCCATTCGATCAATACCGGGCCGGGCAGATCGAGCGGTGGCGTGACGGACGGCAAGGAAAGCCGCCACAACGGCTCGTCGCCGACGAAGAAGTCTGCGGTCTGTTCTTGCAGCCCTTCCCAGAACGCAGCGGCAGCAGCCAAGCGCTCGCCGCCAAGCTTCTCGCAGGCGGCGGCAACGGCGGCCTGTGAGCCCGCCAGGCGCAAGGTCAAAACGCCGTCCTGCCAGCAGTTCGCCACCAGCGGCACGGGCTGGCCGGCCCATCGATTGATTGCCTCGAGCGCCTTGTCCTGCGGCATTGCCAGCTGCAGCGTGACATCGGCGGGCGGTTGCGGCAAGACCTTGAGCGAGACCTCGAGAATCAACCCCAGGGTGCCCAGGCTGCCGGCGATCAGGCGCGACACATCGTAGCCGGCGACGTTCTTCATCACCTGGCCGCCGAAGTTCAACTCGCGGCCTTCGCCATCCATCAGCTTCACGCCCAGCACATAGTCGCGCAGACTGCCTGCCGTGGC
Organism: Burkholderiaceae bacterium; assembly: GCA_021738065.1. Lineage (GTDB taxonomy): Bacteria > Pseudomonadota > Gammaproteobacteria > Burkholderiales > Rhodocyclaceae > Sulfuritalea. Next base: position 5,730 of record JAIPCT010000020.1, read on the forward strand.
CCGGCGCGGCCCGGAGAGGCCTGCCGCGACGACGCCGCCAAGGGTCGCCGCGCCGAAGGCCGGCGGCTCGCAAGCCAGGACTTGGCGCCGTGTCGCCAGCGCCGACTTTATCTCGGCCAGCGGCGTCCCGGCGCGCGCCGTGATCACCAGTTCGGTCGGCTCGTAGCCGATGATTCCGGCATGGACCCGCGTGTCGAGAATCTCTCCGCTCAATGGCCCGCCGTAAAAATCCTTGCTGCCGCCGCCACGCAGGCGCAGCGGCTTGCGCTCAAGGATGCGAGTGCGGAAAGCGTCGACCGGGTCAGTCATCGCGCGCTCCCGATCAGGCGGTATTCGGAGCAGTGGCGCGGCATCGGCACGGCCTTGCCGGGATTGAGCAAGGCCAGCGGATCGAAGGCGGCCTTGACGGCATGGAAAGCCTCCAGTTCGTCGGTGGAAAACTGCACGCACATCTGCTGCACTTTTTCGATGCCGACCCCGTGCTCGCCGGTGATGGTGCCGCCGACATCGACCGAGAGCTCGAGTATCTTGGCGCCGAAAGCGATGGCACGCTCGGTCTCGCCGGGGACGCGCGCATCGAACATGATCAGCGGATGAAGATTGCCGTCGCCGGCGTGGAACACATTGGCGCAGCGCAAATGGAACTCCTCCGACAGTTCGGCGATGCGGGTCAGCACATGCGACAAATGCTTGCGCGGTATGGTGCCGTCCATGCACATGTAATCGGGCGTGATCCGTCCCACCGCCGGAAACGCCGCCTTGCGCCCGGCCCAGTACTTGAGGCGCTCGGCCTCGCTTTGCGATATTTTCAACTGACGCGCGCCGCTTTTTTCGAGCACCGCCGACATGGTGGCGACTTCCTCGGCAACTTCCTCGGCGGTGCCGTCGGATTCGGCGAGCAGAATCGCCGCTGCCGTCAGGTCGTAGCCGGCGTGCACGAAATCCTCGACCGCCGCGGTGGCGAGCTTGTCCATCATCTCCAGGCCGGCGGGGATGATGCCGGCGGCAATGATCGCCGCCACCGCGTTGCCGGCGTCGATCACGCTGTCGAAACTGGCCATCACCACTTGCGCGGTAGGCGGCTTCGGCGTCAGCTTGACGCTGGCTTCGAGCACCACGCCGAGCATGCCTTCCGAGCCGATCATCAGCGCCAGCAGATCGTAACCCGGGGTGTCCGGCGCATGCGAACCGATCTCGATCACGTCGCCGTTCATCAGCGCGACGCGCAGCTTGACCACGTTGTGCACCGTCAAGCCATACTTCAGGCAATGTACGCCGCCGGAGTTTTCCGCGACGTTGCCGCCGATGGTGCAGGCGATCTGCGAACTCGGGTCCGGCGCGTAATACAAGCCGTGGGGCGCAACGGCTTCGGAGATGGCGATGTTGCGCACGCCCGGTTGTACCCGCGCCAGGCGCGCCACCGGGTCGATTTCCAGAATGCGCATGAATTTCGCCAGCGACAGCACCACGCCCTGCACTACCGGCGTGGCGCCACCCGACAAACCGGTGCCGGCGCCGCGCACCACCAGCGGCACCTTGCGCGCATGGCAGACCTTGAGCACCGCCAGCACCTGCCCTTCGTCTTGCGGCAGGGCCACGGCCCAGGGCAGGCAGCGATAGGCGGTGAGGCCGTCGCATTCGTAGGGTTTCAGATCCTCGTCGGCGGAGAGCAAGGCGTTGGGCGGCAGGATGCCGGCGAGTTCCGCCAGCAGCAGGGCGCGCTCGGGGTGGGCGAGATCCTGTGTCCGATCGATCACGGATGCTTCCTGGTTCATCGTATCTCCTTGGCCGCGGATTTCGTCGGCTCGATCAGGATGGCTCTGAAGTCGTTGACATTGGTGCGGGTCGGCCCGGTGACGACAAGATCGCCCAAGGTCTCGAACACACGGTAAGCATCATTCTCTGCCAGGCAGGCGCGCAAATCAATTCCGGCGCCGGCGGCACGCTGCAGTGTATCCGGCAGCACCAGTGCGCCGGCATTGTCTTCCGAGCCGTCGATGCCATCGGTGTCGCAGGCGATGGCATGGATCTGCGAATGCCCGCGCAAGGCAATTGCCAGGCCAAGCAGAAACTCTGCATTGCGTCCGCCGCGCCCATTGCCGCGCACGCTTACCGTGGTCTCGCCGCCCGACAGCAGGACGCATGGCGAGCTCAATGGCACGCCATGCGCGGCGCAGGACAGGGCGACGCCGCCCAGCACCCGCGCGGCCTCGCGCGCCTCGCCTTCTATTGCATCGCCCAGGACCAGCGGCGTGATGCCCTGGGCGCGGGCCGCCGCGGCCGCAGCAGCGAGCGCCGCTTGCGCGGTGGCGATGATGTGCGACTCGCAGCGCGCGAAGCGTGGATCGGCGGCCTTGGGCGTTTCGGCCGCACCGCTTTGCAGCGCCTGTCGCGCCGCGGAGGAAAGCTCGATGGCATAGCGGCCGGCAATCTCCAGTGCCTCGGCGCAGGTGGTCGGGTCGGGCACGGTAGGGCCCGAAGCGATGGTGGACAAATCGTCGCCCGGTACGTCGGATATCGCCAGTGTCAGCACCCTTGCCGGGGCCGCGGCCAGCGCCAGGCGGCCGCCCTTGATCGCCGACAGATGCTTGCGCACGCAGTTGATCTCATCGATGCTGGCGCCGCTGTGCAGCAGGGCTTGGGTGATGGCGCGTTTTTCGTCAAGCGTGATGCCGGCCATGGGTGCCGCAAGCAGCGCCGAGCCGCCGCCGGACAGCAGCACCAGCACCAGGTCATCCGCAGTCAGCCCTTTTACGGCTTCGAGAATGCGCGCGGCCGCCTGCTGCCCGGCCGCGTCGGGCGCCGGATGCGAAGCCTCGACCACTTCGATGCGCCGGGTCGGGACACCGTGACCATAGCGCGTGACGACAAGACCGGAAAGTTGCGAGAGTTCACCACGCCAGTGTTCCTCAACCGTTCGCGCCATGGCGGCAGCGGCTTTGCCGGCACCGATCACCACGACGCGGCCGCGGCAGTCTGCCGCTGACGGCAAAAATGCCGGCAGGCAGTGCGCCGGATCGACCGCGGCGACGGCAGCATCGAACAAGCCGCGCAACACGGCCCGTTGCGTCGAATAGGTCACAGCCATTCCCCCGCCCCTGCCCCACGGCTGGCATTGCACAGCCAGCCGGCTTTGACGGCGCGAAGCAGTGCTCCGCGAAACCCCGTCCGCGCCCCAAGGAAGGGGGTGACGGCGGTTCGCGAGCTGCGCTCGCTCCAAATGGCTGGCGGCGCCGTCCTTGGGTCGGCCCTGCGGACGACGCTCACCGCCAGGATTCCAGCCAGCCGAAGCTGTCTTCGCTGCGCCCGCGCGGCTTGTATTCGCAGCCCACCCAGCCGGTGTAGCCGATGCGGTCGAGATGCTGCAACAGAAACGGGAAATTGATTTCTCCGCTGCCCGGTTCATGCCGTCCCGGATTGTCGGCCAGCTGGATGTGCCCGATCCGCGGCAGATGCGTCTCCAGCGTGTGGGCCAGATCGCCTTCCATGACTTGGGCATGGTAAATGTCGTATTGCAGGCGCAGCATGTCGTCGCCGACCGCCTCGATCAGCGCCAGCCCGGCGCGCGTGGTGGCAACCGCAAACCCGGGGTTGTCGCGCGTGTTGAGCGGCTCCAGCACCAGTTCGATACCGGCATGCCGGGTCGCCCCGGCGGCGAAGCGCAGGTTCTCGATCAGTGTCTGCTGCACCTTGTCAGCATCGAGGCCGGCAGGCACGATGCCGGCCAGGCAATTGAGGCGACCACAGCCCAGCTTGTGCGCGTAGTCGATGGCCAGGCCGACACCATCCTGAAATTCGGCAACGCGTTGCGGCAGACAGGCAATGCCGCGATCGCCGGCGGCCCAGTCCCCGGCCGGCAAATTGAAGACGACCACATCCAAACCCGAGGTCAGCACCACCTCGGCCAGGGCAGCGGCGTCGTGTTCATACGGAAAATGAAACTCGACGGCAGCAAAGCCGGCCGCCCGTGCCGCGGCGAAGCGTTCGAGAAAAAGGCGCTCGGTGAACAGAAAAGACAGGTTCGCGGCAAAACGTGGCATGCCGCGATTATATGTCCGAGTGCGCCAGCGCCGAGGACGGTATCCCCGTGCGGATATGTCCGAGTGCGCCAGCGCCGAGGACGGTATCCCCGTGCGGATATGTCCGAGTGCGCTGGCGCCGAGGACGGTATCCCCTTGTGGGATATGTCCGAGTGCGCTGGCGCCGAGGACGGTATCCCCGTGCGGATATGTCCGAGTGCGCTGGCGCCGAGGACGGTATCCCCTTGTGGGATATGTCTCCATGCGCTTGCGCTGGAGACGGTATCCCTGTGTGGATTTGGCTCCCTGCGCTTGCGCAGTGAATGGCGTTTCCATGCGAAATTTTCTCCATCCATATGTGCCCGTAGCGCTAGTGCGGCGTTGCATTCTTGATGGAACACTGAAAATGGCACCCGTCGTTCCCGCGAAAGCGGGGACCCAGTACTTTGTCTGTGAACACCACTGGATTCCCGCTTTCGCGGGAATGACGAAAATTGCTTCCTATTGAGCCGGCCCCTTTGAACTTGAAACCACCGTTCGGGCTGAGCTTGTCGAAGCCCAGAATGCCCTTCGACAAGCTCAGGGCGAACGTTCAAGTGGATTACAGCCGACTCAATAAGTGGCTCGTTGCCTGCATTGCCACGCTAGCCATCCAGGCGGCGCTCCGTCTCTCCTGACACATCGAGCGCGAAGGATGAGCGGACCAAAGGCGCGCGCCGCCTTCACCCTCAAGCCTGAATGGGTATGCCGCATTGTTGCCGCTCATGCACCAATCATTTCCACCACTCCGGCTTTGCATTCATGAAATGCGCGCGTACAGTCGCAATTTTTCGAGAATGGCATTTCCCCAAGAGGCCCATGCGCATCAACCCCGACCACCCGCATCGTGTTGACAACGGTTATACCGGCATTGCCATCAGCCTGCACTGGCTGATCGCGCTGGCCATCGTCGGCAGCTTCTCTCTTGGCCTGTACATGCACGAACTGCCGCTGAGTCCGCAAAAACTCAAGCTGTACTCCTGGCACAAATGGGCCGGAGTGACGATTTTTTTGTTTGTGGCGCTGCGCTTGGGCTGGCGCCTGTTCCATCGTCCACCCGAACTGCCCGCCACGATGCCCGACTGGCAGCGCAAGGTGGCGGCGGCAACGCATGTGCTGCTCTATGTCCTGATGTTTGCCGTGCCGCTCAGCGGCTGGCTGATGAGTTCGGCCAAGGGCTTCCAGACCGTGTGGTTCGGCGTGTTGCCGCTGCCGGATTTTCTCAACAAAAGTGAAACGCTGGGAGATACGCTGCAACAAGTACACATGCTTTTGAACTTCAGCATGGCGGCCCTGGTCCTAGCGCACGTTGGCGCGGCGCTCAAGCACTACTTCATCGATCGCGACGACATACTGAGGCGAATGATTCCGCTTCTTGGCAAACGGCAAACTAGCGGAGTTGTGAAATGACGAAATGGGCGAAAAGACTTGTTCCCGGCTGTGCGCTGGCGTTCCTGCTACCGGCGGCACAGGCCGTCGAATTCAATCAAGTGCAGATCCCCAAGAGCAGTCTGGCGTTTGTTTCGAAACAGATGAATGTTCCCGTCGAGGGCCAGTTCAAGAGCTTTCGCAGCAAGATCGCATTCGACCCGGCCAAGCCCGCTGCCGCCAAGGCCGAACTGGAGATCGACATGGCCAGCATCGATGCCGGCTCGAAGGACGCCAACGACGAAGTGGCGACCAAGGCCTGGTTCAACACCCAGGCCTTTCCCACCGCCCGGTTCGTGGCGAGCTCGGTCAAGGCGCTGGGCGGCAACCGTTATGAAGTCGCCGGCAAGATGAGCATCAAAGGCACAACGCGCGATCTGGCGACGCCGGTCACGGTACGCCTCGACGGCGGCAGTGCCATCATCGACGGCAGCCTGGTCATCAAGCGCGCCGACTATGCGATCGGCGACGGCATGTGGGCCGACTTTTCCGTCGTCGCCAATGAAATTCAGATCAAGTTCCACCTGGTGGCCACGGCAAGCCCGGCTGCCGCAAAATAGTCATTCACCCAGGAGAAAACCCATGAACAAGTTCGCTTTCATCGCCTTGCTGACCGCCCTCCCGCTCGCCGCCCATGCCGCGCCCGAAACATTCAACATCGAGCCAACGCATACCGCGCCGTATTTCGGTTACAACCATTTGGGCTATTCCTTCCAGCAGCACCGCTTCGACAAGACCAGCGGCAAGATCGTGCTCGATCGCGCCGCCCATACCGGCTCGGTGGATGTGACCATCGACGCCAAGTCGGTCAACACCGGCGTGGCCCTGTTCAACGGACATATCCAGGGCGCGGACTATTTCGATACTGCCCAGCACCCATCCATCACCTTCAAGTCGACCCTGGTCAAGTTCGAGGGCGACAAGCCGGTCGCTGTCGAAGGCAACCTGACCATCAAGGGCGTCACCAAGCCGGTAACCCTGACCGTGACATCCTTCCATTCGATGCCCCACCCGATGCTGAAGAAAGACGCGATCGGCGCCAACGCGGTGACCAAGGTCAAGCGCTCGGATTTCAACATGGGCAAGAACGTGCCCTACGTCGGCGATGAAGTCACCCTGACCATCGCCCTCGAAGCCATCAAGGAATAAACCTCGCCGGGCTGGGCTCGCCCATCCTCGTCGGCGCGGCGGAAGCGACTGATTTGCTCGCTGCGCGCGACGGTCGCCCGTCGCACCGAACCGGCTAACTCTGGTTAAACGGCGATTGCGGCCGGTTCGAGGGAAAGCGCCTCGATGCCGGCTTCGTCCAGTGCCAGCAGGCGCTGGCCGAGCGCGACGAAATGAATGCGGCCCGCCGCGGCAGCCTCGGCGAGCTTCATCGCCGTATCCCCGGCGCCGAGTTTTCCGGCATTGTCTGCCGCGTAGCCGGCGACCAGCAGCGGAAACAACTCGCGGCGCATGCCGTCGAAGGTGGAGAACCAGAAATGCAGCGAGTCGTCCGCGCCGCGTTGCAACAAGGCGGGCAGCGTCACCAGGCAATCCGCCAGATTGTCGCGCACCGCGCGCGCCAGAAGCTCGGCGCGCTTGCCTTTAAAGCCCTGCAGTTTTTGCGGCCAGCGCGCGCCCAGTAGCCGGCCGGCGGCGATTTCCCCTTCTTCGTGCAACACCAGAGTTTCTATTTCGCTTTCGGTCATGCGCTCTATCGCCGCCGTTGAATCGGTATCGAAGCCGTAGGCGAGCAGGGCCGACTTCAGCGCTCCGTCGCGCTGCTTGAGATTCCATCCCTCGGCTTTTTCCCACAACCACTGCCGCAAGGCCTCGCGCCGCACGATCATCGTCGCCCCTTGCGAGGCCGCCGGAATGGCCGAGACATCGCGCGCATATTCGCAGCCACACACCAGCAAACGCGCCTCGCCGCGCTGCTCTTCGCGATCAAGCCGGCCGAGAAAGAAGTGGGGTTTGTGGAAACGCCCCAGGCCGGCGCCATAGACCAGGCCGCTGCCGGCCAGCGCGGCGTTGACCTGCTGCGCGGCGAAGGGCTCGTAATTCTGGCCGGCAACCGGCACGGTGACGAATTCCTCGTCCATGATTTCCTCCCAGCGCGCCTCGCGCTCGGCGATCCAGCGGCCCACTTCATCGCGCGGCGGCGCGATGCCATAGGGCAACTCGTGCTCCCAGCGGTAAAACTCGCGCATGCCAAGCAGGTAGGTGCACAAGCTGACATCGCGCGCATGACGCGCGTCGGCGATGTCGCAGTTGGTCTGCACCGCGCGCACCAGCGCCGCCATGCCGGCGATCATCGTGGCGCTCCGGAGTGGCGGCGGCGCGGCTTCCAGGCCGCCACGCCCTGCATGATCACGGGGAAGGGCAACTCGCCCAGCGCACCGTAGCGATCCCGCGCCAGGCGCACCAGGCGCCGCACATCCGGCAGCGCGGTATCGGCATCGAGCAGGGCCTTCAAACCATCGATCCCGCCGCACTGGATTTTCATCACCATGGCGTGCGGCAGGATCCGCCCGGTGTCGGTGAGGCCGAGTGCAAACGCCGACTTGTCGCGCAGCAGTGCGGACATCTCGGTGCAAGCCGCATGGGCCGCCGGCCCGACGCAGGCCACCAGCTCCCGTTCGGCGATCTGATGCCGCAGCGAACACTCGCACACCGCGTGGTGCACCAGCAGCGCGCGCTCGAAGATGCAGGGCAGACGATTGATCTCCCCCCGGGCTTGACGAAAGGCGGCTTCGTCAACCACCGGCTCAGTAGTCCTCGCCGGTCATCGGCTCTTCCCCGCGTGGCTGGCTGAGCAGGTCTTCAGCCTGCAGTTCGGTTTCGGCAAATATTGTCTTGATCGTCACGTCGGCACCAAGATCGGTTTCGCGGCGCAGGCGCGTGGCTTCCTGCGAAGCCTCCTTGAAGGCATCGTACTGGGAGATTTTCTCCAGCCGGGGCACCGGGCCCAATGAGGTAACGCGATAGATGTAGTACGGCATGAAACTCACTCCACGTAGCGTTTGGTAGCCTTGCGGCTGCCGGGTTTGGATTTCTGGATGATGACCCCTTTGACCGCGTCGAGGCCCGCAATATCCGCATGCGGATAGGCCGGGTTCAGCGCCTGCAGGCGCCAGCCCGAGCCCTGCTTTGCCAATTGCCGAAATATCCATTCACCATCGAGCTGGGCGAGGACGAAGGAGCCGTCGGTGGCGAGGCCTTCCGGCTCGATCAGGATGATTTCGCCCTCGATGAATTCCGGCTCCATGCTGTCGCCGAGCACCATCAGGGCGAAGGGCTCGGCCGAGGAACAGGCTTCGAGGTCGGAATCGACGCCTTGCGGCGCGATGGGGATGACACGGCGTTCTGGTTTCATGGTGTCAAAGCGCTTCCACATGCAGTTGTTGCGGCGGCACGCCGGCCGCGAGCAGCGCCGCTGCCAGCGGTGGCACGCGCTCCGCCGCGCCGGCCAGATAGACGTTGCTTTGCGGCAAGGCGGAGTGTGCCGCCAGTGTCGCCGACAGGTCGTCGAGCGCCAGCGCCTGATAACTGAACTCGTCAAGCGCCTCGCTCCAGGCCCGGCACTGATTGGGCAGGTACTGTCCGCCCGGCTGCGTGCTCGCCCAGTAGAGCACAATCGATTCCGCGGCATCCACCGCGATCGCGTGCTCGATCAGGCTGTTGATAGGCGCAAAGCCCTCGTCTATGGCGATGAACACCAGGGGGCGCGCCGAGTCTTCTTCGAGAACAAACCTTCCCCACGGCCCCCAGACGGAAACATCGTCGCCGGCTTTGATCCCGCCTGCGAACAGATAGCGGGAAAAGTCGGCGCTGGCGGCACGGCGGTCCGCGCGCGAAACATGGAACAGCAGGTTGCGATCATCGCAAGGACAACTGGCGACAGGGAACTCGCCATGCAGGTCGCTGCCTTCCGCCTGTCCGGCGCTGACGCCCAGGGTGACCCGCTGTCCGGCGAGAAAGCGCAGGCGATTGCTGCGCGGCGTTTGCAGATGCAAGCGCATGACGTCAGCGCTCAGCACGTCAAGGCTGCGAACCTTGGCGACGATGCGCTGCTCGGGAATGTCCTCCGGTGCCGCGGCCTCCAGTACCTCCAGCTGCAGATCGGAACTGAGCGCGGTGCAGGAACACATCAGGACGTGATTCTGTGACTTTTCCGCTTCCGTGAAGCGATAGTCGGAGGGCGACACGGTGCGCGTTTCGCCCGCCACGACGCGCGCCTTGCACAGGCCGCAGACACCGTTGCCACAACCATAGTTGGGCGAAAGTCCGGCGCGCAGCGCCGCTTTCAGCAGCGTTTCCGAACCTTCGACAAAAAACTCGCGACCGGATGGCTTGACCGTAACGTGTGCCGACATGACGCGCAGCATAGCATCGAGCGCGGCGATGTCGTCCGCCGGCGCCGGAACACTCAGCGCCTGCGCCAGGCCATCGTCAAGCAGCTGCCCCAACTCGGCCGCAGTGGGCGGCGGCGGCACCGCGAGCCGCGCCTGCAGCGAATCGAACAGGGCGTGATAGCGCGTCAAAGTTCGCTGCGCCTCGGCGAGTTCCTGACCTTGTTCAAACAGGCGCTGAGCCAGGGTTTCCTGCGTCGGCAGGACGCGCTCGCGCAGTCGTCGGGCGAACGCATCCTCGCGAATCGCGCGGGTCTTTTCAAAACTGCCCGATTCATCCAGATCGAGTTCCGGCCAGCTGCGCTGCAAATCATCAACCGCGACCATGCCGTCGAAGGACGGCAACTCGCCCTCGCGTATGCGCTTTTGCATGGCGACGCGGGAAATGCCGAGCAGATGGGCGGCACGGGAGAGGGTTAACCATTGCGACATGCCTGTCAGCATAGCCAAACTGGCACAGCGCGCGATTTCAAATTTTTATGATCGCTTGAGCGGCAACAGCGTGGCGCCCCGTGGCGACCGGGTTCCCGTCGGCTGAGCCATCGGGCAAGTGCAAGCGCCTCAGCCTGCGAGAAACTCCCGTCTGAAATCGGCTACCGCCATGGGTTTCCCGCGCAGATAACCTTGCATCTCGTCGCACCCGGCATCGAGCAAAAACTCGCGCTGGGACTCCGTTTCGACGCCTTCGGCGATCAGCTTCAATTGCAGGCTGTGGCCGAGCGCGATCACGGCGCGGACAATCGCCGCGTCTTCCGCGTCCCCGGGCAGACCCCGCACGAAGCTTTGGTCGATTTTCAGCTTGTTGAGCGGCAGACGCTTGAGATACGCCAACGACGAATAACCGGTTCCGAAATCATCCACTGCCAGACAGATGCCCATCGCGCGAAGTTCGTGCAGCACCCGCACGCTGTTCTCCGCCTGGGTCATGATCGCGCTCTCGGTAATCTCCAGTTCCAGAAGCGTCGGCGTCAGCCCGGTTGCCTTGAGTACTTCGCTGACCGTGCCCAGAATCTTTCCGCGACGAAACTCGACCCCCGAAACGTTGATCGAAAGCATTCCGGGATCGAGCCCGGCCCGCACCCATTCGGCCCACTGGGCGCAGGCAGAGCGCTGCACCCACTCGCCGAGCATGACAATAAGCCCCGACTCTTCGGCCAGCGGGATGAAGTTCATCGGTGGTACCAGGCCTTGCCGGGAGTGCTGCCAGCGCACCAGCGCCTCGGCACCGGTCAATGCGCCGGTCTTGAGCGAGAATTTCGGCTGCAGATAGACCCGCAACTCATCACGCTCAATGGCCCGGCGCAATTCCGTTTCCATCCTGAAGCGATCAAGCGATGACTGCGTCAACTCGTTGGTGAAAAACTCGAAGGTATTGCGACCTCTTTCCTTGGCCCGATACATTGCAGCGTCGGCTTGCTTGATCAAGCCTGCCGAATCATTTCCATCCTGCGGAAAGAGACTGATGCCGATGCTGGCGCCGATATAGAACTCCTGCTCGGCTTTCACCGGATTTTGGCGCAACTCGTCGAGTATTTTTTCGGCGATGCGCGAAGCCATCGCCGGTTCGTGAATCCCCTCCATGACGATCACGAATTCGTCTCCGCCGAGCCGGGCAACCGTATCCGACTCCCGTGTCAGGGTCGCGATGCGCCGCGCCACGTCGCGCAAAACGCCATCGCCGACATGGTGGCCCAGGCTGTCATTGATGTTCTTGAAACGATCCAGGTCGATGAATAGCACGGCCACTTGCGAGTTTTCTCGATGGGCGCGCAGCAGCGCCACGCGCAGGCGATCCTCCAGCAGCAGACGATTCGGCAGGCCCGTCAAGTGGTCGTGATGGGCCTGATGATCGAGCAGTTCGTTGGCGCGCTTGAGTTCGGAAATGTCCGAAAAGACACCCACGTAGTGCCTGGTCCCGCCGTCGGCATCGGTGACGGCGCTGATCGTCAGCGACTCGGGATACAGGCGGCCGTCCTTGCGCTTGTTCCAAATCTCGCCTTGCCAGCGGCCGTGGCGCACGATGTCGCCCCACATCTTGCTATAGAAGTTCGCGTCCTGGCGGTCGGACTTCAGTATCCTGGGATTGAGCCCGATCACCTCATCCTCGCTGTACCCGGTGATTTCCGTGAAGGCTCGATTGACCGCGATGATCGATCCGTCCGGTGCGGTGATGACAATGCCTTCGGCACTGCTTTGAAACACCGTCGCCGCCTGCCGCATGCGTTCTTCCATGTGCTTGCGCTCGGTGATGTCGAACATGACGCCGATGATGCCGCCGACCTTGCCGTCCCGGTCTGAAAATGTGGCCTTGTTGATGATCACATCGCGCAGCTCGCCGCCGGCCGACTGAACCTGCACTTCATAGGCGTGCGATCCCGGATTGCGCAACAGTTCATCATCGCTTAATTGGGATTGATCGGCCAGTTCCTTGCCGGTGATCTCATGCACCGTTGCGCCGAGCCACTCGCTGCGCTTGTTCCCGGTGAAATCCAGATAGCGCTGGTTGCATCCGAGGTAGCGTCCCTCGCGATTTTTGTAGAACACCGGACCGGGGATCGCCTCGATGAGTTGTTCCATAAAATTCAGCTGTATGGCGAGTTCGGCCGTACGCTCGGCAATGCGCTGTTCCAGCTCATCGTGACTCTGACGCAAGGCATCCTCGGCTGCGCGGCGGGCAGTGATGTCTTCAAACAGCCATACCGAGCCTGCCGCCGGATTGCCTGCTTCGACCGGGCTGCCGATTACATGGCAACAGATGGGCGAACCATCGCGACGGACATGGTCTGAATAATCATCGAAGACCCCCGCCTCGGCAAGCATCGGATAGACCCGGGCGCCGTGCGCGGCCCATGCCTCTTCGTCGGCGAACAGCACCCGCGTCGATTTCCCGATCAATTCGCCACGGGGGTACCCGAACATCGCTTCAAACTGCGGATTGCAGCGCAGGATCACCCGCTCCCGCACAAAAAGAATGCCGGTATGGGCGCGTTCAAAGATCAGTTCGTGCTCTCGCAAGCGCAGCGCCGCAGCTTCGTCAATGCTCGGTGTCATGGCCTGATTCTATTACTAACGATATAAGTCTGAGGGATCTGTCCACGCCAGTGGCCCAAGTTTGAATTTGGCGTACCCAAGTATCGACAGAGTAGCGTGTGAAACGTGCCGAGCCAGTATGTCGACTTCCGGGCGCACCACGTCACGGCTAAGGCCAGTACTATGCGCCATCTATGGGGGAATAGCGTGATGAACCTTGAAACTCGCGGACTCGGCCTGGCTCCCGGCACGGCGGGCGATTACCGGGAACTGGCGCGCCGGCGCCTGCCACGACAGTTTTTCGATTATCTGGACGGCGCCGCTTACGATGAGTTCACGGCCGGCGAAAATCTGGCCGCGTTTCGCCGCATTCAATTGCGTCAGCGCGTCCTGCGCGATGTCTCGCAGCTGAATCTGGGCACGCAGGTGCTGGGTCAGGCGCTTGCCATGCCGCTGATCCTCGGCCCCCTGGGTCTGGCCGGCGTCATGGCGCGCCGGGCCGAGGCTCAGGCAGCGCGCGCCGCCGAAGGTTCGGGCGTGGCGTTTTGCGAATCGACCGTATCCATCTGCTCGATCGAGGAAGTGCGGGCCGCGACCACGGCGCCTTTCTGGTATCAGCTGTATGTAATGCGTGATCGAAGCTACGCCCGGGAGCTGATGCATCGAGCCCAGGCCGCCGGCTGCCCGATACTGGTGCTGACGGTGGATCTGGCCGTGATGGGCACACGCTACCGCGACATCCGCAACGGCATGGCCGGCGTCCTGCCGCTGGCCGGCAAACTGACCAAGGCCTGGGACTTGGTCTCGCACCCGCGCTGGTTGCTCGATGTGGCGATCCGCGGCAAGCCGCTGATGTTCGGCAATCTGACCACGGCGGTGCCTGACGCGCGCAGCCTGCCCGAATTCAAGTCCTGGGTGGATAGTCAGTTTGATCCGCGCATCACTTGGGACGACCTGGCCTGGGTACGCCAGAACTGGTCCGGCAAGATTCTGCTCAAGGGCATTCTCGACGTGGACGATGCGCGCCAGGCCGCGGCAGCGGGTGCCGATGGCATCGTCGTCTCGAATCACGGCGGCCGCCAACTGGATGGGGTCGAAGCCAGCATCGACGCTCTGCCGCGAATTGTGGACGCCGTCGGCGACAAGCTTGAGGTATTGATGGACGGCGGCGTGCGCAGCGGCCTGGATGTGGTGAAGGCGCTCGCGCTCGGCGCCAAGGCGTGCATGCTCGGCCGCGCCTGGGGCTACGCGGTGGCGGCCCGCGGCGAAGCCGGCGTGGCCCACATGCTCTCGGTCATGCGCAGCGAAATTGCGACGGCCATGGCGCTGTGCGGCGAAACCGACGTACGCCGCCTGAGCCGGGAAACGCTGCTCGGCCCGGACTGAGCGGCCGACCTGAATGTGCCGTAGCGCCAGCGCCGACTTTTCCGGCAGGGCACGAAAAGGCATTCACCACGGCGACACGGCGAAAACTACCCATATATTGAGTCGGCTGTAATCCACTTGAACGTTCGCCCTGAGCTTGTCGAAGGGCATTCTGGGCTTCGACAAGCTCAGCCCGAACGGTGGTTTCAAGTTCAGAGGGGCCGGATCAATAGTTCCGCTGCTTGCTTTGCGCCGTGTCGCCGTGTTCGCCGTGGTCAAGCACTCGGTTTTTTCTTGCGAATCGCCGCCAGGATGCCCTGCATCAAGGCCAGCGGTGTTGGCGGACAACCGGGAATGCGCAGATCGACATCGATCACATTGGCGACGGCACCGCAACTGGCGTAGCTCTCGCCAAACACGCCGCCATTGCAACCGCAGTCGCCCACCGCGACGACCAGCTTGGGATCGGGGGTGCAGTCGTGGGCGATACGCAGCGCGTTCTCCATGTTTCGTGTCACCGGCCCGGTCACCAGCAGCATGTCCGCGTGGCGCGGACTGGCGACAAACTTGATGCCGCGTCCCTCAAGGTTGTAATAGGGATTGTTGAGCGCATGAATCTCCAGCTCGCAGCCATTGCAGGAGCCGGCATCGACTTCGCGTATGGTCAGCGCCCGACCGAGCACATGCAGGATCTCGTCATGCAGCCGATCGACCTCGCGTTGCGGGCCATCCTCGGCGGCAGGCGCTGGCTCGGTGAGGATGCCGGTACGAAATATGTGCCTGAGTATTGGAATCATGTCGTCCCCAGGAAACCAAGCGGTTCGGGCGTGAGACGGCCGCCGGCCCGGAGCTCACGCGCCGTGGGCGCGACAACGACCCCGCCCATGACCGGAGCCACCGGCAAGTGCCGCGCGTCGTGAGTTCGCAGGCATCCGCTCGGCGGAGAGTTGGTGGCGACGTGGCAGGTCACAAATCCACCCCGCTGTAGGAAAGATTGAACGACTTGTTGATCAAGGGAAAATCGGGAACGATGTCTTTCACTACCGCATGTTCCAGCGCCGGCCAGGCCTGCCATGAAGGGTCGTGCGGGTGCACGCGGGCCAGCCTGCCGTCAGTGCCGAACTGGACGCCGACCAGCACCTCACCGCGCCAGCCTTCGACCACGCCAAGCCCCCTCGCTCCGGCGACGGGTGCGACGTCGACACGGCTGGCGCTTTGCGGCATGGCCACGGCCAGTTGGCGCAGCAGACGCAGCGATTCGGCGATTTCCGCAAAGCGCACCGCCACACGCGCCGCCACGTCGCCGCGCTCATCGGTGACTGGGCGCACCCCCAAGACGGCGTAGGGCGGTGGCGGGGTGTAGCCCTGCCGATGCGCCCGCCCATCGAGCAGAACGCCGCAGGCGCGGGCGGCCATACCGGTCAGCGACAGTTCGCGCGCCAGTGCGATGTCGATGAAGCCGGTGGTCGCAAAACGATCCTGCAAGCCGGCATGCTCGCCGTAAAGCTTGCCCAGTTTGGCCACTTCGTCGCCGATGACAGCGCATTGATCGACTATCGCGTCAAACGCTGCGGGCTCGACATCTGCGGCGACACCGCCCGGCACAATGCAATCCATCATCAAACGATGGTCGAACACTTGATGGTTCAAACGCAGCCAGTCTTCCTTCAGGCGCAGAAACTGTGTGAGACCGAAGGCGAAGGCGGCATCGTTACCCAAAGCGCCGAGGTCGCCAAGATGATTGGCCACGCGCTCGCGTTCCAGCATCAGCGCGCGCAACAGCAAGGCCCGCGGCGGCACCTCGACCCGGCACGCCGCCTCGACCGCGTCGGCATAGGCCCAGGCGTAGGCACAGGTCGAGTCACCGGAAACGCGACCCGCCAGACGCGCACCCTGCGCCACATCGGCACCGATGAACAGCTTTTCGACACCCTTGTGCTGGTAGCCCAGGCGCTGCTCCAAACGCAGCACGCGCTCGCCGATGACGGAAAACCGGAAGTGGCCCGGCTCGATGATGCCGGCATGAATCGGACCGACCGGAATTTCGTGCGCGCCCTCGCCGCCGACCTGGACGAAATCGTAGTCACTGGGCGCGTTTTCGAAGCCCGCGCCCATCGCCTCGGCCGGCACGGCGTCATGGCGCAGCGGATACCAGTCAGCCGGCCAGGCGCCATGGCGCAGCCAGGGCCGCTGATCACCGCCGTCGGTGGCGATGCCGACCATGTCGCGGGTGGCGCGCTGCATTCGGTTGGCGGCCGGGAACTTGCGCGACAAATCGGGGTAGCAGGGCTCATCGGCTGGCAGTTCAAGGGTCAGCCAGGCGTGGCCTTGATTCAGGCCGAAAACGCAATGCAGGCGAAAGCCGCCGCCGCGTTGCCGTTCGTCGCTGCCCCAGATGGCCGCCAGGCGGCCTCCGGCGAGATGCGCGGCGGCAGTGAAATCGAGCAGCGCTTCACGGCTTGGCGCGCGACCGCGCCAGACCGGTGCGCCGATTCCGGGCTGCGGCGTGAACTCAATGGTGGTGTCGTCGCAAAGGAACATCGTCAGGCCTGCCCCAGGCTATGCCGACTCAGCCAGTATTCAATCGTGCGCACGCCGCGGCAGAGCCACATCAACGGCACGCTTTTTCCCGAGAAACCCCACGGCGATTCCGGGCAGACCGAAGCCTGCACATCAGGCGCGATGCCGATACCAGAAGAGGAAGGAAACAAGAAAGTCATGGTATTAGCCGAGCATCTTTGCCGCTTCGTGAAACCAGCGCGTCAGGTAAGGCGGAATGTACAAACCCAGCATCAGCACGATGCCAAGATGGAGAAACACCGGCGTGATGGCCGGTGCGTGCGGCAGGCGTCTGGCCTCTGTCTCGCCGAACACCATCGGCTGCACTTTGCCAAAAATTGCGGCAAAGGCCACGCCGAGCGCCAGCAAGAGTATCGGCGTCGCCCAGGGGTAATGCTTCATGGCATGGGTGAGGATCATGAACTCGCTGGCAAACACCCCGAAAGGCGGCATGCCGAGTATGGACAGGGTGCCGAGCATCAAGCCCCAGCCGATCAGCGGATTGATCTTGATCAGGCCGCGGATGTCGGCCATCAACTGGGTTCCGGTCTTCTGCGTGGCATGGCCGACGGCGAAGAAGATGGCCGACTTGGTCAGCGAGTGCATGGTCATGTGCAGCAGACCGGCAAAATTGGCCACCGCGCCGCCCATGCCGAAAGCAAAGGTGATGAGGCCCATGTGCTCGATGGACGAATAGGCAAACATGCGCTTGACATCTTTCTGGCGGGACAGAAAGAAGGCGGCGACCAGCAGCGTGAACAAGCCGAAACCCATCATCAGATTGCCGGCGAAATTGCCCGGGATGGCGCCATCGGCCAGTACCTTGCAGCGCAGGATGGCATACAGCGCGACGTTGAGCAGCAGGCCGGAGAGCACGGCGGAAACCGGCGTCGGGCCTTCGGCGTGAGCATCCGGCAGCCAGTTGTGCAGCGGCGCCAGGCCCACCTTGGTGCCGTAGCCGACCAGCAGGAAGATGAAGGACAAGGCCATGATGTTGGGCTCGAGCTGGGCTTTGACGTCGATCAGATGCGTCCACAGCAGTGCGTTGCCGCTTGCGCCCAGCACCCGCTCGGCGGCGAAGTAGAGCAGGATGGTGCCGAACAATGCCTGGGCAATGCCGACACCGCAGAGGATGAAGTACTTCCACGCCGCTTCCAGGCTCGCCGGCGTCCGGTAGAGCGAAACCAGCAGCACGGTCGTCAGCGTCGCCGCTTCCATGGCCACCCAGAGCAAACCCAGATTGTTGGTGGTCAGGGCCACCAGCATGGTGAACATGAAGAGCTGGTACATGCTCTTGTAGAGGCGCAGGCGCACCTCGGTGAGCTTGCCGTGCTCACGCTCGTTCTTCATGTAGGGGCCGGAAAAGATGCTGGTGGTCAGCCCGACGAAGGCCGTCAGCGCGACGAAAAATACGTTCAGCGAATCGATGAAGAACTGCTCGCCAAAAGCGAAGCGGGGGCCGTTGGCGACAACCTCGACGGTCAGGCCGACCGAGGCGAGAAAGGTACCGAGACTGGCGACGATGTTGAGGTTGGGCGCCCAGGCGCGCTCGCCGACCACCGTCAGCAATGCGCCGCTGACAAGGGGAATGACGAGCATGAGGACAAAGAAATCCATCGCCATCAGTTGTCTTTCAGCCGTTCCATGTGATGGATGTCGAGACTGTCGAACTGGTCGCGGATCTGAAAGAAGAACACGCCGAGGATGATGACGCCGACCAGCACGTCGAGCGCAATGCCAAGTTCCACCACCATCGGCATGCCATAGGTGGCGCTGGTGGCGGCCAGAAACAGGCCGTTTTCCATGGACAGGAAGCCGACCACCTGGGTGATGGCTTTCTGCCGCGTGATCATCATCAGGAACGCCAGCATTACCACGGCCAGGGCGATGCCCAGCGTGCCCCGCGTGATGGTGTGCGAGAGGTCGGATATCGGCAGCGCGACATTGAAGGCGACCATGACGAGGAAGAGCCCGACCAGCATCGTGGTCGGGATATTGATCAGCGCCTCGACTTCACCCTTTACCTTGAGCTTGCGCACCAGACGATGCAGGATCCAGGGCAGCAGCAACACCTTGAGCAGCAGCGTCAGTCCGGCCGAGTAGTACAGATGCATCTGGCCGGTCGTCATGGCCGCCACCAGCGTCGCCAGACACAAAGCCAATCCCTGCAGGGCAAACAGATTGATCAACGCCAGCACCCGGCGCTGCGCCAGCATGGCGAAGGCCAGCAGCAGAATCACCGCCGCGAAGAGATTGATGAGCTGGGCGGAAAACGGAATAGCAGCGCTCATACGTTTTCCCTGCAACGCAGTGCGGGTGCCGGGCCGTCCCAGGGCCCTCGCCGAGTTGGAGGGCAAACCCCCACGTCACGCGCCGGAGGCGCAACAGGTACAGTATCCGGATGCAAAGCGCCCCGTAATTGATGCGCGCAGCGAACCTGCAGACTCCTCCCCAGACGGGGCGGCAGGGAGGGGTGAGCCAAGAGCTTCAAACGCGGACCTCCAGCAGCAGGCGCACCAGCAAGCCGAGCACCGCCAGCATGAAGGCGATGCCAAGAAACTCGGGGGCGCGGAAGATGCGCATCTTGGCATTGATGGTTTCAATGCCGGCCAGCAGGAAGCCGCCGATGGCGAGCTTCACCAGCAGCAGCGGAATCGCCGCCAGCAGCGCGGGAAAGCTGTCACCCGCGGCGATGCCCCAGGGAAAGAACAACGCCAGGCCGAGGCAGGAATAGGCGTAAAGCTTGAGGCTGGCGGCCCACTCGATCAGCGCCAGGTGGCGGCCGGAGTATTCGAGAATCATCGCCTCATGAATCATCGTCAGTTCGAGGTGGGTGGCCGGATTGTCCACCGGCACGCGGGCGTTCTCGGCCAGCGAGACGAAGGTGAACGCAATGCCGGCGAAGGCCAGGCTCGGATAAATCACCAGTTCGCGGTGTGCCAGCGTCTCGACGATGGTGGTAACCGAGGTCGATTGGGCGATCATGGCCAGAGTGAAAATCACCATCAGCAGCGCCGGCTCGGCAAGAAACCCGATCAGCATTTCGCGTCGGCCGCCGAGGCTGCCGAAGGAGGTGCCGACATCCATGGCCGCCAGGGAAATGAACACGCGGGCCAGACCGAACACCCCGACCAGCGCCAGGGCGTCGGCGGCTGGAGCCAGCGGCAGGTCGGTCGACAGGCTGGGGATGATGGCGCAGGCGAGGACCATGCAGCCGAAAACAACAAAGGGCGCCGCGCGAAACAGCGACGAAGCCCCGTGCGCCAGTACCACATCCTTGTGGAAGAGCTTCTGCAGCATATAGAAAGGCAGCAAAAGGGGCGGCGCACTGCGACTCTGCAGCCAGGCTCGGCATTGCCCGACCCAACCCGAGAGCAGCGGCGCCAGCACCAGAGCCAGCAGAATTGCAAACGCCTGACCGAGCAGTCCAGAAAAGCTGATCATGGCCGCGCCACCAACAAGAGCACAAGGAGGGTGATGAAGCTGTACATCAGATACACGGCGATGCGCCCGCCCTGCAGCGTGACAATCAGCGTCGATATCCAACCGGCGAGTCTGGCCAGCGGCAGATAGAGCCAGTGCCAGAAATGATCCTCGACCTTGACGCTGTAATACGGGTTGGCATCGCGGGCTGTCGGGAAATGCCGGGTCATGCGAAACATCGGCTCGAAGATGCGGCGGATCGGCTGGCTGAAACCCTCAGCCGTATCCTGCGCCCGCGGCCCCTGAAAATGGTAGCCGCAGTCCCAGGCCGTGGTGCGCCGCACACGGCCATGATAGAGCCGACGCACCAGCCAGCGCCCCATTAGCAGTGTGGCGGCAATGGTGACGAGGAAGATCAAGGGTTCGTAGCTGGCGCGTTCGGCAGAAATCGGCGCCAGCATCCACCAGCCCTGCTCGTTCAGCCTGTCAGCGAGGCCCGTACCGAGCATCTGGCGGGTGGCGGCATCAATGCGCAAGATCACCGTCGATGGCAAGACCCCCAACATCAACGTGATGAGCGTCAGCCAGACCAGGCCGAACTTCTCCCACGGTCCGGCATCGTGGGCATCCTTGAGTGCCGGCTCGCGCATCTGGCCGAGAAAAATGATGCCGTAGAATTTGACCATGGCGAAGCCGGCCAGCGCAGCGACCAGAACCACCAGCGCCGCCGCCACGGGAACCAGCATGTTGAGCCAGGGATGCGGCAGGCCCGGCGAGAACAGGAAGCTTTGCAGCAGCAGCCATTCTGAAACGAATCCCGACAAGGGCGGCAATCCCGCGCTGGCTATGACGCCGACCAGGGCCAGCCAGGCCACCCAAGGCATGCGGTGAATCAGCCCGCCGAGCTTGCCCAGGCTGCGCTCCCTGGTTGCGTGCAGCACCGAGCCGGTGCAGAGAAACAGCAGGCTCTTGAAGGCGGCATGGGCGAGGCAGTGGTAGAGCACGGCCGTCATGGCCAGTGCCGCCAGCGCTTCCATGCGATAAGCATGGAAGATCAGAGTCAGGCCGATGCCGACCGCGATCAGCCCGATGTTCTCGATCGAGGAATAGGCCAGCAAGCGCTTCATGTCGCTTTGCACCGTGCTGTAGAGCACGCCGAACAGCGCCGTGACGAGACCCACCGCCAGCGCCACGACACCCCACCACCAGAGCGTCGCGTGCAGCAGGTCGAAACTCACGCGCAGCAAACCGTAGATGGCGGTCTTCAACATCACGCCACTCATCATCGCCGACACCGGCGAAGGTGCCGCCGGATGCGCCTCAGGCAGCCAGACATGGAGCGGAACCAGACCGGCCTTGGCGCCGAAACCCGCCAGCGCCAACAGGAAGGCGGCCGAGGCCCAGAACGGCGACAGTTCCTGAGCACGCATGCCGGCAAAGCTGTAATCGCCGGCGCCGCCGGTCATGACGCCGAAGCACAGCAGGATGGCGATCGCGCCGACGTGGGCAATCAGCAGATACAGAAAACCGGCGCGGCGGATTTCCTCCTGGCGATGGTCGGTGGTGACCAGGAAAAACGACGACAGAGCCATGGTTTCCCACGCCACCATGAATGCATAGGCATCGTCGGCCAGCAGCACCATGAGCATGCTGGCGAGAAAGGCGTGGTATTGCAGGCACATCAATCCCGGCGCGGCCCCCTCGCCCTTGCGGAAATAGCCGGCGGCAAAAATCGAGATGCCGACTGAGACAAAGCCCAGAAGCATGGCGAACAACGCGCTCAGATTGTCGAGCCGCAGATGGAAGGGCAAGTCGGGCAGGCCAATCGACAATACGGCAACTTCCGCCGCCTTGCCCAGGGAGCTCAGGGCGACCAACCCCACCAGCAGGCCAATCAGGGCGCCCATTGGAAACAGCATTTTGCTGATGAAGTGCAGATTGCGCGGCGCCGCCAGCCCGGCAAATCCGATAGCCAGCCAGGCACAGACGGCGAACAGCAGCAGGTCGATGGAAAGAAGAGTCGGCATTACTTCGGCGGCAACAGACAAAACGCCCCTTCGACGCCCTCCGCCGTGACACTCGCCCGGATCGACTCGAGCGCATGATCGGCGTTGATGAAAAAGTTTGCGTCGCCAATCGTGGCAAGCAGGCCCGTGGCGCGCATGACATCGATTACCTGTTTTTTGAATCCTGCAAACACCATATTGACGCCGCTGCTCCTTAGCCGCTCGACCAGATGACGCATGACCTCCTCCCCGGACGCATCGAGCTCGTTGATGCCATCCCCGACGACGAGAAGATACTTTGCTTTGGGATTGCGGGCAACCGCTTCAAGGATCGCGTCCTCGAAGAACGAGACGTTGGCGAAGTAGAGGCGCCCATCGAAGCGAACTGCCGTGACCACTTCCGATGCCGGCAGACTGTGTACCCGTGCGTCGCGCAACATACCGTCGGGATGGCGGCCGAGGATGGCGACCCTCGGCTTCATGGTCCGCAGCAAGTAGAGCATGATGGCCAGACCGGCGCCCAGCATGATGCCATTGTCGAGGTGCGGGGCAAAAGTGAGCGTTGCAACAAAAGTAACGACCGCGGCAATACCGTCGTGCCTGTTGGCCCGCCAGGCGTGCTTGATGGCGCCGAAATTGACCAGGCCGATGACCGCCATGATGATTACCGCAGCCAGCACGGCCTGCGGCAAGTGATACAGCAGCGGCGTCAGGAACAGCAGGGTCAGCAGCACGCAGACGGCGGTGATCACCGACGATATGCCGGTTTTTGCGCCGGCGTCGATGTTGACCGCGGAACGCGAAAACGACCCGGAGACGGGAAATGACTGGGTCATGCTGCCGACCAGATTCGCCAGGCCCTGGCCGATCAGTTCCTGGTTGGGGTCGATCTTGTCCTTGGTTTTCGCGGCCATGGCCTTGGCGATCGAGATTGCCTCCATGAAACCCACCAGCGAGATGACGACGGCTGCGGAAAACAGGCTGCCGACCATGTCCCACGAAAAGCCGGGCAGTCCGACCGACGGCAAGCCTTGCGGTACCTTGCCGACCACTTCGCCGCCACCGCTCACCTTGATTCCTCCGCTGGCTGCCTTGGCGATGCGCCAGGTGCGACCATCACCTTGCATGCCGGCCGGCACGCCGCCCTGGGAATAGAACATTGCCGGCTTTCCCGCGTCGCCGGACACCCGCTCCAGGACGATGCTGCGTATGACGCGGTTGCGCTTGCGATTCTCATCCTCGCGACCATGCAACTGCAGCCTGAGCAGTTCGATTTCGTAGCTCACGGTCGCTGCTTCATGCGCCTGCGGTTTGCCGCTCTTGCGCAGGGATCTGAGCTCGCCACCCTTGACGGCCAATTGGTCGGTGAACTCCTTGATGCGTGACTCGGTGCGGGCGAAATCGTCAAGCAGCAACCGCGCTTCCACGTCGACTATCTGTTCCGGCTCTGTCGTGACGCTGCGCTCGAAACCGATCAGCCAGGAAACCAGGGTAGTGAGAACAACAGCGATCAGGACACCCGGTAGCTTCGGCGCCTTGCGCCGGATCAGCGCCATGACAATGATCGCTGCCGCACCCATCGCCAGCGTGGGCAGGTGAGTATCGCCGATCTGCTTGAACACCTCCCAGATATCGCGAATGAAGGACTCCGAACGACTCATCGGCACTCCCATCAGCTTGTTGACCTGGGACAGGCCGATGATGATCGCGGCGGCGTTGGTGAATCCGGCGATGACCGGATGGGAGAGGAAGTTGACAATCACGCCAAGCTTGAACACGCCGAGGCCGAGCTGGATCACACCAACCAGCAGGGCGAGCATGATGGCCAGCGCGATGAACTGGGCCGAGCCCGGCGCGGCCAAGGGCGCCAGCGATGACGCCGTCAGCAGCGACACCACGGCCACCGGCCCGGTCCCGAGCTGATTGGATGAGCCCCATAGCGCCGCCACCGCCACCGGCAGGAAGGCCGCGTAAAGACCGAAGTAAGGCGGCATGCCGGCCAGTTGCGCGTAGGCCATGGACTGCGGCACCAGCACCAGGGCCACGGTCAAACCGGCAATGAAGTCCGCCTTGAATATCCCTTTCGAATAGGGAAGCCAGCGCAGGAACGGGAACAGGCGACGTAGGATCAGTTGCTTGACCATGAGAGTGGCATGCGTTTGTTCAGCCGCCGCGAGGTCATCCCCGCCAGCCGCCGCAAGCCGGCATGATAGACGCCAGCCCGACACCCGCGCTGGTACTTTTTCTTATATTTTGATCAAGCCTGCGTATCCCCCGGCTGCCGGCCGTGTCGAACCCAGCGAAATGGCGTCTGGCGCAATCGGCGAAAACTCGGCGCTGGCGAGACGGCGCTTGGCCCCCAGGCCAGGGCCGGGTCAGGCGTTCTTGCCCTTCTGCCACAACACATCGCCGCAGCCCGCCTGCTTGTTGAGCCAGCGGCCAAGAACGAACAGCAAATCGGAAAGCCGATTCAGATACTGCCGCCCGACGTCGGCCACCGTCTCCTCGGCGGCCAGCGCGACCAGCGCGCGTTCGGCACGGCGGCATACGGTGCGAGCCAGATGCGTGGTCGCCGCAGCACGGCTGCCGCCTGGAAGAATGAATTCCTTGAGCGGTGACAGGTCGCCGTTGTAATGATCAATGGCGGCTTCCAGTTGCGCGGGTTGCGTTGCCTTTAGAAGCACTGCGCCAGGTATCGACATTTCGCCGCCCAAGTCGAACAGATCGTGCTGGATACCGACCAGCAGATCGCGCAACTGCTCTGGCAATTCCTCGCAGAGCAGCAGACCAATCACCGAGTTGAGCTCATCGACCTCGCCCAGCGCGGCTATGCGCAGCGAATTCTTGGGCGTCCGCGAGCCATCGCCCAGTCCCGTGGTGCCGGCATCGCCGGTGCGGGTGTAGATTTTCGACAGTCGATAACCCATTTGCGCTGCTCCTGATCAATTTCTGTGCGAACTCTACCTCAAGCCTGATTCTTCACCGCCGCTGCCATTTGCTCGGGCTCCGGCTGACGCTTGACCACCAGCACCGGACAAGCAATGCGGCCGATCACCTTGTCGGTGGTGCTGCCGGTGAGGGTGCGCTTCAGGCCCTTGCTTTGATTGTTGCCGATGACCACCAGATCGGCACCGATTTCATCGATGACGCGAAGTATCGTCTGGGAAGGCACGCCCTCGACCACGCGGGTATCGCAGGCAACGCCTGCGGCCTTGAGGAAAGCGGCTTTCTGGGCGACATCTTCCTCCGCTTTCTGGCGCGTACCATCCTTGCCGACCACCGCCAGCACGGTGACCGGGAGCCAGGATGCCTTGGCGATCTGCGCGGCCAGTTCGACCGCGGTATCGCAAATCGGCGAACCGTCGGTGGGGAACAGAATGCGCTTCTCCCAGGGTTTGGATTGCCCGCCCGTGATCAACACATGGCAGGGCGCTTCCAGAATGATTTGCAAAGCGATATCGCCAACCATCTTCTCCTTGAAATCACCGCGCGGCGGACGGCGCCCGATGACCAGAATGCTGCTGTCCGCATCCGCCGCGGCGGCGACGACTTGCTGCACCGGCAATTTGCCATGGCGCACTATCTCCTCGGTATCGACCCCGGCACGGCGCGCCGTATCGACCACCGCGGCCAGACGCAATTTTGCGGTTTCGTCATCGGCTTCGCTGGCGACGGCGGTCATCACATCCAGCGTGACGCCGAAGGCCTTGGCCAATGCCACCGCAACCGCCGTTGGCGGGAGCGCAAATTCGCTGCCATCGGTGGCCAGCATCAGGCGCTGGCGGCGCAGGCCGTCGGGCAGGATGCCGCCATGGCATTCCTTGAAAATGCGCGGCTTGCAGTTGCGGCAGATGTCGGGATTGAGCGTCCAGTAGAGCGCCCCGGTGACATTGGTCATGACCGGGAAGAAGGCGCCTTCACCGATATCCTTGAGGTAGTCACCCTTGCGCAAAAAGTCGCGGATGGTGGAGTCGAGCCGATAGAAGTACAGACCTCCACCCAACCGACGACGACGACGCGCCTCCTGCGCCAGTATTTCGGCGCCGGCGATATCCATCGTGGTAAGCCTGCCGGCGTCGATCAACACTGACTTCTGCCGCGGATTGTCCTCGTCGATCTGCTGCAAGGCCTGCTGCACATAGCTCGCCGCGCCAAAATACACCGCGCCGTTGATGCGCACGATGCGCATCTGCGGGCATTCCGGTTTCCCCCGGGCGCGCGTGAAATGATAGGCGCCTTCCTCCGGTGCCGGTACCACGGGAAGTATCTCGGGCTTCGACGACCGGTAGAGATAGTTCACCAGCGACAGGAAGACGCCAATGAATATACCCATCTCGAGGTTGATCAGCGTGCCGATCAGGGTCGACACCAGAATCGCCGACTCGGCCTTGCTGGTATGCCAGATATGCTCGATGTGATGGAAATCGATCAGGCCCCAGGCCACCAGAAACAGGATGCCAGCCATGGCAGCGTTCGGCAGATAGGCTGCCAGCGGCGCTACCGCCAGCAACACCAGCAGCAGCATGATCGATGCAAAAACCGAAGCCAGCGGTGTGCGCGCGCCGGCTTCATAGTTCACGCCGCTGCGATTGAAGGACCCGGAAGCGGCATAGGCCGAAAAGAAGGATCCCACGATGTTGGACAAACCCTGGCCGATGAACTCCTGATTGCCTTCGATGCGCTGCTCGGAGCGCACCGCGATGGAGCGGCTGATCGATACCGCCTCGGTCAGCGCCAGCATGGTGATGACCAGCGCCGGACCGACGGTATGGCGCAAGGTCTGCAAGGAAAAATCCGGAATGGACAAAGGTGGCAGCGTGGCCGGCAAAGCGCCGACGGTCTTGATGCCGGTGGCGTCCTGGCCCATCAACTCGTTGAGGATCTCGGCGATGACACTGCCGACGATCATCGCCAGAATCATGTAGGGGATTTTCTTGACGTAGCGGCGCGCCAGAATGCCGGTCGCCAGCGTGGCGACACCGACGCCGGCAACCCAGGGATTGATGCTACCCGCCTGGACAACCAGTTGATGCATGATCTCGTGGAAGGGCGTGCCGCGCGGAATGTCAATTCCGAAGAAACTGCGTACCTGGCTGGCGGCAATCAGAATCGCGGCGCCGGCAGTAAAGCCGATCACCACGGTATGCGAAATGAAGTTCACCAGTGCGCCCATGCGCGCCAGGCCCAGTACCAGTTGAAATACACCGACCAGAAACGTCAGGGTCAGGACCAGGCTGATGTACTGCGCCGAACCCGGCTCGGCCTGATGCGAAAGCGCTGCAAACACCGCGATGGAGATGGCCGTGGTCGGCCCCGAAACCAGGTGCCACGACGAGCCCCACAAGGCGGCGATGATGGCCGGCATCATGGCGGCATACAGACCGTACTGGGGCGGAAGGCCGGCAATTGTGGCGAAGGCGACGCCCTGCGGCAGTACGATCAGTGCACCCGTGAAACCCGCCAGCAAGTCGTCGCGCGCCGTGCGGCGGCTGACCATCGGCCACCAGCGCAGGAAGGGCAGGAAGCGCGCGAGGGAAGGCGGGATGGATTTCATCGGCGGCACGCGACAGCCTGACAAATACCGGAAAGATCGTAGCGCAATGGAGTACCGGAATGCTGAAATGGGATGCCGTGCCGACGACCGATGGTGCCGTACCGATATCCAGAAGAATCGATTTTTTGCCTGAACCCTGCAGTCCTGCGCTGTCGCTCAACCCGTAGCCAACGCATTCGAGTATCCGTGGCGCCCTGGTGCAGTCCAGTATCAAGTATAACTGCCCCACCCCCCGGCCGCGCCGCAAGTCGATACGAAGCATTGATTCGGCGATAGAAATCCTGTTCCCTGTTGAATATCCGGACTTGCTACTATCGCGCGCGCTCTGCTTTTCTTTGCAGTTCACGGCGTTGCCGCGGCCGCCAAGCACCGCGCCGACCAACGCTTTTCGACACCTTCCTTTTCCAGGCGACTCAATTCCCATGTCCGAGATCAAGCCCAAGATCATCATTGCCGCGATCCTTTTCTGCATCGCCTGGATCGCCGCCGCGATGGCAGTGCCGAGTACCGAGATTGCCGTGGTTCTCGGCATCCTGATGCTGACGGTATTTCTGTTCGTGTTCGAGGTGGTCGGCGTTGATGTCGCGGCGGTCAGCATCATGGTGCTGCTCGGTCTGCTCAGCAGCTTCGGCGGCGTGATCGGTCTGGGCCAGCCGCTGGTGCCGACTTCCGAATTGTTCCGGGGCTTCTCCAGCAACGCCGTGATTTCCATCATCGCGGTAATGATCATCGGCGCCGGACTGGACAAGACCGGACTGATGGGAAAAGTCGCCGGGGCCATCCTCAAATACGCCGGACGCACGGAAACGCGCATCATCCCGGCGATCTCGGGCACGGTCGGCTTCATTTCCAGTTTCATGCAGAACGTCGGCGCGGCGGCCTTGTTTCTGCCGGTGGTTGGCCGTATTTCAGCGCGCACCAGCCTGCCGATGTCGCGCCTGCTGATGCCGATGGGGTTTTGCGCGATTCTCGGCGGCACGATCACCATGATCGGTTCGAGCCCGCTGATCTTGCTCAACGACCTGATCCTGACTTCAAACAAAGGACTACCCGCCGAGCAACAAATGGAAACCTGGTCGCTGTTTGCCGTAACGCCGGTGGGCCTCGCGCTGCTGGCGACCGGCATCGCCTACTTCGTACTTGCCGGGCGCTTCGTACTACCGGGAAAGCCGGTAGCCGAGGTGACCAGTGGCGCCGATGTGATGGACTACTTCCAGAGGCTCTACGGTCTCGACTACGCCCTCTACGAGATGGTGGTACCGGCCAATAGTCCGGTGGCCAGCATGATCATCAACGATATCGAGGGGCCGAATCGCCTGCGCGTGATAGCGATCCTGCGCGGCAGCGACGACCTGCGCATGGGTCCGGCGCGCGATATCGAGATCAGGGCCGGCAGCATTCTCGGCATTCTCGGCGCGCCGGAGCGCCTGCGCGATTTCGCGGCAAAAAACGGACTCGAGCTGCGCGACCACCTCGAAACTTTCGTCGAACAACTGGCACCGACCAAGGCGGGCATCGCCGAGGTGGTCATTCCGCCGGGCTCCAACCTGATCGGCAAAAGCGCGCGCGACGTCTGGATGCGCAAGGTCTATGGCATTTCAATGACCGCGCTGCATCGCGGTGGGGAAACGCTGCGCCTGGGTGACGGCATCCGCGACATGCCGCTGCAGGCGGGCGACGCGCTGGTGGTGCATACAAGTTGGGATGCGCTGACGCACTTGAAGAAGAACAAGAACTTCGTCGTCATCACCACGGAGTACCCGCACGAAGAACTGCGGCCGAACAAGGTCAAGCCGGCGCTGGTCTTTTTCAGCATCGCGCTCGGCCTGATCTTGTTTACCGATATCCGCCTGTCTGTCGCGCTGATGACCGGCGCCATCGGCATGATCCTCTCCGGCGTCCTGCGCATCGAAGAAGCCTATCAGGCGGTCAGCTGGAAATCGGTATTCCTGCTCGCCAGCCTGATCCCGCTCGGCCTCGCCGTCGAAACCAGCGGCACCGCTGCCTGGATCGCCCAGCAGACCCTGGCCTTGCTGGGCAGCGACACTCAGATCTGGGTGATTCAGCTCGCCATCGCCCTGCTGGCGACCTTCTTTACCCTGGTGATGTCGAACGTCGGTGCCACCGTGCTGCTGGTGCCCCTCGCGGTCAATATCGCCATCGGCGTCGGCGCCAATCCCGCCGTGTTTGCCCTGACCGTCGCACTGGCGACTTCCAATTCCTTCTTTCTACCGACCCATCAGGTCAATGCGCTGATCATGGGTCCGGCAGGCTACCGCGTCGCCGACTTCATGCGAGCGGGCGGCATTATGTCGGTGCTGTTCATCGCGGTGCTGATGGTGATGATGAATATCGTTTTCTGACCAGTCGCGCTGCGGGAGCGCCCGGCAATGACTCCTGACACTGACACTTGGCAAACTGCAGATCCGGACTCACGGGTCGTCGACTTGACCATTCGGCCGCTCTGGCTTCCCGCAGCAAGCCAGGGATGATCGGCAACTAATCGGTCATCAGCGAAGCCGAGGTAACGCCAACCCGCACATTTCCCCACAATTGCCCATTGACCATGACGGGTATGCATATGTCACAGAGCAACTCACCGGTATCGCGGATAAATGTTCTGAGCAGAACGGGGGACGTATTGCGTGCCGCGCGGAGTTCACCCGGCGCCTCAAACTTCCGGCAAGTGCGATTGCCAACCAGGTCAAGCTGATCATCCCCCGTCAGCGGCTTCGAGAATTTCAGGTTGTGGGCCGAGAGATAGCCATCGGTGTTCACGGCAACCGCATAGACGCAATGTGGAAGGGTGTTCAAACAATCTTCCAGGATCTGCTGGCAGCGCCGGGTAAATTCATCGCCCCAGGAGAGCTTGTATTTTTGTGGCTTTGTACTGCCGTATGCCTGGTAGCCTCGGTCAAAGATATTGATGCCGTTGGCTGCCATCTGCCGCAGTTGCGACTGAATTCCATCATGGAACTCTTGTATGTGCCCCACGGCAAAATCGAAGGCACCTTTTCCTATCTTGAAACGGGACACGAGCTCCTGCACGCGTTCAGTCGACTGCGTCAAGCCATCCGTTCTTGCCTCCGAGTCCGCCATATGGGCCAGGACTTCCTTTGACAATTCGCTCACCACCCTGACGCTATCGTGTACCTGGCTGTTGGTGGCCGACAATTGCTCCATACTGGATGCAATCTGCAGCAACTGCTTTCCGGTCTGTTCGAAATCGGTGACCATGTGATGAAAATGAACGGCAGACCGGTCGACCACTGCACGAGTTTGCGCAACATCGTCGTTGATCTCATTGTTTTCCACCCGGGTCGTGGACACCAGGGTGCGCATGGCTTCGATATTTCCGGTGATCTCGCTGGTTGCCGATTTGACCCGCTCGGCAAGTTTTCGAACTTCATCGGCCACCACCGCAAAACCCCTGCCCTGTTCTCCGGCGCGCGCGGCCTCGATTGCCGCATTGAGCGCCAGCAGGTTTGTTTGATCGGATACCTCCCGAATCAAGGAAGCTACCTTGTTGACGCTTTCGGAACGATGCGAAAGATCATCCACCGTTTGATTGAAACGCAGCACCTTGTCGCTCACGGTATTGATCTTGACTGCGATTTCCTTCATCTCGGCTAGGGAAATACGGGCATTGTCCAGATTGGTGGTCGTGGAAGTCGAGATCACCTGGGTGGCATTGGAGACCTCCTCGATCACCTTGGTGGTCTCCACGCTGGCGGTAAACACCGTTTCCGTGACCACTCCCTGTTCACGCGCCGTCTTCCCGGTTTCATCCAGCCGAGCCTTGACCAGCACCGCATCCTGGGAAATCTTCACACTCGTCTTGCGCACATCGCTGATAATTTGCCGCATCTTTTCGGAGAAGGCGTTGTACGAGACAGCCATGTCCCGGAGTTCGTCGTGAGTGGTCAAGGGCAGGACACCGGTGAAATCTCCCTCACCTCTCGCCGCCTGGTCAAAGACATGGGTAATGTCGCGTATCGGACGTGCAATCAGATAGCGCAGATAAAGAATCTGGAGCACGGTCCACAGCAACGCTACGACAGTCAACGCGATCATCAACCAAAGCCCGTTTTCCAGCGTCGCAACAATCTGTCGCGCCGAATCGGCCGGGATCGTCCCGCTTGCCAGCAGGGCTTGCACCTCAAGGCTCTGTTTCAGGTAAATCCCAAGATAGAGGAAATCGACCAGCGCCAGCAACATCCAACTGCTCAACTTCTTCGTCAGAGAGTTGAAGAGTCGTTTCTCAATGGATTCATGCAGATCCTTTAAACCGCCCATATTGCCTCCTGATTGTGCAAAACAGAAGAATCCTCACCCCGCCCAACCCGGCGCGATGAAGAAATCAGAACCTTAGGTCGTATGCAGAGTCACAACCTGCAAACTGTCGAAGAAGACGCCTCGAATACGCACCCGCGCGCAAAAAGCCCGTACCGCTGAATTTCTTAGGTGCATAGCGGGACGGCAACCATGAATTAACATGATCGCACGAAAGCGTTCCAGGCTGTAGATCGAAGCTGGTTGCGGCACATGTCCCGCATCGTTTTCCGGATAGGACGCACGACCTGCGGGTCGCATCATTCAAGAAACAAGTCAGCCGAACTAACCGCCGTGACTGTGCCGCCTCCAGGAAATTCATCCACCAGGCAGCTTCAAGCGGATCGATCGAATAGTTGCTCTCAAACACCGGTTGTGACGTGGCTCACCGGCCTCGATCGCGGTAAAACCTACTTCCTTAGTATGGTTTTAAGTTTATGTTTTATAACTGATTTATATCAATGCGCGGAGTCACCCCGGGTTTCATACTGGCACTGTCCTGACCAACCGGAAACTCTGCCATGCACGTTCATCTCTCCCCCGATTCCATCTATCCCTTCGACGCTCGCGGCATTGCCAAGCGCTTTCGTCATGCTGCAATCTTCGGCGCCCTGGACGCTTTGCGCGCCGGCGAGACCATGCAATTCGTGAACGACCACGATCCCCTGCCGCTGCTTGACCAGCTCGTTCAGCGCTATGGAGAAGCCGTCGAAATCATCTACAAAAAACGCGAACCCGGCAATATCGTGATCGACTTCGTCAAGAAGCAGTAACAGCCCATGCAGACGCCGGCATTCTTCAGCCAGGTGCGCGGTCTGGTGGTGTATGACCCGCTGGCCGAATTCCTCGGCGCAGCCGACCGCGGCCTCATCGAGTATCACTACCTGGATGCGGTCAAGCTGGCCG
The DNA here is from genome assembly GCA_021738065.1 of Burkholderiaceae bacterium. Lineage (GTDB taxonomy): Bacteria > Pseudomonadota > Gammaproteobacteria > Burkholderiales > Rhodocyclaceae > Sulfuritalea. The sequence goes on from JAIPCT010000020.1 coordinate 38,788, forward strand.
GCCATTCCTGTCCGACAGTCGCCGCCGCGTACTGGATGACACTGAAAGCCCTGGCCAGTCTCTATCCCGACTCGCTGCCACAGCGCGGCGGTATCCGGGTCGAGTTCCGCGAGGACCAGCTGTCCGGCGTCACCGGCGTGATTGCCAACGTTGTCTCGATGCTGACCGGTGCCACGCATGACACGGGATTCAAGGGGATCGGCGGACGTTTCGATCGCCGCGAGCTCTTGTATTTCGCGGCCAGGGTCAATGAAGAAATTCGCTTCACGCGCATTGACAGCGGCGCAGCGGTTGAAGTCGCCGCCCATTTGCAGAGCGTTCCCTTTGCGCCGCAAACCAGCGCCCTGATGCAGAAATGCCTGGCCGGCAAGGCGACGCCCGAAGAAACCGCCGACTTTCGCGCATGCTGGCAAGCGCGGGTACGTTCGCTGCTGCTGGATCACGGCGATGATCCCGAAGTGTTTTTGCTGCGCCCGGTAGCGGCCTGACGCGGCTGCGATTCACCCGTCCGGCAGTATCCGCAATACGTTCTTGAAACTAGCGGATGCGCGAGCGGCGTGCTTCCATGCAATCCATGAGCTGCCCGCTGATGCTGCGCAATCGCTGATTGAGCAGCATCAGGAGTTCCATCAGCAGCTTGACGCCGATGCGCGGTTCTTCGGCAATGATTCGCGAAAGCCCATCGCGATCAATCACCGCGATTTCCACCGTATCGAGCGCGACGCAACTGGCAAAGCGCGGTGCACCGTCGATCAACGACATTTCGCCGAGCGTTTTGCCAGGCCCGGCGGAACCCATGACCTGCGCCGAACCGCGGACATCCTTCTTGACGATTTCCACGCTACCGTCGAGCAGCAGCAGCATGAAATCCCCATCGTCGCCCTCGCGAATGATCTCGGTGCCCGCCGGCGTGCGATAGCAACGCATGTAGCGGGCAAGCCCTTCCAGTTCATCCGCCTCGAAGTCCTCGAACAGCTTGATGACTTCAATGATCTCGCGGATGCGACCGACAAACGGCAGGGCATCACCGAGATACTCGACATTGGGGATATTATCGATTGAACTCATGGCCTTGGCATTATAGCCCCGCCAAGCAGCGCAATAACCAGCACCAGCCAACCGATGGTCGCCAGCAGAAGATGGGGGTCGGTCAGCAGTTCCTGCACCGGGTCGCCGCCGCCTCCCTGCCGATGCAGGCGCCAAAGGTAGCGCAACATGCCATAGGGCACGAAAGGCACCGTCACGATCAGCCCGCGCGTGCCATGCAGCGCCACGGTCTCGGCGCTCACCGTGTACAGCGCGTAGGAAATCACGGTGCCGGCCGCCGCGATGCCGATGAACTGGTCGAGCATCGGCGCCGTGTAGTGTTCCAGCACGCGGCGATGACTGACGCTATCGACCGGCAAGGCATCGAGTTCGGCGCGGCGCTTGGCGAATCCCAGAAACAGCGTCAGCATCAGGCCGCAAAGCAACAGCCACTGCGATGGCGCGATGCCGAGACCGAGCGTGCCGGCCAGAATGCGCAGCATGAAGCCCGAGGCGATGATGAACACATCGAGAATCACCACATGTTTAAGCCCGAAGCTGTAGCAAACATTGAGCACCACGTAAGCCAGAAAAATCCAGGGCGCCGAACCGGCGTAGCGCCAGGCGATGATGCCTCCTGCCAGCAGGCAAATCGATCCCAGCGCCATTGCCGCGCCGACGCTCACCGTGCCGGCGACCAGCGGCCGCTGCCGTTTCTTCGGGTGCAGGCGGTCCTGTTCGCGATCCATCAAGTCGTTCATGACGTAGACGGCGGAGGCCAGCAGGCTGAAAGCGGCGAACGCCGCCAGCGCCTGGCCGAGCTTGACCGGGTCGGCACCGGCATGGCCAAACAACAGGCCGACAAAAACGAAACCGTTCTTGAGCCAATGCTGCGGCCGCAGCAGGCGCAGCCAGGCGGGCAACTGCGCCGCGCTCAGCGCCGGCATGTTTCGCCCGGGAAGTATCGATCGCACATATAGCACGCAGTTTGCGGCAGCCAGGCCGGAATTGCATAGTATTTCTGGCGGACCGGGGCGAGGACGCCGTCACGATAGGCGGCATAGTCGAAGCCCTCGCCCTTGACGCGCCAGAATCGTGCGCCGCGAAGCTCGAAGCTATCCACGCTGACCTCGCGGAAGTACTTGCGATAGCCCTCCGGATTGGGCTGCGATTTCCTCAAGATCAGAAAATTGCGCCCGGCAAGCGTGCGGAAATCGGTCGCCAGATCGTCGTGCCGGGCATGGCTCGATGCCTCGCCAAAGACCACCACATACTGGCGCAGGTTGTAGCCCAGCGTTACCGCGTTCGAATAGCCGTCCATCGCCAGCACCCAGTCGCTGCGCGGGCTTCCGTCAGGCTGATAGTAGGGCTCAAGCTTTTCCGCCAGCGCCCGATGCTCGAAGCTGAGCACGATGCCGTCGTACAAGCGGGTTTTTTGCCAAGTCTCCAGCGGCACGCGCGACACGATCATGATGCCGGCGATATGCAATGTCGCAAAACCGGCGAAGAACAGACCCAGCCGGCGCAAGCGCACCGGCGGCAGGCGCAATGTCAGCCAGATCAGGACAAACGGCACGAAGGACAACAGCCAGTGCAGACCCACCTGTTTGACCAGCGAGAGGAGAGCGAACAACAGGAAGGGCAACCAGGCGAGAGTGCCCAGCGCCGTTGTCCCGGAAAAGTCGGCGCTGGCGGCACGGCGATGGCGCAGCGCCAGCCACAGCACCGGCGGCCCGAGCACATAGATCAGGGTGAGCGCATACAGCAGCGGCGTCTTCAGCGACCAGCCGGCGTCGCCGTGCCGATTGACGAAGTTGAACATGTAGTTCGGCCAGCAGTTGCCGCTGTTCCACCAGGCCATCAAGGCCAGCGCCGGCAGGGTGCAGGCATAGGCGATGGCCAGACCGCCCAGGGCGCCGCGACTGCGTCGACGCAGCACATCCACCAGATAGGCAAAACCAAGAATCGCGGCGAAGTATTTCGACAGCACCGCCCCGGCCAGCAGCACGCCGGCAATCAGGTACCAGCGCGGCGAATCGTCGCGGGCGGCGCGTATCCATGCCAGGCCGGAAAGCACGCTGAAGTACACCAGCGGCGTGTCAGTGGTGATGAATACGTTCCAGACACTCACCGGCGCCAGCAGCACCAGCGTCGCCGCCCACCAGCGGCGCTCCTCGCCCAGCCCATCGACCAGCCGCGGCAAGGCCCAATACACCGCCAGCGCCAGCAGTGCCGGCTGCACGATGACCGGCAAGCGCAACCACGCTTCGGAATCGTTGAGCGCCAGCAGCGCAGCCAGCCACCAGCCGATCATCGGCGGATGATCGTAGAAACCCCAATCCGGCTTCCAGCCCCACCAGATGAAATACGCCTCGTCACCAGTGATCGGAAACGCCGCCGCCAGCCAGACGCGGAAAATCAACGTAACAAGCAGCAAGGCAGCGAACAGGCGGCCAGTCATCAAGGCATCCTAAGCCGGAAAAATATTGACCACGGCGACACGGCGACACGGCGAACGGCAAAAAGCTTGAATATCGATCATGTTTTTCGCCGTGCCGCCGTGTCCGCCGTGGTAAACGACGTTGCTTTTAACAATCGCACCTAGCGCTCGGCCAATGCCAGGCGGCGCGCCTTGACGGCGTTGGCGAGGATGTCCAGCACCAGCACCGTGTCCTCCCAGCCAATACAGGCATCGGTCACTGAAACGCCGTATTCGATGGGCTTGCCGGGCTTCAGGTCCTGGCGACCTTCCTTGAGGTGGGATTCGATCATCACGCCGAAAATACGATCGTCGCCCGCCGCCAGCTGAACCGCGACATCGCGCGCCACATCGACCTGGCGCTTGAACTGCTTGCTGCTGTTGGCGTGCGAAAAGTCGATCATGACACGCGCCGCGAGGCCCGACTTGCCCAGTTCGACGCAGGCGGCTTCGATCGCCGCGGCCTCGTAGTTCGGTGTCTTGCCGCCGCGCAGGATGACATGGCAATCCTCGTTGCCATTGGTCGACACGATGGCCGAATGCCCGGCCTTGGTCACCGACAGAAAATGGTGCGGACTGGCGGCCGCCTTGATCGCATCGACCGCAATGCGGATATTGCCGTCGGTGCCGTTCTTGAAACCGACCGGACAGGACAGGCCGGAGGCCAGTTCGCGATGCACCTGCGACTCGGTGGTGCGCGCACCGATGGCGCCCCAGCTGATCAGGTCCGCCGTGTACTGCGGCGTGATGGTATCGAGAAACTCCGTTGCCGCCGGCAGACCCAGCTCGTTGAGTTCCCACAAGAGCTTGCGGGCGAGGCGCAGGCCATCGTTGATCCTGAAACTGCCATCCATGCGCGGGTCGTTGATCAAGCCTTTCCAACCCACCGTGGTGCGCGGCTTTTCGAAATACACCCGCATCAGGATCAGCAGGTCGGCGGCATGGCGCGAGGCCTCCTGCTGCAGCTTGACGGCATACTCCATGGCGGCCGCGTAGTCGTGGATCGAACAGGGGCCAACCACCACCGCCAGACGATCGTCGGCACCATGCAGTATGCGATGCAGGGCCTGGCGGGCCTCGTAGGTCGTCTCCGCCGCCGCGTCGGTGGTGGGAAACTCGCGCGAAAGGTGTGCGGGAGGCGAAAGCTCCTTGATCTCGCGGATGCGGACGTCGTCGGTAATGCGTTTCATGCTCGGGCCTGATTCGGGTGGAAGGCGGATTCTACCGCCCCGTGGAAGCGCGACGGAACCCGCAAGCCAGTTATTGATGCAGCGCAAAGTCCCGAGATCGTTCTGCAGGCACTCTTCCATCCATGTCCTCTGATATTCTTGTGCAGGACAAAACGCGGGAGGAATCATGTTCCAAGTTCGTATCCACGGCCGCGGCGGCCAAGGCGTGGTGACCGCAGCAGAGATGCTTTCCATTGCGGCCTTCGACGAAGGCCGCCACGCGCAGGCCTTCCCCAGCTTCGGTTCCGAGCGCACCGGCGCTCCGGTGGTGGCCTTCTGTCGCATCGCCGACAAGGAAATCCGCCTGCGCGAACCGATCATGGAACCCGACGCGCTGATCATCCAGGACCCGACACTGCTGCACCAGGTCGACGTCTTCGCCGGCCTGAAAAAGGGTGGCTACATCCTGATCAACACCAACAAGACGTTCGAGGAACTGGGGCTGGGCGACTACGTCCGCGACTGGCCGCACGATCGCCTGTGCACCGTCGCCGCCACCGACCTGGGCAAGAAGCACGTCGGCCGGCCGATGCCGAACGTGCCGCTGCTGGGCGGCTTCGCCGCCGTATCGAACATCATCCGCCTCGAGTCGGTGATCATGGCCATCAAAGACAAATTCTCCGGCAAGGTCGCCGCCGGCAACATCGCCGGCGCCACCGAAGCCTACGAGATCGTGCGCGCCGAAATCGAAGAAGCGCGCCGCCAGGAGGCTGCCCATGCTTAAACAATGTGAAGGCTCCCACGCCGTCGCCGAAGCCGTCGCCCTGTGCCGGCCCGAAGTCATCTGCGCCTACCCGATTTCGCCGCAGACGCACATCGTCGAGGGCCTCGGCGAGATGGTCAAGGCCGAAGAATTGAAGGACTGTGAGTTCATCAACGTCGAATCGGAATTCGCCGCCATGTCGGTGGCCATCGGCTCCTCCGCCGCTGGCGCGCGCACCTACACCGCCACCGCTTCGCAGGGCCTGCTGTTCATGGTCGAAGCGGTGTACAACGCCTCCGGCCTCGGCCTGCCGATCGTGATGACAGTGGCCAACCGCGCCATCGGCGCGCCGATCAACATCTGGAACGATCACTCCGATTCGCTCTCGCAGCGCGACTGCGGCTGGATCCAGTTGTTCGCCGAAACCAATCAGGAAGCGCTCGACCTGCACATCCAGGCCTTCAAGCTGGCCGAGGAACTGTCGCTGCCGGTGATGGTCTGCATGGACGGCTTCATCCTCACCCACGCCTACGAGCGCGTCGACATGCCGACCCAGGAACAGGTCGACGCCTTCCTGCCGCCCTACGAGCCGCGCCAGGTGCTGGACCCGGCCGAGCCGGTGTCGATCGGCGCCATGGTCGGCCCCGAAGCCTTCATGGAAGTGCGCTACCTCGCCCATGCCAAACAGATGCAGGCACTTGAACTCATCCCGCAACTGGCGCAGGAATTCAAGTCCGTGTTCGGCCGCGAGAGCGGCGGCCTGATCCACACCTATTGCGCCGAAGACGCCGAGACCATGGTCATCGCCATGGGCTCGGTGCTGGGCACGATCAAGGATACGGTGGATGAAATGCGCGCGGCCGGGCACAAGATCGGCGTGCTGGGCATCACCAGCTTCCGGCCGTTTCCGCTGCTCGAAGTGGCGCAGGCACTGAAGCACTGCAAGCGCTTCGTGGTGCTGGAAAAGAGCCTTGCCGTGGGCAGCGGCGGTATTGTCGCCACCGACGTGCGCATGGCTGTCACCGGCATGGGGCTCAAGGGCTATACCGTGGTGGCCGGCCTCGGCGGTCGCGCCATCACCAAAAAATCGCTCGCGGCACTGTTCGAAAAAGCGGGCCGCGGAGAGCTTGAACTGCTCACCTTCCTCGACCTCGACTGGAAAGTGGTCAACCGGCAGCTTGAGCGCGAAAAGCAGACCCGACGCTCCGGCCCGGCGGCGGAAGCCATGCTGCGCGACCTCGGTACGGTCGCTTCGAAAATCGCCTAGGAGCCGCCGCCATGTCGCTACAACCCGTGAGTTTCTACCAGACCGGCACCTTCACCGTCGGCAACC
>JAIPCT010000112.1 GCA_021738065.1 Burkholderiaceae bacterium
GCCCCGGCGCGAAAATCGACCTCCATCGCGCGGCAGATCGCATCCCATTCCGCCTGCGGCACGCGGGCGGCAATGCCTCTGTCGGCGAGAATTTCGACGCGGTGGTCGACCAGTTGCACATAGATCAGGATGCCGCTGTTTTCCGCGGTATCCCACACCCCGAGCCGGGCGAACAGTTCCACCGCGCGCGCTCGTGGCGAGGTGTCGCGCCAGAGTTGCGCCATCGGCAACGGGCCTTCGACGACGAAGCGCAACTCGCCGCGATGGGCCGTCTCGCTGGCGGCGACAGCCGCGCCGATGGTCGCCAGATCGTCCGCCGCGAAGACACGCTGGACGAACCAGCCGGGCAGGAGAAAATGCTTGAGCATGCGTGCCAGATTCATTTCACCAACTCCCCGAGGCGCCGCCGCCGCCAAAACCACCGCCACCACCACCGAAACCGCCCCCGCCACCCCCAAAACCCCCGCCACCAAAACCACCGCTGCCGCCGCGCGAGCCACCGAGCGGAATCAACTGGAACACCGAGAAAACCAGCACCGCGAGAGCCGCCAGAATCGCCGCCAGCCAGGAACCGAAGATGGCCAGCACCAGTCCGCCGGCGATACCCGCGGCGAGCAGCCCGCCGAACAGGCCGAACAGGCTGCGCAGCAGACCGCTGCCGAACACAGCCGCCATCAGCCAGGGAAACAGATCGGAATCCGCGAAGTCTTCGCCGCCGCCGGCGGGTGCCGCTTGATCCACCAAGGCGCCGCCGCCTTGTGCCAGATGCAGCCCTTCGATCGCGGCGCCGAGGCCGCCGAAAAAATCCCCCTGTCTGAAGCGCGGCGCCATGCGCTCTTCAATGATGCGTTTGGCGATCACGTCGGGAATCACGCCCTCCAGACCGTAGCCGACTTCGATGCGCATCTTGCGATCGTCCTTGGCGACGATCACGATGACGCCGTTGTCGGCGCCCTTGTGTCCGATCTTCCAGCTTTCCGCCAGCCGGATGCCGAAAGCTTCGATGGTTTCGGGCTGCGTGCTGGGCAATAGCAAAACCGCCGCCTGACTGCCGTGGGCGCGCTCGAGCGCGGCAAGCTGCGCTTCGAGCCGGCCGCGCTGCGTGGCGTCGAGCGTCGCCGTCAAATCGGTGACGCGCGTGGCGAGCGCCGGCAACGGCAGCAGCCCGTCCGCCGCACCGGCGCCGGGCAGCAGGGCGAGCCAGAGCGGCGTCAGCAGGCCGAGGCAGGCGCGGCGCACGCGAGGTTTACTTGGCCGCCGCCGGTGCGCCGCCCGGCGCGTCGAACTTGATGGTCGGCGGTGCCGCCATCGCCTTTTCGTCCTCGATGGTGAAGTTGGATTTGGTCTGCCAACCCATGACCATCGCCGTCAGATTGTTGGGGAAGGTGCGTACCGAGACGTTGTATTCCTGCACGCTCTTGATATAGCGATTGCGCGCCACGGTGATGCGATTCTCGGTGCCCTCGACCTGCGCCTGCAGATCGCGAAAATTGGCGTCGGCCTTGAGCTGCGGATAATTCTCGGCAACCACCAGCAGGCGCGACAGCGCACCGCCAAGCTCGCCCTGGGCCTGCTGGAACTTGGCAAACGCCGCCGGATCGTTGATCAGTTCCGGCGTCGCCTTGATCCCCGCCACGCTGGCGCGCGCCTCGGTCACCCGCGTCAACACGTCCTTCTCGTGGCTGGCATAACCCTGCACCACAGAGACCAGATTGGGAATCAGATCGGCGCGGCGCTTGTACTGGTTGAGCACCTCCGACCACGACGCGGTCACGGTTTCGTCGTTGATCTGGATCTGGTTGTAGCCGCAGCCGGACAACAGGCTGGCGGCAAGGGCGAGGACGGCAAGCAAACGCAAGCGCATGGGATTCTCCATTGGGAAGACGCAACAGGCATGAATATGGCGGCGATGCGGTGCGATTGCAAGGGCCGCGGCGTGTCACCGTGTCGCCAGCGCCGACTTTCAGGGGTCCCGCAGCCGCGCACCCCAATCCCGGGCCGACCTCAATCGCTCTGCCGCCATTGCGCTGCCGGGGTCGAGCAATTAGCCTTTCTGCCGGATAATGCACTGTGGATTGTCCGTTCCCGCCAGGCGGGGTTCAGCCAGGAGAAGGATCATGAAAGACATCGTTTGGAGCAAGATACTCAGCGTCGGCGTCGACGAGATCGATGAAGACCACCGCAAGCTGGTGAATATTTTCAATTTGCTGAATCATGCCGTGACGGAAGGCGAATCGCCGGAGTACCTGGCGGCGATACTTGAGGAACTGATCAACTGCACGGCCTGGCACTTCAGCCACGAGGAACGCCTGATGCTGAAGTACCGCTACGACGGAATTGATGAACACAAGGCAGAGCATCGGGATTTGATCAAGAGCGCTAAAGAAATGCAGCAACAAATCCTGCAGGCGGACAAGGCCGTGGCCGAAGAAAACATCGTGGCTCTGGAGCGTTGGTTAACCGAACACATTTTCACCACCGATTTGCGTCTGGGCTCTTATCTGGCGCAAGCGATGTAGGTGGCGCTGACCACGGGGTTTTCTTTTCCGCTGGTTACTGGAAGTCCGATCAACGGCGTGAGCCATCTGTCGCCGTATCACCAGCGCCGAGTTTTTGGGCGTCGTCATTCCCGCGGCTCTGCATGCCTTGGACTCCGCTGCGCGGGGTGGCAAGGCGGGAATCCAGTACTTCTTTGAATCCAACACCGTATCACCAGCGCCGATTGTTACGGCTGCGCCTTCGCCACGCATGCCTTGGTTCGTCTTGGCGAGCGAGTAAACGTTTGACGATTGAAACAATTCACCGATCAACCAGCGCCGGCTTTCGGGTTTGCGACGGTGTTTCGCGAGGCAGGACAAGGCTTGCGCTCATGGCGCTCACCGCACCACGGAGAACACTTGGTAGCCCAGGACCCGACTGCTGCGCAACGCCTTGCCGAAGCGATGCAAACGGCGTACTGTTGAACATGCTCGAGTTCGTGCAGCGGCACATGCTGCGCGCAGTCTGTATGGAATTGAGACAAGCCGGTGCCACCCGCGCAGCGGGAAGCGCCGGTCAGGAGAGCCCGAACCGACCCCGATGGCCATGACGACCAAAACACTTCGCACGAAGATGAATCCTGTCAGGTGGATAGCATTCCTGGCGCTCATTCTCGTTCAGTCTGCCGTCTGTATTCCGCAGAGCAGCGCGCAAACCATGCGCAATGCGGCTGCCGTTTCCGGCAAGGAAACGGAAGTTCGAGTTGCCGTGGTCGTCGGCAACAGCGCCTATCCCGCCGGGGCGCTCAGCAATCCCAGGAACGACGCCACGGCGATTTTCAATGCGCTGAAAAAGCTCGGCTTCGATGTCGAGCTGAAGCTTGACGCCACCAAAGACCAGATGGACGAGGTATTCAGGCGCTTCAGCGGCAAGACGGCAAAAGCCAACGTTGCGCTGGTGTTCTACGCAGGTCACGGAATTCAGGTGAATGGCAACAACTACATCATTCCCATCGATGCCAATCCGAAAAGCGAGCGCGACTTGAAGCGCGACATGATCAAGATGGATGATGTCATCGACGACATGGGTGACGCCCGCATCAAACTGGTGTTTTTCGATGCCTGTCGTGACAACCCCCTGGCACGCAGTTTCAGCCGGGGTGGTTCGCGCGGCATGGCCGCGCCTGTCGAAGCCAGCGGAACCCTGATTTCATTCGCCACCAAACACGGCAACACCGCGTCTGACGGCGAAGGTTCGCATAGCCCCTATACGACCGCCCTGTTGGCGGCAATGGAAAATCCGGTCGGCGTCGAGATCGAACAGATGTTGCGCAGGGTTCAGCAAAACGTGAGGCAGGCGACCAACGGCCAGCAAGAGCCCTGGCGCTACGGTTCGCTGGATGGAGATTTCTATTTCAAGGTGGGCGAGTCGCCGGCTGATACCGCCAAAGCGCAGCAGGAAGCCGTGGACCGCGCCATCGCCGAGGCGATACAAAGAGCGAACGAGCAGGCCTCACGCGAGTTGCAGAAATCCATCAGCGCCCAACAGGTAGCCACCGATCACGCCGTCGCCGAAGCCATCAGGCGCAGCAACGAACAGGCTGCCCGCGAACGAACCGAATTGCAGCAGTCCATGGAAAAGATGCTGAAGGAAGCCCTCGCCCGGCAGAACGCCACATTGGAAGCTGAGCGCCTGGCCCGGCAGGCGGTCAATGGCGGTGCCCAAAGCGCGCTCCCGCGACCGGCACCGGACGCAACCACTGGCGCTCCTGCCGCGCCGCCAATGCAGCTATCCTCGATTGCTCCCGGTACCGCACTGACCTCTGTGATGCCGCCGGCAAAAGCCTCCGCGCCACTGACGAATGCAGCCGGCGACGAATGGGAGTACCTGGCCAGGGACGAAATGTTCGGCAAGAAACAGAAACTGGTGCTGAGAGTCAAGGCGGTCTCTGCCGAAGGCGTCCTCGAGGAAATCGTCTGGAATGGTAAGCCGATTACGGAAGGGTTGTTTGGAAAGCGGGCCGCGGCCCTGGGCACGCCGAATCAATCCGAGTTCATGTTTTCTCCCCACTGGAACGGCGACGGGCTTTCTGCTTTTTACGTCGAGGGCGGGGTCAGTCAATGCGTCGGTTCAACTCGGTCTTGCATCCTCAGCCTGAAAGTCTCCGGTACCGAAAAATTGACAGTAGCGGCCGGCACTTTTGACGCTATCCGCCTGGATGGATGGATCAGAATCCTGGACGACATGGCCAATCCCAACCCTGGCCGGGTGACGATCTGGTATTCGAAGGATCATCGCCGCCTGTTGAAGCAGACCGCGGAAATGAGCAGGAACAGGAGCATCTTCTACAAAGAGACACTCGAACTCAGTGCGGTGCGCCCGGCTTCGCGCTCCATTTCTGCCACCCCCTCAGCCGCTCAGAACGCACCACCCGTTCAGGTTTCCGTAGTCGCCCCCGCAGCTCAGAGCAGGGCTTCGCGGTCCCTGGAGGATGCCGCCGCTGCGCTTACAAACGCGCCCGGCGACGAATGGGAGTACCTGGCCAATGACGAAATGTTCGGCAGGAAGCAAAAGCTGGTGCTGAGAGTCAAGGCAGCCTCATCCGAAGGCGTCCTCGAAGAGATCATCTGGAATGGAAAGCCGATTGAGGAGTGGGTGTTCGACGGACGTGCCGCCGCTTTGGGTACGCCGAACCAATCCGAGTTCATGTTTTCTCCCCACTGGAACGGCAACGCGCTTTCTGATGTTCTGGTTCAGGGCGGCAAAGGCAGATGCACCATAGATTCCGAGTGCGTACTCAGCCTGAAACTCGTCGGGAACGAAAAGCTGACCGTCGCCGCCGGCACCTTCGAGGCCATTCGGCTGGAAGGATGGCTCAAAAGCTCCCTCACCGCCGCATCAGGAGGCGGCAATGGCCGAGTGACGATCTGGTATTCGAAGGAACACCGCCGACTGTTGAAGCAAAGCGCTGAAATGAGATCCCACCGGGTCAAGTATCAAGAGACACTCGAACTCAGCGCGGTGCGTCCGACCCTGCGCTAAGCGCTCGGCACAGCTGAAAAAGTCGGCGCTGGCGAGACGGCGACTCCTTCAACCGCGCCTGAAACGCGTGGTATCCGCATACCCCCAAGGGTCTTGTCCCTGCTGCATGTTGCGGTGCAATGTCCTAAAATGGCCCGTTGCTATTTCGATCGGCACCCTCGCATGACCGCCCGCCTGCGCGAAATTCCCTACAACTACACCTCCTTCTCCGACCGCGAGATCGTCATCCGCCTGTTGGGCAAAGAGGCTTGGGCGACGTTGATCGAGCTGCGCGCGGAACGCGTCACCGGCCGCTCGGCACGCATGCTCTACGAAGTGCTGGGCGACATCTGGGTGGTGCGGCGCAATCCGTATCTGGAAGACGACCTGCTCGCCAATCGCGAACGGCGCGAGGCGCTGGTGGAAGCCTTGCGCCACCGCCTGCGTGAAATCGAGAAGCGGCGCGAGGGCAATGACAAGGTTTCAAGCCTGCTCGGCGCGGCGGAAACCGCGGTGCGCGATTTCGAATGCTGGTTCGACGACACCCGCGTGCGACGCAAGAAAGTACTGAAGACGCTGCTGCGCCATACCCGCAAGGACAACATCTGCTTCGACGGTCTGGCCCGCGTCTCACATGTGACCGACGCCACCGACTGGCGCGTCGAATACCCGTTCGTGGTGCTGGCGCCGGACACCGAGGAAGAAATGGCGCCGCTGGTGCGCGCCTGCATCGAGTTGGGCCTGACCATCATCCCGCGCGGCGGCGGCACCGGCTATACCGGCGGCGCGGTGCCGCTGGATGCGCTCTCGGTGGTGATCAACACCGAAAAACTGATCGACCTGGGCGCGGTGGAAATCAGGCGCCTGCCCGGCCTGATGGAGAACAATGCGCAGGACTACGCCACGGTACGCACCGGCGCCGGACTGGTCACGCGGCGCGTGATGGAGGCGGCGGAGCAGGCCGGGCTGGTCTTTGCCTGCGATCCCACCTCGGCCGATGCCTCCTGCATCGGCGGCAATATCGCGATGAATGCGGGCGGCAAGAAGGCGGTGCTGTGGGGCACAGCGCTCGACAACCTGGCTTCGTGGCGCATGGTGACGCCGGACGGCAACTGGCTTGAGATCGAGCGCCTGAACCACAATTTCGGCAAGATCCACGAACAGGAACTGGTGAGCTTTCGCCTCACGCGCTACGACGCGGGCGGCAAAAAGATACTGGGCGAGGAGCAACTCGACATCCCCGGCCGGGTGTTTCGCAAGGAAGGCCTGGGCAAGGATGTCACCGACAAATTCCTCGCCGGCGTGCCGGGCGTGCAGAAGGAAGGCACCGATGGCCTGATCACCTCGGCGGTATGGGTGCTGCACACGATGCCGCCGGTGACGCGCACCGTCTGCCTCGAGTTTTTCGGCCGCGTCACCGACGCCGTGCCCTCGATTGTCGAGATCACCGATTACTTCAAGCCGGGCGGCGCCGGCCTGGCGGCGGGCGTGCGGCTCGCCGGCCTCGAGCATCTGGACGAGCGCTATGTGCGCGCCGTCGGCTACGCAACCAAAGCCAAACGCCACGGCCGGCCGAAGATGGTGCTGATCGGCGACATAGTCGGCGCTGACGAGACGGCGGTGATGGCCGCCGCTTCGGCTGTGGTGAAGCTCGCCAACGCACGCGGCGCCGAGGGCTTCATCGCCGTCTCGGCGGAGACGCGCAAGAAGTTCTGGCTCGACCGGGCGCGCACCGCCGCCATCTCGAAGCACACCAACGCCTTCAAGATCAACGAAGACGTGGTGATTCCGCTGCCGCGCATGGGCGATTATTGCGACGGCATCGAGCGCATCAACATCGAGCTGTCGATCGCCAACAAGATTGCACTGGCCGATGCGCTGACGGAATTCCTCCAGGGCGAGCTGCCGCTGCACGCGGGCGACGCCAACCTCGACGCCGAGATGCTGCTCGGCGATCGTCGCGAACAGGCGCTGGAACTGGTGGCCGAGGTGCGCGCCGGATGGCAGGCGCTGCTCGACGATCTGGACCGGCACTTTCGCGAGCTGCAGGACTACCGTCTGCGCGTGTCGTGGAAAACCGAACTCAAGCGGCCGCTGGAAGACTTGTTCGAAGGCGTGGCGTTCGGCCCGGTGCTGGCTGAAATTGCGGCGATCCACAAGGAGGTGCTACGCGGCCGGGTGTTTGTCGCCCTGCACATGCATGCCGGCGACGGCAATGTGCACACCAATCTGCCGGTGAATTCTGACCACTACGCCATGCTGCAAACCGCCTACCAGACGGTGGAGCGCATCATGGCGCTGGCCAGGAGCTTGGGCGGCGTGGTTTCCGGCGAACATGGCATTGGCATCACCAAGCTGGAGTTTCTCGGCGAGGATGAAATACAGCCCTTCCGTGATTACAAGCAGAAGATCGATCCCGAGGGCCACTTCAATCGCGGCAAGCTGATGAATCTGCCGCAGCTGCGCGCCGATCTGTCCAACGCCTACACGCCCTCGTTCAGCCTGCTCGGCACCGAATCCCTGATCATGGAGCAGTCCGATATAGGAAAAATCGCGGCCGACATTAAAAACTGCCTGCGCTGCGGCAAGTGCAAGCCGGTGTGCTCGACCCACGTGCCGCGCGCCAACCTGCTCTATAGCCCGCGCAACAAGATCCTCGGTACCTCGCTCTTGATCGAGGCCTTCCTCTATGAAGAGCAGACCCGGCGCGGCATCAGCCTGCAGCATTTCGACGAGTTCTCCGATGTCGCCGACCACTGCACCGTGTGCCACAAGTGCGTGACGCCCTGCCCGGTGGACATCGATTTCGGCGACGTCTCGGTGGCGATGCGCAATTTCCTGCGCCGCCAGGGCAAGAAGAAATTCAATCCGGGTACGGCGGCGGCGATGGGTTTTCTCTCCGCCACCGATCCGGCCACCATCAAGCTGGTGCGCGCCGGCATGATCCAGCTCGGCTACAAGGCGCAGCGCCTGGGCCATGCCGTGGCGAAGTCTCTGGGCCTGATCCAGGCCAGCGTCAAGCACCCGCCCGCCTCCTTGGGCCGCCCCGACATCAAGACGCAGGTGATTCACTTTCTCAACAAGCCGATGCCGAAGGATGTGCCGACGCGCACGTCGCGCGGCCTGCTCGATGTCGAGGACGACACGCTGATCCCGGTGATTCGCGATCCGCAAC
>JAIPCT010000021.1 GCA_021738065.1 Burkholderiaceae bacterium
GGAACCCAGGTTCCCCCCGTACCCCCTTCCTATTGGGGCGCAGTAATCGAAACCCCCGACTCTGGAAACAGGGTCGGGGGTTTTGCTTTTTGGAACTTTTAGCCCGCCGGACGGCGGGACAGGCTATTATTTCGACGGCACCCGGATCGCTTGGACAATCTCTGTGAGCAATGGCGACGCCGATGGTGAAACCAAAAGCAGATGGAGCACACGCGAACTTGACTGCCGAATCCGCTCACCCGTAAGCACGAGGCCGCCATGAGAGTACTGCTCGCGGAAGACGACCGCATCATCTCCCAATCGCTGATCGCGGCCTTGCGCAAATCCGGCTACGCTGTGGATCACGCCAACAACGGCGCGGATGCCGACACCGCCCTGCTCTGCCAGCAGTACGATCTACTGATCCTTGACCTTGGCTTGCCCCGCCTGTCGGGCATCGAGGTATTGAAGCATTTGCGCGCGCGCAAGAACACCATGCCGGTTCTGGTACTTACCGCGCAGGACGGTATCGAAGATCGCGTGCGCGGGCTCGATGCCGGCGCCGACGACTACCTGACCAAGCCCTTTGCCTTGCCGGAACTGTTTGCCCGAGTGCGGGCGCTGACACGGCGCGGCACGGGCAATCCGACACGCATCGAGGTGGGCACCTTGTCCTACGACCAGTCCGAACGCCTGGCGCGCCTCAATGGCGAGATCGTCGAGCTTTCGGCACGCGAACTGGCGTTGTTGGAAATCCTGCTGCTGCGCGCCGGACGCCTGGTGGCGAAAGACCAGTTGGTCGACCAGTTGTGCAGCTGGGGCGAGGAAGTCAGCAACAACGCGATCGAGGTTTATATCCACCGCCTGCGCAAGAAGCTTGAAGCGGGCGGCGCCCGCATCACCACGGTACGCGGTCTCGGCTATTGCCTGGAGAAGCCGGCGGATTCCGCTGAAGGCAAAGCCTGATGCCGTTCTCGCGTAGCGGCATACTGGGCAGGCACCACACCGGCCCGCAAAGCGAAACTGACAATCCGCAAAGCGGGAATACCGCTTCCCAGGGCGCGGGAGGCGCCGCGGCCAAGGCCGCCGGCGGTCGCAGCGGCAATCCGTTCGCCAGCTCGGAATACCCGAATTCACTGTTTGGCGAGATTCTTGACTGGATGCTCGCGCCGCTGCTTCTGTTGTGGCCCATCTCGATCGCCGCCACCAATCACGTTGCCAGCTTTATTGCCAACCAGCCCTACGATCAGGCCCTGGCCAACAACGTGAATGCCATCGCGCGACTGGTAAAAATCGAAGACGGCCACATCAGCGTCAACTTGCCGGCATCGGTGCGCACCATACTCCATGCCGACGACATCGATGCGATCTATTACCACGTGGTCGGCCCCAACAGCAAAGTCATCCATGGCGACAGGGAAATTCCCTGGCCAAGCCTGCCGGAAACGATAGAAGCGCGAAAGGTTCTGTTTCGCGACGATCGCATCGAGGCAGACAACGTACGTATCGCTTACACCTTCATCCCCGTAAAGAGCGGCCTGTCGCCGCTGGTGGTGCAGGTGGCCGAAACCCTGCGCAAGCGCCAGGATCTGGCTTCGCGGATTATCTCTGGCGTGCTGCTGCCGCAATTTGCCATCATTCCGCTGGCGGTGATTCTGGTCTATCTCGGCCTGACGCGCGGCATCGCGCCATTGCACCGGCTGCGGGAACGCATTCACCGCCGCCGGCCCACCGATCTTTCGCCAATTGCCGTGCTGCGCGTACCGGACGAAGTCAGGCCCCTGGTCGTCGCCTTCAACGAAATGATGGGGCGCCTGGAAGAGAACCTGCAGGCACAGCAGCGCTTCATCGCGCAGGCCGCCCACCAGATGCGCACACCGCTGACCGGGCTGAAAACACAGACGGAACTCGCACTTTCGGAAACCGATCCGGAGCAGATGCGCCACGCGCTGAAATTGATTGCCGAAAGCACCGATCGCACCGTACACATGGTCAATCAGCTGCTGCTGCTGGCGCGCGCCGAAGCCAGCCACGAGAAGCTGCATCAGGTGGTGTCCCTCGATTTGTCGGCGCTGGCCCGCGATGTCGCCGAGGAATGGGTGGTGCGCGCGCTGGCCAAAAAAATCGACCTCGGCTTCGAGAGCAGCGGCCCCTTGATGATTGAAGGCGTGCCGCTGTTGTTGCGCGAGTTGCTTGCCAATCTGGTCGATAACGCCATCAAGTACACCCCGCCGGGGGGCAGCGTCACGCTTCGCGTGCGCGCCACCGATAGCGCCGTGGTTGAAGTCGACGACGATGGAATCGGCATCCCCGTGGAAGAGCGCGGCAGCATTTTCGATCGCTTTTATCGCGTCCTCGGCACCGACGCCGACGGCAGCGGATTGGGTTTGCCGATTGCCGCCGAGATCGCCGAACTGCATCAAGCCCGGATTGATCTGTTGACCGGCAGCGCGGGCAAAGGAAGTCTTTTCCGCGTCAGCTTTCCGCTGCGACAGGATACCGAGGATGCCGACGGCGCCCCGGACGCAGCTGCACATTCCTCGCCCGGCTTTTCTGATTGACTGTAAGCGGCCTGTCAGGCTTGCCGTTCAACAATGCGGCTAGCGTGGGGTAGTTGGCGTTCATCCATGGCAATCGCAGCGCCCCGGTAATTCACCGGAGGCGCGAGACCTGCATGATGGTGAATCCGGGAGTGCGTTTCGAGGTCGGCAGACAAAGCCGATTGGCCGCGAAACCAGAGACAAGAAAGTCCACATGCAACTCACCGAGCGGCACAGAAAGTACTGGAACAGCAACTTGAGGATGACGACCATCTTGCTCGTAGTCTGGTTCGTCGCAACCTTCGCCATGAGCTGGTATGCCCGCGAGCTCAACGAGATCACGCTGATCGGTCCCTTGGGCTTCTACATGTCGGCACAAGGTTCACTGATCATTTACGTCGCCATCGTCTGGTATTACGCACGCTATATGAACACGCTCGACACCGAGTATGGCGTCGAGGCGGGGGAACCCGACTAGTGGGCAGGCAGCAGGTTGTCCAGTCGCAATTCTTTGCGAACTTGAAACGCTACTACGCCTTCTACACCGGAGGATTCATTTCTTTCGTTGTGGTTGTCGGCATCCTCGAACAACTCGGCGTGCCGGTAAAGATTCTCGGCTACATCTTTCTGTTCTTCACCATCATCCTGTATGCCGGTATCGGTTTCATGTCCAAGACTGCGGATGTGGGCGAATACTATGTGGCGGGGCGCAGAGTACCCGCCCTGTTCAACGGCATGGCAACCGGGGCCGACTGGATGTCGGCGGCATCCTTCATCGGACTGGCCGGTACGCTGTATCACATGGGCTACGACGGGCTGGCCTTTGTCCTGGGCTGGACCGGCGGCTACTGCCTGGTCGCCCTGCTGCTGGCGCCCTATTTGCGCAAGTTCGGGCAATTCACGATTCCTGATTTTCTGGGCGCGCGCTTCGGTGGCCATCTGCCGAGGTTCATCGGGATTGTCGCCGCCATAGCGTGTTCATTTACCTATGTCATCGCGCAGATCTACGGCGTCGGCATCATCACCTCGCGCTTTACCGGCCTCGAATTCCAGGTCGGGGTTTTCGTCGGGCTTTCCGGAATTCTGGTGTGCTCCTTCCTCGGCGGCATGAAGGCGGTGACCTGGACCCAGGTCGCCCAGTACATCATCCTGATCACGGCCTACATGATCCCGGTGGTGTGGCTGGCGGTGAAACATACCGGTGTGCCGATTCCGCAAATCGCCGCCTATACCTCGGCCCTGCCCAAGGTCACGGCCCTGGAGATCGAGTTGAACGACAAGACGACGGTCAAAGGTGCCCGTGAGGAATCGGTGCGTGCAATATTTCGCCAGCATGCCGCGGAGGCCGACGCGAAGCTGAAAGGCCTGGCCGCCGACGGCGCGCGCTTCCTCGCCGTCGAAAAGGAAAAACTCATTGACGACGCAGCCAGGCTGCAGGCTTCGCCCATGGCCGACCCGAGAACGGTCGATGCCGCCGAACGGACGGTCAGGGAGTTTCCACGCAGCGTCGAAGCGGCAAGAGAGGAATGGACGGCGGAAGCCGCGATGGTCGACCGCGCCGCACCCATCAAGCCCCATGCCGAAGCCTTCGCCGTCAGTGGTGAGACGCCGGAAGAGGTCGAGGCAAATCGCGCGATCGCCAAAAAGAACTTTCTCGCCCTGGTCGCCTGCCTGATGATCGGAACGGCGGCGCTGCCGCATATCCTGATGCGTTACTACACGACGCCCTCAGTTCAGGAGGCGCGCGTTTCGGTGTTCTGGTCGATGTTTTTCATATTCCTGCTCTACGTTACTGCGCCGGCGCTGGCCATCCTGGCCAAGTTCGAGGTGTATAGCCAGCTGGTGGGATCGAGTTTCAGCTCGCTACCGGCCTGGGTCAGCAACTGGGCCGCGGTTGACAAGACGCTGATGAACATCGCCGACATCAACAAGGACGGCATCGTGCAACTGGCCGAAATCGTCATTGGCGGCGATCTGATTGTTCTGGCAACTCCCGAGATCGCCGGCTTGCCCTATGTGATCTCGGGCTTGGTGGCTGCCGGCGGTCTTGCCGCGGCGCTGTCGGCGGCCGACGGCCTGCTGCTGACGATAGCCAACGCCATGTCGCACGACCTGTACTACAAGATGATCGACCCGCACGCATCGACGATGCGGCGTCTCGCCGTATCGAAGGGACTGCTGCTCGCCGTCGCCCTGCTGGCGGCCTACGTCACCAGCCTGAAACCGGGCAACATCCTGTTCCTGGTCGGCGCCGCCTTTTCGCTGGCGGCCTCGGGGTTTTTCCCGGCGCTGGTGGCAGGCATCTTCTGGAAACGGGCGAACTGGCTGGGGGCGGTGCTCGGCATGAGTCTGGGATTGGGCGTTTGCGCTTATTATATGTACCTGACCTATCCCTTCTTCGGCGTCAATGCGCCGAAATGGTGGGACATCAACCCGATCGCATCCGGCACCTTCGGCATTCCGGCAGGCTTCCTCGGTGTCATCATCGGCAGCCTGATCTCGCCGGCGCCGAGCAGGGAGATTCAGGATATGGTCGACCACGTGCGCTATCCAAGTTTCGATACATCTATTTCGTCAGGAATCAGGGCTCGCTAAGAAAGCTGTTGGAGGAGGAGAAGAAGGGCAAAGGGAGAATACCCGCCCGAGTTGACCCGGTTCGTGGTTGTCCACGGACCGGTTTTTTTTGGCCGATTGCCGCATCGGGCCGCGCATCGGCGTCCCGCCAGCGCCGACTTTTACGCCATGCCGAGCGCGGCATTTGGAACCTTTGCGCTCAGAATGGAAGTGCGGGAATGAGTTCCAGCAGATCGGCGCGCTCGGTGTCTTGCGCGAGTTTCCTCGCCCGCTTGGGCTCGAATTCGACCAGACGCCTGACGATGCGGCCTACCTCCTCGGGGCGCTTGGCATGATGATAGGCCATGCCCAATTGATAGTAGCCCTCGCCATTCATGGGTTGCAAAGCCACCGCGCTTTCCAGTGCCGCCGCCGCCTCGGCATGCTGGCCCAAGCGCGCATGGGCGAGTCCCATGCCATACCATGCCCGATCCTGACCCGGCACCAGACGCACGGCTTCACGGAACGCACCGATTGCCTGCGCCGGTCGTTCTGCGCGCTCGCGCACAAATCCGAGGTTGAACCAACTGGCGCCATCATCCGGCGTCAGCTTCAGCACGGACTCGAACCATTTTTCTGCCTGGTCGAACTGTTGCCGTGCCGCGGCAATGGCCGCCAGATTCCGTGCCGACCTGGCATCCAGCGGGTCCAAAAGAAAGGCAACACGGTAAGCCGCGACGGCACGATCTTCCAGACCGAGGAAATGGAAAACCCAGCCCCGGGCATAATGCCGCCAGTAGTCGAATTTCATGAGTTCGGCCGACCCGACAAAGGGACCAGAAACATACCATGAGCCACCCTGAGCTGCTGATTCTTTCCGCGTTGCGGGCCTTGGCCGAGATTGCGCTATGGTGCCTGCTCGGTCGCGGGGTTCTGGCGCTGCTGACGGGACATCGCCGGCACGACAACACCGTCTATCGAGTATTCGTCATTCTCACGGCGCCGGTGCTGAAAGCTGTACGCTGGATTTCCCCCCCACAAATCCTGGACCGGCACCTGCCCTATGCAGCGGGCTTTCTTTTGTTCTGGCTCTGGATCGGCTTGGCCTATCTGCGCGGCGTCTACTGCCAAACCAACATGCTGACATGTGTCTGAGGCCAAGCTCGAGACGACCGGGCCCTGGCGCGCTCTCCCGACGACATCGGCGCCGCACCCGCCGGGTCATTTAAAATAGGGCTTCGCCACTCTGAGTTGCCCGAACCCGATGACGACCCCGCTCCCTTCCGAGAATCTCCGCCGCTACCCGCCGTTCGACCGCTTCGAACCCGAGGCGCTGAGCTATCTCGACAGCCAGCTCACGTCGGCCAAATTTCCCGCCAAGACTGTGTTGATATCGCCGGAAAAGGGCGAGCCGCAGTCGATGTTCATCGTGACGCGAGGCAGGGTGCAGGCCTCGGATGCCGATGCCAAGGGCGATGTCGATCTGACACTCTCGGTAGGGGAGTGCTTTCCGATTGGCGCCCTGTCCGGATACCGCGTTTCGGCGAACATCTATACGGCCGTCACCGAACTCGAGGTCTACTTGCTGCCGGCCGCGAGTTTTCACCGACTGATGACGATCAGCCCGGAATTCAGCCGCTATTGCAGCGGCTACCTGGCGACTCTGGTCAACCAGTCCCGGCAGCAGCTGCAGGCCTACTTTGCGCAACAGGCCAGCGAACAGCAATCGCTGAATACGCCACTCCACGCCCTGATCAAGCGCGCGCCGATATCCGTCACTTCCACCGCGAGCATTCAGCAAGCGGTCGAGACCATGGGCGAACACAAAGTCGGCTCCGTGATTGTCATCGACGCGCACGGTGCGCCGATCGGCCTGATGACCCAGTCGGATGTGGTGCGCCGCATCGTGCTGGGTCGAGCGCCTCTGGAAAATCCCATCACCGATGTCATGTCGATCGAACCAGCGACGCTGCCCGATTCGGCGAGCGCCTATGACGCCATGTTCGCCATGGCGTCCCGCGGTATTCGCCACTTGTTGCTGGTCGACGAAGCAGGGCGACTCTCGGGCATCATCTCGGAGCGGGATCTGTTCGCCCTGCAACGGGTGAACCTGGGCCAGGTACGACGTGCCATTGAATCGGCTGAGTCCATCGACGCTCTGAAAATGGCATTGCACGACGTACAGCAATCCGCCTTCAACATGCTGGCGCAGGGAGTGGGAGCGGAGCAGCTGACCCAATTCATCTCGGCCCTCAACGACGCAGTCACCGAACGCGTTCTTGCCTTCAGCCTGCGCCGGCACGAACTGGACGACATCGAGTGGAGCTGGCTCGCCTTCGGTTCGGAGGGTCGCGAAGAGCAGACACTGTACACCGATCAGGACAACGGCATCGTGTTCGTCAAGCCGGTCGACGGCGATATTACGGCTGCCCGCGCGCGACTGCTGGCGTTTGCCAAGGAAGTCACCATCGATCTCGACCGTTGCGGCTTCCCGCTATGCAAAGGCAACATCATGGCCAGCAATCCGGAATGGTGCCTGACGCTGGACGAATGGAAGGCAAAATTCTCGGGCTGGATAGCGAGCCCGCAACCGAAGGCTTTGCTCAACGCCACGATATTTTTCGATTTCCGCCCACTTCACGGCGCACGTGAGTTGGCGCAGCGGATGCACAAGCACTTGTTCGAGTTAAGCGTTCCGGATTCGGCCTTTCAGCGCATGCTCGCCGCCAACGCGCTGACGGCGACTCCGCCACTGGGAATGATCCGCGATTTCGTGGTCGAATCCGACGAGCAAGGCAATGCCTTCATCGACCTGAAAAAATCCGGGGCGCGCCTGTTTGTCGACTCGGCGCGCGTGCTGGCGCTGGCCCATGGCGTCGATGCCGCCTCAACGGTAAAGCGGCTGCGCCGCACGGCAAAACTCAAGGGCGCTGCCGGAGACGAGGTCGAAGCGCTGATCGACGCCTTCAATTTCATCCAGTTGCTGCGTCTGCGCCACCAGCACCTGGAAGTCGGCCAGGGCAGGCCCGGGGACAATCGCATCTTCATCGGTCGCCTGAACCAGCTCGATCGACGCATCCTCAAGGAGGCCTTCCGTCAGGCGAAAAAGCTGCAGCAGCGGATCAAGATGAACTACCAGCTCTAGCGGACACCCGTTTCAATACCGCGACTGGACGTAACGCCCTATTTTTTCTTCGAGCCCGCGGCAGCGGGCTTTTTGCTGGCCTGCAGGACAAAATGTGCCTGCCGGCTCAGGATGAAATCGAAAATGAACTTCATCCAGATGGTTGATCCGGCGATCGCCGACCAGGTTTCGTAGGCCATCTGACCGGAAACGATGCCGAGTATCACCCCGACGATGATCGCCCCGCCGATCAAATTGATCGCCGCGGCATAGGGAGCATATTTCTGCGGATTCGATGGCGGCTCTCCGCGTTTGAGCGCGACTTCGGAGAAATCACGTCGATAAACAATTCTCCAGGCGCGCCGCAACCAGAAAAACGTGATCGGGAAAAGTGCCAGAAACAAGATCCAGGAAATGGCAACACTGACATTAAAAACCATCTGCAATCCTCTCTGCGCTACCGGGCGACACAGTGTAGTCCACCCGGAAACAAAACGGCCCCGCCGGAATAACCAGCGAGGCCGGGGAAACAGGCTGCCGGCGGACACGCCGCGCGGCAGTCGGGGACGAGCCCCTCAGTACAGCTTAGTGCGCACCATCCACAGCCTTGGAACCACGCGGAATACGTACGGCTTCCACCATGGCCTGGATATGCTCGGGCGGCTCCTTGGTCACCTTATCCACGGCGAATGCCACGGCAAAGTTAACCAGGGCGCCGATGGCACCGAAGGCTTCCGGCGTGATGCCGAAGAAGCTGTTGGCGCCGCCGATCACCGGCAGGTAGTCGGTGCCCTTGATGAAGAACAGGCCCTTGTGTGCGAACACGTAGAACAGGGTGATGAAGAGACCCGCCAGCATGCCGGCGATGGCGCCTTCCTTGTTCATCTTCTTGGAGAAAATACCCATCATGATTGCCGGGAACAGCGAACTGGCCGCAATACCGAAGGCCAGTGCCACGGTACCCGCCGCGAACCCTGGCGGGTTCAAGCCGAGATAGCCGGCTACCACGATCGAGACAGCCATCGCGATCTTGCCGGTCATCAACTCGCCCTTCTCGCTGATATCAGGCGCAAACACGCCCTTGACCAGATCGTGCGAGATGGCCGAGGAAATCGCCATCAGCAAGCCAGCCGCCGTTGACAACGCAGCAGCCAAGCCACCCGCCGCCACCAACGCGATCACCCAGTTGGGCAGCAGCGCGATTTCGGGGTTGGCCAGCACGATGATGTCGGCGTTGACCGACAGTTCGTTGCCTTTCCAGCCAGCCGCTTCGAATTTCTTGGCGGTGTCGGCGTTCTTGGTCTTGTCGTTGTAGTACTGGATGCGACCGTCGCCGTTCTTGTCCTCAAACTTGAGCAGGCCGGTCTTTTCCCAGCGCTTCATCCAGTCCGGACGCTGCTCGTACTGAATCTGCGAGTCGGCGGCATACGGATCGGCGCTCTGCATCACGACACCCGGTGTGATGGTGCGGATCAGATTGGTCTTGGCCATCGCGGCAACGGCAGGCGCCGTCGTGTACAGAATCGCGATGAAAACCAGCGCCCAGCCAGCCGAGCTGCGTGCGGCAGCAACCGAAGGCACGGTGAAGAAGCGCATGATCACGTGCGGCAGACCGGCGGTGCCGATCATCAGCGACATGGTGTAGACGAACATGTTCAGCGTGCTGCCGGCTGTCGTGGTCGTGTACTTGCCGAAGCCCAGATCGGTCACCACGCTGTCCAGTTTGGAAAGCATGGAAATGTCCTGGCCGATGAGGTTGGAACCCAGGCCCAGTTGCGGAATCGGGTTGCCGGTCAGCTGGATCGAGATGAATATGGCCGGAATGATGTAAGCCAGAATCAGCACGATGTACTGGGCGACCTGGGTATAGGTAATGCCCTTCATGCCGCCGAACACGGCATACATGAATACGATGCCCATACCGACGTAGATGCCGATTTCAGACGACACGCCGAGGAAGCGCGAGAACGCCACACCGACGCCCGTCATCTGCCCAATGATGTAGGTCAGCGATGCGACCAGCAGGCAGAGCACGGCAACGGTGGAGGCCGACTTCGAATAGAAGCGGTCACCGATGAACTGCGGCACCGTGAACTTGCCGAACTTGCGCAAGTAGGGTGCCAGCAACATCGCCAGAAGCACGTAGCCGCCGGTCCAGCCCATCAGGAACAGACCGCCGCCGTAGCCCATGTTGGAGATCAGGCCGGCCATCGAGATGAAGGAAGCCGCCGACATCCAGTCCGCGGCGGTTGCCATGCCGTTCATGACCGGAGGCACTTGCCCGCCCGCGGCGTAGAACTCGCTGGTGGAACCGGCACGCGCCCAGATGGCGATGCCGATGTAGAGCGCGAATGTCGCGCCGACCACCAGATAAATCGTAGTTTGCAGATCCATGTGTGGCCCCTTATTCTTCGTGAACGTCGAATTCGCGATCGATTTCGCCCATCTTCTTGCCGTACCAGAAAATCAGCACGACGAAGATGTACATCGATCCTTGCTGTGCGAACCAGAACCCGAGCGGGTAACCGCCGAGATGGATTCCATTCAGCATGTCTGCAAACAGAATGCCGGCACCAAACGAGACCAGAAACCAGACTATCAAAATCTTGGTCAGCAGGCCTAGCGTTGCCGACCAGTAGGCCGAAGCGCTCTTATCCATTTTCCCCTCCTAGAGTTATTAATAGTTTCGGACCCGAACCGCGCGTTCTGCTGACACTATTCGGGACTTTAGCCGAGGCAACTATAGTTGCTGGTACTTACGAAAGTCTTACAACACCTGGCGCATGCGATCCCCGCCCAGGCCGCCGTCGCCTGCTGATATTCATCTGGATTTCCGACAAGGTCGGCGGCATGACAGATCGCGCCGTACGGTTTCGGTTGTCCTATTGGACCCGGTACAGGAAGGCGTCCATGCCCATGCAGTGTTCCGGACTGATACCGCGATACCACCATTCATCGCGCCTTGAGGCCGCAAACCAGCAGCAGGCGTGGCGCCAGGTTGACTCGGAGTGCAGTGCAACAAGCCGCGCAGCGACCACTGAATAACCCCTTCAGACGTCGGGCACGCAAGTGCCTTTGACGCCCAAGCGCCGAGAGCCTATAATCCGCAGCCTTTCCGGCTAGGTAGCTCAGTTGGTAGAGCAACGGACTGAAAATCCGTGTGTCGACAGTTCGATTCTGTCCCTGGCCACCACACTCAGAGCGGGGGTTCTTCGGAACCCCCGTTTTGTTTTGCCCTTCGCTCACCCGCCGCTTGAGGCCTCGTTCTGGATGTGGGAAGCTGTCCTGCCTGCCCTGCGCCAGTCATCACGAATGATGCGATAGGGCAATCACTGGACAAGTTGGTATAGCCGTGCCATGCGACAAGCCTCCGTTCAATTTGCTTCGTGACTTCCGTCCCTGACACCACTCGCCGCTTCGGCGGCATTGAACGCCTGTATGGTCCGGGGGCCCTGTTGCGCGCCGCGCGGGCGCATGTGACGGTCGTGGGCATCGGCGGTGTCGGGTCGTGGGCGGCCGAGGCGCTGGCACGTTCAGGGATCGGAGCATTGACGCTGATCGATCTCGACCACCTTGCCGAATCCAACCTGAATCGCCAGATTCATGCGCTGGAAACCACGCTGGGTGAGGCCAAGGTCGTCGCCATGAAACAACGCATCCTCGCCATCAATCCGGCCTGCACGGTCAATCTGGTCGAAGAGTTTGTCGACGAAGCCAATGTTGCAGCGCTGATTCCGCCCTGCGACGCGGTGATCGACGCGATCGACAATGTGCGCGCCAAGGCGGCCCTGATCGCCCATTGCCGGCACATGCGCGTTGCCGTCGTCACCACCGGCGGCGCGGGCGGGCGCACCGATCCGACGCGTATCGAGGTGGTCGATCTTTCGCGCACCACGCAGGATGCACTGGCCTCGAAAGTGCGCGCGCGACTGCGCAAGGCCTACGACTTTCCGCGCGATCCGAAGCGGTCATTTGGTGTCGCCTGCGTGTTTTCGCCGGAACAACTGCACCGCCCCCTTCCTGCCGGGCAAGATGATGGCGCCGTGCACGATGCCTGCGCGATTGACGAAAGCTCCGGCCCGCCTCTGGACCCGGCGGCGGGTCTGAATTGCGCCGGCTACGGTTCATCGGTGACGGTCACCGCAAGTTTTGGCTTTGCCGCGGCGGCTCGGGTTCTCGCCGGTATACTTCCGGCATGAGTCATGATTCCACCGCCCCCGTCGTCCTGGTGACAGGCGCTGCCCGTCGCATCGGCGCCGAGATTGCGCGCGGCTTGCACGCGGCGGGCGCCTGCGTGGCCATCCACTATCGCTCGTCGGCAGCGGAGGCGGAAGCGCTGGCGGCAACGCTGAACGCGACGCGCCCGAATTCGGCCGCGAGCTTTGCTGCCGATCTGCTGGACACGGCAGCGCTGCCGCAACTCGTGGCAGACGTTGTGGCGCGGTTCGGTCGGCTCGACGCGCTGGTCAACAATGCCTCTGCGTTCTATGCCACAAAAGTCGGCGCTGTCGACACGGCGGCATGGGACGACTTGATCGGTTCCAATCTCAAGGCGCCCCTGTTTCTGGCCCAGGCCGCGGCGCCCCATCTTGAACGCAGCGGTGGTTGCATCATCAATATCACCGATGTTCATGCCGAACGTCCTTTGAAGGGTTACCCGTTGTACTGCGCGGCAAAAGCCGGCCTGCTCGGGCTGACTCGCGCGCTGGCGCTGGAGCTCGGGCCGCGCGTGCGGGTCAATGCGGTGGCGCCGGGGGCCATCGAATGGCCGCAAAGCCAGGGTGATTTTTCGCCCTCGGAGCGCGCCGCCATCATTGATCACACCTTGCTGAAGAGTGTCGGCTCACCGACGGACATCGCGCGTACGGTGAAGTTTCTTGTCTTCGACGCACCCTATATCACCGGGCAGGTGATCAACGTCGATGGCGGACGTACCGCTTACTTATGAACATCGCGCTGAACCCCGCTCCCACCGCACGCCAGGCACAAAAAGCCGCGTTCGAATCCAACAAGCTGGCCAAACGCCTGCGCCGCGAGGTCGGCCAGGCCATTGCCGACTTCAACATGATTGAAGCGGGCGACAAAGTCATGGTCTGCCTGTCAGGCGGCAAGGACTCCTTTGCCTTGCTCGACCTGTTGCTGTTCCTGCGCGAGCATGCGCCCATCGAATTCGACATCGTCGCGGTCAACCTGGACCAGAAACAGCCCGGCTTTCCCGCCGAGGTACTGCCCGACTATTTGTCCGGAATCGGCGTGCCATTTCATATCGAAAACGAAGACACCTATTCCATCGTCAAGCGCGTGATTCCGGAAGGCAAGACAACCTGCTCGCTCTGCTCGCGCCTGCGCCGCGGCGTGCTGTACCGCGTCGCAGGCGAACTGGGCGCGACCAAGATCGCGCTCGGCCATCATCGCGACGACATCCTGCAAACGCTGCTGCTCAACATGTTCTTCGGCGGCAAGCTCAAATCCATGCCCCCAAAACTGGTCTCGGACGATGGCCGCAATATTGTGATCCGGCCGCTGGCCTACTGCCGTGAGAGCGATCTCGAAGCCTGGGCCGAGGTCCGCGCCTTTCCCATCATTCCGTGCAACCTGTGCGGCTCCCAGCCCAACCTGCAACGCCAGCAGATCAAGCAGATGCTGCAGGACTGGGAACGCCGCTTTCCGGGGCGAATCGAAACCATGTTCCGCAGCCTGAGCAACGTGGTGCCCTCCCATCTGCTGGATGCCAGATTATTTGATTTTGCCGGTCTGGCGGCAAGCGGCACCCCCGATCCGGAAGGCGATATCGCGTTCGACGCGCCGTCGCTGCCGGCCTTTCCCGCCATGCCGGAAAGCGCAGACTGATGGATGCCCGTCGCCTTCCCGCCCGCCACGGCGTATTCTGGCTGGTGGCTGGATTCGCGCTGTTTCGTCGCCATCCACCACTGGCCACCGCGATCACCTTCGCCTATCTGCTGACGGTCATCGTGGTGAACATGATCCCGAAGATCGGACCGTTCCTGCTTCCCTTGCTGCTGCCGACGCTCACCGTGATGCTGGCCAATGGTTGCCGCGCCATTGAACGCGGCCAGATCTTTACCAGCGAGACCCTGATTGAAGGCATTGGCGCCCAGCGCGACGGATTGGCGCGTCTGGGCGGTTTGCATCTGCTTGGCTCGAGTTTGCTGGTGCTGGCCGGATTTGCCTTGGGCGAGCCCATCAATATTCGTGACGGACTCTCCGAAGAAGAAACCCTGGCGCTCATCAACGACATGGCGGTGATACTTCTGATGGCCTCGCCGCTGCTGATGGCCTTCTGGTTCGCCCCTTTGCTGACGGCATGGAATGGCGTCAGCGCAGGCAAATCGCTATTTTTCAGCTTTGTCGCCAGCTGGCGCAACTGGCGCGCGTTTGTCATGTATGGGCTGACCCTGATCCTGGTCGGCGGCGTGATACCGGGCCTGATCCTCATCATCGCGGGACTGATCTCACCGGCGCTGCTCACCGTCCTGTCCGTAATGCTGCGCATGATGCTGATCTTCATTCTCGCGCCGACCATGGTCGCCAGCGTCTATCTGTCCTATCGCGACGTATTCGGTTCGCCGGAAAAGCCCGATGAATAGTCGCCAGGGAAAAGCCCTCGGCCTGTTCGGCGGCACTTTCGATCCGTTGCACATCGCGCACCTGCGCCTGGCCATGGAAGCCCGCGAAACGCTCGGTCTGGACGAAGTGCGCTTCATTCCGGCGGGTAATCCGCCTCTGCGCAATGCGCCGGACTGCTCCCCCGAACATCGCCTGGCGATGGTGGAACGCGCACTGGCCGATGCGCCCGGCTACAGCGTTGATGCGTCGGAAGTGCGGAATTCGGCCAACGCGGCGGGGCCGAGCTACACCGTCGACACCCTCGAACGCCAGCGCCAGCAACACGGCCCGCGGCGTCCCCTGGTCTTGTTGATGGGCGCTGATGCTTTCGCGCGGCTGGAAACTTGGCACCGCTGGCGCGATCTGTTCGAGCTCGCGCATATTGGCGTCGCAACGCGACCCGGGCATACGCTCAAAGTCGGCGCTGGCGATACGGCGCTCGACCGCGAATATTCCGCGCGTAAAGGCGATTCGGCCGCGATCAGCGGCGCTGCGGCGGGGAGCATCGTTGCCTTCGCCATTACTTCCCTCGAAATTTCCGCCACCGCGATACGGCGCCGGCTATCGGATGGCCTCAGCATCCGCTATCTGGTTCCCGACGCGGTTGTCGACTATATTGACGAACATCAGATCTACCGGACTCCGCATGGACATTAGAAAACTGCAAAAAATCGCCGTCACCGCCCTGGAAGACATCAAGGCCAAGGATATTGAGGTGATCAATACCACCAAGATCTCGCAACTGTTCGACCGGGTCATCATCGCCACCGGCGACTCCAATCGACACGTCAAATCCCTGGCGCGCAACGTGCATGACAAGGCCAAGGAAGCGGGCGCCCAGGTGATCGGCATTGAGGGCGAGGAGAGTGGTGAATGGGTGCTGGTCGACCTCGGCGACATCGTCGTGCATGTCATGCAGCCCGTTGTGCGCAGCTATTACAATCTTGAAGAATTGTGGAAGGTCGTGCCCAAGCGCGCCAAAAAATCTCCGGCCGGCACCCTGCCCGACGAATGAAGCTGATTGTCGCGGCAGTATCGCTGCGGCCTCCGGAATGGGTGCAAGCCGGCTGGATGGAGTACGCGAAACGGATGCCGCGCGAATTGCCACTCGAACTGCTGGAGATCAAGCCGGAGTCACGCAATCTGGGCAAGTCGGCCGAGATCATGATGTCGCTTGAAGCCGCGCGCATTGACTCGCAGCTTCCGTCCGCTTGCCGACGCATCGCGCTCGATGAACGCGGTGACGCGCCGACCACCCTGCAGCTCGCCGAGCGCCTGGCAAAATGGATGGCCGGCGGCAAGGATGTTGCGTTTCTCATTGGCGGCCCCGATGGACTGGATCCCCGAATCCGGGCCAGCGCCGACGAGACTCTGCGTCTTTCCAACCTGACGCTGCCCCATGCCCTGGTCCGCGTGATTCTGGCCGAAGCGCTGTATCGCGCGGCCAGTGTGATAAAGGGCCACCCGTATCATCGGGCCTGAAGCTATGCTCGAAAATTTCCAGCTTGCCGAGTCCTGAATCATGATCGATCCGCGTATCTATCTCTCCTCCAGAAGCCCGCGCCGACGCGAATTGTTGACCCAGATCGGGGTGCGCTTCGACTTGTTGCTGTTTCGCACCGTGCCGCGCGAAGACGAGGAAGTCAACGAAGCGTGGCTGCCCGGCGAAACACCCGAAACCTATGTTCAGCGTGTCGCAAGGGCGAAGGCGGCATTTGGCGTCGGCCTCGTCACGCAACGACCGCTGGTCGTTCGTCCGGTGCTGGCGGCCGATACCACGCTTGATCTTGACGGCGAAATCATCGGCAAGCCACGCGACGAAGCCGACGCCGAAATGATTCTGAGCAAGCTTTCCGGCCGCAGCCATCGCGTACTGACTGCGATTGCCGTGGGCTGCGGTGATCGCCTGGAACACCGTCTGTCGGTGAGTGAAGTTCGATTTCGCACGCTCTCCGCGGATGAGATTCGTCACTATGTCCGCAGCGGCGAGCCGATGGACAAAGCCGGCGCCTATGGCATACAGGGGCGCGCGGCGGCGTTCATCGAGGAGATTCATGGCTCGCATTCCGGCATCGTCGGTCTGCCGCTATGCGAAACCGCACTGCTGTTGCGCGAATTCGGGTATCGCTTGTGATCTCGTCATCGATTCAGTGCAGCTACGCATCGGCAACAACAGCGGCAGCCGCATTTGGCGTACCCACAATGGCGATTGCCCCATGAAACAGTTGAACGCCCGGGCTTGGCGCGATGAATGAACAATTCCTGATCAATTTCACGCCGCAGGAAACCCGCGTCGCCTTGTTGCAACAAGGCGCGGTGCAGGAGTTGCACATTGAGCGCACCGACGGCCGCGGCATCGTCGGCAACGTCTATCTTGGTCGCGTGGTACGAGTGCTTCCCGGCATGCAATCGGCGTTCATCGAAATCGGACTGGAACGCACGGCGTTTTTGCACGTGGCCGACATCTGGGGCGAGCGCAACGGCAGCAACGGTAACGGCAACCAGGAAGCGCGCCCGATCGAGCGCATCCTCAGCGAAGGACAGTCGCTGATGGTGCAGGTGCAAAAAGACCCGCTGGGGACCAAGGGTGCGCGCCTGACCACGCAAATCTCCATCGCCGGCCGCTTGCTGGTGCATCTGCCTCAGGACAACCATATCGGCATCTCGCAGCGCATCGGGGACGATGCCGCGCGAGAAAATCTGCGCGCCCGCGTGCAAGCGCTGTTGCCGGCGGACCAGCCCGGCGGCTACATTCTGCGTACAGTCGCCGCCGATGCCGGCGATGACGAACTGGCGGCCGACATCGCCTACTTGCGCCGCATCTGGGCCGAGATCAAGAGTCGCAGCGTGGGTGCGCTGCCACCAATGCAGCTGCATCACGACCTGACGCTTGCGCAGCGAGTGCTGCGTGATCTGGTGAGCAATGAAACCACGGGCGTCCTGATCGACTCGCGCGAAAACTTCCAGAAACTGCAAAGCTTCGCCAAAGAATATGTGCCTCAGGTCAATGACCGCCTGCTTCACTATACCGGCGACCGACCGCTGTTCGAGTTGCACAACGTCGAGGAAGAAATCCAGAAAGCGCTGGCGCGCCGCGTTGATCTCAAGTCCGGCGGCTATCTGATATTTGACCAGACCGAGGCCATGACCACGGTGGACGTCAACACCGGCGGCTATGTCGGCGCGCGCAATTTCGACGACACCATCTTCAAGACCAATCTTGAAGCGGCGCAGGCCATTGCGCGCCAGCTCAGGTTGCGCAATCTGGGTGGCATCATCATTGCCGACTTCATCGACATGGAAGATGAAGAACACAAGGCCGCCGTTCTTGCCGAGTTCAACAAAGCGCTGTCACGCGACCACACGCGCGTTACCGTATCCGACTTTACTCAGCTTGGCTTGATCGAGATGACGCGCAAGCGCACCCGGGAAAGCCTCGCCCATGTGCTGTGCGAACCCTGCCCCACCTGCGGCGGTCGCGGCGAGGTGAAGACGGCGCAGACGGTGTGTTACGAAGTCTTGCGCGAACTGCTGCGCGAAGCCCGTCAGTTCACGGCGCGCGAGATGCGCGTGCTGGCCTCGCCGGCGGTGATCGATCTGTTTCTCGAGGAAGAGTCGCAGGGACTGGCCATGCTTTCCGAATTCATCGGCCTGCCGATTTCCCTGCATGCGGAAAGCGGCTACACCCAGGAGCAGTTCGACATCGTTCTGATGTAGCGCCGGCACGCTGCCACCCTGCCGGGTCGATGCTGACGACCCGCGAGGCTGCTAGAATCCACCACCGACGCGGGTGTCGTATAACGGCATTACCTCAGCTTCCCAAGCTGATGAAGAGGGTTCGACTCCCTTCACCCGCTCCAGCCAGCTCTTTCAGCCGTTTGTAGCCACTACTGCTGGGTCGTTTCCGCCTTGATCGCAAGCCATTTTCCGGCGCGCTTCTCGAGAAGGTACTCTTCCAGCGACTCGAATCTATACGGCTTGTCGGCCAGCCGTCCCTGCTCGACCACCACCGATCTCAGGTTGATCCGGTCACAGCCGGCGCCGGGCGAAAGATCGGCCGACTTGCCCTCGGTCCAAACCCGACGCTGCTTGTAGCCCTTGAGCGACTTCATTGCAGCAAGCGTGCTCTGCACCAGTTCCTCACGTCCCAGATCGATACTGGTCATCTTGCCGTCCTTGTCGCGCACGGTGGCGCGAACCGCTGCATCGTCGGCAAACATGGCGATAATCGTCGGCGCATCATTGCGGGCAATGGCGCCATCCAGTTGTTTGAGCCAGGTCTTGGCGATCGTTGTCGGCACACAGGCGGCGGCCTTGGGTGCCGCGGGCGCCTTGCGCTTGAGTTCGAGTTGCTGCAGGCTGTCCTGGTCCGCCGTCGCGGAATAACGATCGAGCTCGGCGTCGAACTCGCCCGGCACATAGAAACTCGGCACCTTGTCCAGCAACACGGGCAGCAGAATCGTCATCAGCGCACGCTCTCGGACACCCGAGGAAGCGCGCACGAAACCGACCTTGCCCGGATCAATATCGAGCTTGTTTTCGCCGACTTCCATGGTTGTCCCGCCACGGTTGACCTTGTCATACGTCCCCGCCGGGTTATTGGTTGCTCTGGCCAGTTCAGCGGACAACACATAGGGCTCGTGGTCCGTGCCGCGGATGCCGATGGTCGCCGAAGCGGTAACGATCGTGTGCCCCGATCGGTTGGTACGCGCGATCCAGCCGCTGATTACCCGCAGGGAACCGGTGAGGAGACGCATGGTGAAGCTGTCGGTCGGCTTGTCTTCGGCGGCGAATCGTTCCGCGACGAACTCCGTGCTGGGACGAATCGCAATGGCACCCGCATCTTCGGTTTTGAGCACGGCTTCTGCCTGCTGCGCTGCGCGCAGTCGTTCGCCGACAAATACCGCGTCGCCCTCGCTCAATTTTCTGCTATTGGCGCCATCCCGGGTCGATGCCGTGACATCGCCACGAACACGCCAGACTGTCGCAAATCGCTTGCCCGAATCCGTGGCCAGAGGCTTGAATTCAAGTGATGGCGCCGCGTGTGCGGGAAACGCGCCGCCCAGCAGGAGGAGGCAAAACCCGAGGCGGCCCACGATGCCACCGAGACTCGCACGCGTCAATGTCCAATCCATGTTGCACTCCTTCGATATCAAAATCAGGGCGTCGGTTGGGCTTATTGAATCACACTCTGTGCCAAACGACTAAGCCGTATTATTCACTGCGACGAACCGCATGCGTGTTGCCATGATGGGCCGCTGTCGTCGCCGGGTCGCTCGAAATGACGCAGCCGTCTCGACGGCAGCAGATTCCGGATCTTTCCCCGCCATCACTCAGTGTGCCGAAGCGCGTGCAACTCCGCAATGGTGTTGATATTGCCGAAACTTTCGGCCTGATCGTCGAAGCTGACTTCGACTAGATTCAGCGAGGCATGCCAAAGTCCGACCCTGCGTTCGCCCGAAGCGAGAAAGGTCTCCAGTCGTGGCAGCAACTCGCGGCGCACCAGACAAAACGCCCGGTGCACCCGCGTACCGGTTCGAGCCACGGCGAGCTCGGCATTTTCCGCTGTCAGCGCTTCCAGCAGCCGGCTCACGAGATCGGATGGCAAAAAGGGCGAGTCACACGGCACCGTTGCCAGCAAGGGACTGCCCGCCACGCTCAGCGCCGCATGCAATCCCGCCAGGGGTCCGGCGAAATCGGGAATCCTGTCGGGCAACACGCGGTAGCCGAATTCGCCATAGCGGCCAAGATTCTGGTTGGCGTTGATCCAGACGGCATCCACCTGCGGCGCCAAACGATCCAGAACCCATTGCACCATCGGGCGGCCGTTCAAGTCCTGCAGACCCTTGTCGACACCTCCCATGCGTCGACCCAGCCCGCCCGCGAGAACGATTCCAGTGATTTCCGGCTTCATCGTTTCAGCATGCCCCAGACCATGGCCACCCCGTCGAGCAATAGATCGCCGACATCTGCAGTTACTACGCTGGCGCGCTCGCCTCGACGCTGATTGCGTTCGCGCTCACTGGCCAGTATCGCTTCGGCCAGTGCCGCCGGGTCAGTTGGCGCCTGATGTTTCATTGCCGCCTGCTGATACCCCGCCAGCGCGTCTTCGACCGCGCGCGGATCAAGAATCGCGATGGGTGCACGACAATGCCGGCAGGCGCTATCGCGACGAATATCGACAGGAGCGCCGCAACCGGTGCAACGCACGACCCCGATTCGGGCCTTGAGTTCGTTCAGTTCGGCGCCGTTCAACTGACGCACAAATCCTTTTTCGATCATGAACTGGGAGAACGTGATGAAGCGGCCGTGCTGACCGCAGCGCTGATAATTGAACAAGCCGCTTATGACGCGATCCTGCAACGCGAGTAAAGCTTCGCTGCAGCGCGGACAATTCAGGGGGCTGGCCAGCGGCAGCCGCTGATCGTTGCGATGCTGGTGAATCAGCTTGAAGAGTTCGATCACGCCGGCAGGAGCGAGTCGCGGGCTCTCATATTCGTCAAACCAGATTCCCTGGCAAGCAAAGCACAGATCAAGTTCGATGTCGCCATTGATCCTGCGCTCAAAATGATGCAACTCCATCGGCGCCCGGCAGGAAGGGCAAACGGTGGTCTTCAACTCAGGCATCGCCCATACGCCGTGAAAAATGATTCAGCCCGGCGCTCCGTTCGCAGCGCGAGCGGCCGCGACTGAGACCATCGGCAATGCTCGCCGTAGTGCCAGCGCCGACTTTCCAGGCCAGGGCGGCCGCAACGGAGGCGGGGTCACCGCGGCAAACAGAAGCCCGCGGCAAACACTGAGCGAACGAAAACGAAAAGCGCGTTGTCATGATTTCGCCCAATGACGGGCAGCAACGAAACCGGGACATTGTAGCGGCTGCCTCGATTCGCGCCCACGATAAAACGCTAACCCGATATTGCGCGAAAGGCCGCCGTGATGCGTGGCATCACCCGACGGCCTCATTCAACAATTAACTGCCCGATTCGCTGAAGCGCTTTTCGATTTCCTGCGCCGGAATATAGCCGCCGACGCGTTCGCCGCCGGCGAAAAAGATGGCCGGAGTACCGTTGATGCGCAGTTTGCGACCGAGCTGTGCGGACTTATCCAGTCCCGACGTATCGCACTTGGCGGACGCAACCGGCGGGGTTCTTCCGTTCGTCATCCAGTCGGTCCAGGCTTTGGTTTTGTCCGGCGCGCACCAGATTGCCTTCGACTTGTTGTACGAGTCGTCGCCCAATACCGGATAGAGAAAGGTGTAAACGGTCACGTCTTTCAGGGTGAGGATTTCCTTCGCCAGCTTCTTGCAATAGCCGCAATTGGGGTCTTCAAATGTCACCATGACGTTCTTACCGGGACCGCGTACCTGCTTCAGCGCCAGTTCCAGCGGCAGAGAGTTGAACAGTCGCTCCGCCGTCAGATTCTTGCCCGTCTTGGTTTCATGCAGACTGCCAAACAGCAAGTAGTTGGCCTTGTCATCGGCGTAGAACGTCTGATCATCCACCGTCACTTCCCATATTCCGGCCATGGGCGACTTGACGATCTTTTCGACTTTGCCGAGCCGTGCCTCGACGGCCTTTTTTACATCGGCCTCGTCGGCAACGGCAGCCAGCGACAGGCAGGCAAGAATAAGGGCAAGCAGGGGCAGCTTCATAGGTTCTCCACGATTAATCAGGACGCCAGCGCGTAGCGGACCAGCAGGTCCTTTACGACCGGTAAAGTGTTGGTTAGGTTCAACCCGAAATTGCGCAAGCGGGTCAGACGGGCGCCCGCAGGCTGAAACAGGTCGTGCAGACTATCAGTGACCGCCTGCAAAGTCACGACCTCCTCCTTGCGCGCCCGCTCATAGGAGCGCAACAGCCAGAGATCGCCGCAATCGACGTGACCCGGCTTTTCGCACAAAACCTCGGAAAGCACCCGGGCATCCTGAAAACCCAGATTGATGCCATGACCGGACAAGGGGTGGATCGTATGCGCGGCATCACCGATCAGCGCCAGCCTCGGTGCCACGCACTGCGGAGCACGCATCAGACGCAGCGGAAATCCGCGCGGCGCCGTAATCAGTTTCAGTTCACCCAGGCGCTCGCCGCCCGCCTCGGCCACGCGCCCGCAAAGCGCAGCCGGGTCGAGTGCCAACAATTCACGCCCGTGTCCGTCGGAAGTCGACCAGACGATAGAAATGCGATTGCCCGGCAAGGGCAGCCATGCCAGCACCCCTTCCTTGCCGAACCACTGAAATGCCACGCCGCGATGCGCCTGATCGGTTTCGAAATTGGCGACAACTCCCAGTTGATCGTAGGGGTCGAAGCGTACTGCGATACCCGCCGCCGCACGCGTCCAGGAATCCGCGCCATCGGCCGCGATGATCAGCCGCGCGACAAGACAGCGACCGTCTTCCAGCGTTAATCGTGCCGCATCAGGAGCGAAGCTAATCCCCTGCGGGCTCGCCGGACAGAGCAGACTCAGGTTTCCCTGGCGCTTGACGGTCTCCCATAGCTCACGCTGCATCAATGCCGATTCGACGATCCAGGCCAGTTCCGACACACCGCTGCCATACGCCGTGAGATCCAGCCGCCCTCCGGCATCGCCATGTATCTCCATGGCCCGTACCGGCTCCATCCGCGCCCGGTCCAGGTGGCTCCAAACACCAAGGGATTCAAGAAAGCGCGCGTTGGCCGGGCTGACCGCATAGACCCGCGAATCCCAGGCTTCGGCAAACACCGGCGGCCGTGCCTCAACCAAAGCCACCGACACCGCCGAACGGCGCAGAGCCGCTGCCATGGCCAAACCGGCCAGCCCACCGCCCACAATCACGACATCGAAGTCCATGCCCCGATTGTCGCCCACCAGCGCCTGCCTTGACAAGACAAGCGTGCGGCGAGGATAATTCCGCCCCTTTATGCGGTGATGTAGCTCAGTCGGTTAGAGCATCGGATTCATAATCCGGGGGTCGGTGGTTCAAGTCCACTCATCACCACCAGTCATACCAAGGCCTCCAGCGATGGAGGCCTTTTTATTTCTTTGCGGATTTGTCTGTGTAGGAACAGTGCAGGAAACGCGAGGCACACGGCCAGTAGCAAGGCAGCCCCGCGACCGGGTCGAGAGCAGGCTGCATGCTCTTGGCAGCCTGGCGCAGCAAACCCTTGAGGCGGTGTACGCTATGTATTGGCAGCAGGCGCGGCAGTTCTGTGCTTGCTGCCATGCAGACACGCGTTTTTTCGCTTAGAAATTTGTAAGCGCAGACCAGGCTTGACGGTTATATCCGTATTGATATACTTGGCTCATGAAACCTGTGCGATTTCTCGGCGACTCGCTCAAACGCCTGCGCGAGTTCCCATCGGACGCCAAGCAGGATGCTGGTCGACAACTTGATCGAGTGCAACAAGGGAAGCAACCGAACGACTTCAAGCCCAAGCCTTCTATCGGCAAAGGTGTCGAGGAAATTCGGGTTTGGGATGATGCAGGAACCTACCGCGTGATTTACACAGCACGGTTGGCGGGTGCGGTCTATGTACTTCACGCCTTCCAGAAGAAAACACAAGCAACATCGAAGCGAGATATTGAAATTGCCAAAACACGCTTCGCCCAACTGATAAGGGGTGAACTATGAGCAAGCCGAAAGCGGAAAGCTATGCCAGCGTATGGGACGCGATTGCCGACACGCCTGAAGAGGCGGTAAATCTTCGTGTCCGCTCTGAGCTGATAGACAAAATTGCTGGATTCATTGAAGAGAACGGCTGGACACAAAAAGAAGCCGCAAGCCATTGTGGTGTAACTCAGCCACGCATCAACGATTTGCTACGTGGGCGTATTTCACGATTCTCCCTCGACGCATTGGTAAACATTGCGGCATCGCTGGGCCGCCGCGTACATATCGAGTTTGAAGCTGCCTAAATCCGTGTAGACAAGAAAGCGGATGATTGGGGATTCAGGTCTATTGACCTTCAATGCGGAGTGCGCTCACGCGGCGAAGGACTGCTGCTGATGCGGGTGCCACAGGCCGATAATTCAGTCTCGGCCAATCCGCTTCATCCCGACGAAAAATCACTGGATCCATGGACTTCATGGAACCGACTCCGCGCTACCCGGAAAGTCGGCGCTGGCGATACGGCGTCCGGTCCGTTCACCGCCTCTCAAGTCTGAAAACGGCGACGTCTTCCGCCCCTTGATATGGCCGGCACGGCGCGGTACCTGCCACGCCGCGGGTCTATTCGCACACTCATCCCGCAAAATCTGATCACTGCAGGACGGAAAGGGAAGGCTGCATGGGGTACTCGGGACGGGATTGAAAGATTACAATGACGATACGCTTATGGAAACCACCAATCTTTCCAATCATTTTTTGATCGCCATGCCCGCCATGACCGATCCGAACTTTGCCCGCACCTTGACGTTCATCTGCGAGCACAACGCCGATGGTGCGATCGGCATTGTTGTCAATCGTCCGATTGACATGAGTCTCGCCGGGCTGTTCGAACGAGTCGGCATCCCGCTCGACGACGAGCAGGCCGGGGCGCGCTTCGCCGGTCTGCCGGTATATTTCGGTGGTCCGGTACAGACGGATCGCGGCTTTGTGTTGCATCGTCCGGCAGGCCATTGGCAGTCGTCGCTCGATGTCGGCGAAAGCATTGCGCTGACCAGTTCGCGCGACATTCTCCAAGCCATGGGCAGCACCGGCGAGCCGGCCGAAGTACTGGTCAGCCTGGGCTACGCGGGATGGACCGCCGGACAACTGGAGTGGGAGCTGTCGCAGAATGCCTGGCTGACGGTGGAAGCCGATCTCGGCATCATATTCTCGGTGCCCCCCGAAGAGCGCTTGCCGGCAGCGATGCAGCTGCTCGGCGTGGATTTCGCCAATCTGTCCGAAGTCGCAGGCCATGCCTGAGCGCTCCCTGTCGGACAGCACCAAAACGAGCAAAACATTCAATCCGGAGTCGCCCGGCTCCAATGAACCCGCATCAATTCCGCACAGGCCGGAGCCAGGAGATAGTGGAGTGCCGGCCTCCGGCTCGGTGCTTGCCTTCGATTTCGGCCAGAAGCGCATCGGCGTCGCCATCGGCACGGTGCTGGACGCAGGCCGACCGGGTACGGCGCGCGCCCTGACCACGATCGCCAGCGAAGCCAACGATGCGCGCTTCGCCGCCATTGCCGACTTGATCGCCGAATGGCAGCCGCTGCGCTTGCTGGTTGGCCACCCCCGCAATGAAGACGGCAGCGCACATGAAATGACGGCGCGCTGCGAACGTTTTGCCAATCAGTTGCGCGGCCGTTTCCGGCTTCCGGTCGAGGAGGTCGACGAGCGCTTCAGTTCGGTTGAGGCCGATGCCCGGTTGCGCGGACAAGGGCTTTCCTGGCAGGCGCGCAAAGAACAGCTTGACGCCGAAGCTGCATGCATTATTCTCCAGAGCTGGTTTGAACTCCTAACCGCTCGCCGCACAACCAGTCACGCCAATGCCCACCTCTCTGCCTGACGCCGAAGCACTCTGCAACGCACTCGCCGACACCCTGCGAGCGCACATCGATCCCGCTGCAACGGCTCTGGTCGGCATTCACACGGGCGGCGTCTGGGTCGCCGAGCGGCTGCATGCGGCGCTGGGCCTGAAAATTCCCGCCGGCTCGATCGACGTATCGTTCTACCGCGATGACTACCACCAGCGCGGCTTGCACACAAACGCCAAAACCTCGCAGATCCCTTTTGAAGTCGAGGGTGCGCACATCATTATTGTCGATGACGTGCTCTACACCGGGCGCACCATTCGCGCCGCGATGAATGAATTGTTCGATTACGGTCGCCCGGCAAAAATCGATCTTGCCGTGCTTGCCGATCGCGGCAGCCGCGAACTGCCGATCGCTGCCACGTTTTGCCCCCATTCGCTGAATCTGCCCGACGCGCAGATGCTGGCATTGGAGCGGGCAGCAGACGGCAGGCTTGCCTTCCGGCTGGTGGCGAAAGAAGCTGCGACGGAATCCCCCGCCACACCTTCCCGTGCCAAGCGCGGCGGTAGC
The DNA here is from genome assembly GCA_021738065.1 of Burkholderiaceae bacterium. GTDB lineage: Bacteria > Pseudomonadota > Gammaproteobacteria > Burkholderiales > Rhodocyclaceae > Sulfuritalea. Next base: position 26,827 of record JAIPCT010000021.1, read on the forward strand.
GGAAACAAATGAGCGTCCTGCATGCGCAACAGAATCCGCAGCTCAATCGCCACGGCGAGCTCACGCATTTGCTGAGCATCGAGGGCTTGCCGCGCGAGGTGCTGCTTCGAATTCTCGACACAGCGGCACCATTCTCGGAAGTTTCCGAGCGCGAAGTGAAAAAAGTCCCGCTGCTGCGCGGCAAAAGTGTTTTCAACCTGTTCTTCGAGAACTCGACGCGCACCCGCACCACATTCGAGATTGCCGCCAAGCGGCTTTCCGCCGATGTCATCAATCTCAACATCAACACTTCTTCGGCCAACAAGGGCGAAACCCTGCTCGACACGGCGGACAATCTCGCCGCGATGCAGGCCGACATGTTTGTCGTGCGCCATGCCTCGAGCGGCGCCCCGCACCTGATCGCCCAGCATCTTGGCGCCACCGGACACGACCATATTCACGTGGTCAACGCCGGCGATGGCCGCCACGCGCACCCGACTCAAGGCCTGCTCGACATGTACACCATCCGTCACTACAAGGCGGACTTCACCCAGCTCACTGTCGCCATCGTTGGCGACGTGCTGCATTCGCGCGTCGCGCGCAGCCAGATTCACGCGCTGACCACGCTCGGGGTCCCCGAAGTACGCGTCATCGCGCCGAAAACCCTTTTGCCAACGGGAGTCGAGCGCCTCGGTGTGAGAGTGTTCAACGATATGCGCGAAGGACTGCGCGGGGTCGATGTCGTGATGATGCTTCGTCTGCAAAGTGAGCGAATGCAAGGCGCCCTGCTGCCATCGACCCAGGAGTTCTTCAAATCCTACGGGCTGACGCCGGAAAAGCTGGCGCTGGCCAAGCCAGATGCCATCGTGATGCACCCGGGACCGATGAATCGGGGCGTGGAGATCGATTCGGCGGTCGCCGATGGTGGGCAGGCGGTGATCCTGCCGCAGGTGACTTTCGGAATCGCGGTGCGCATGGCGGTCATGGCCATGCTGGCAGGAAGCGGCTGATCATGAAGATTCATATCAAGAATGGCCGACTGATCGACCCGGCGAGCAAGACCGACAAATCACTTGACCTGTTCATCGCCGCCGGACGAATTGTCGGCATCGGCACCGCGCCGGCGGGCTTTGAAGCCAGCAGCGTGCTAGATGCGACAGGCTGCGTGGTCTGTCCCGGACTGGTCGATCTCGCGGCACGGCTGCGCGAACCGGGGTTTGAATACAAGGCGACGCTTGAATCCGAAATGGCCGCGGCCGCCGCTGGCGGTGTCACGCGGCTGGCTTGCCCGCCGGATACCGATCCGGTGCTGGACGAGCCGGGCCTGGTGGAGATGCTCAGCCACCGGGCGCGACTGCCCGAATTCGCCCACGTCCATCCGGTGGGTGCGCTGACGACGCAACTGGAAGGTCTGGCCCTGACCGAAATGGCGGAGTTGAGCGAGGCAGGATGTGTGGCTTTTGGCCAGGCGAGTCGAGCCATTGTCGACACCCAGGTGTTGCTGCGCGCCATGATGTATGCGGCGACCTTCGACTTTCCTGTCTGGCTGCAGGCGCAAGACCCGTTTCTGGCCAGAAAGGGCGTCGCCCATGACGGCGAAGTTGCTGCCCGCCTCGGTCTTGCCGGCATTCCGGTGGCTGCGGAAACCATAGCGATCGCGACCCTGCTGCATCTTGTCCGCGAAACCGGAGTGCGCCTGCATCTGCGTCGCATCAGTTCGGCGGCGGGGCTGGAAATGATCGTTGCGGCGCGTGCCGCCGGCATCAATGTCACCTGCGAGGTAACAATCAACCACCTGCATCTCACCGATAACGACATCGGGTTCTTCAATGCCCATGCACGGCTGGATCCGCCGCTGCGCAGCAAGAATGATCGCGATGCCCTGCGTCAGGGGCTGGCCTCGGGCGCGATCAACGCGTTGATTTCCGACCACACGCCGGTCGACGACGATGCCAAACAGATGCCTTTTGAAGAAGCCGAGGCTGGCGCCACCGGCCTTGAGCTGTTGCTGCCGCTGACGCTCAAATGGGCTCGGGAAATGAAGCTGCCGCTGGTCACCGCGCTGGCTCGCGTCACCTCCGATCCGGCGCGGATTCTCGGCGTCAAGGCCGGCAGTCTGGCGCTTGGCGCCGCAGCGGATATCTGCGTTTTTGACCCGGCCGCCGAGTTTCTGGTGAGCCGGAAAAACCTCAAGAGCCAAGGCAAGAACACCCCGTTCCTCGGTCAGCACTTGCCGGGCCGCGTGCGCTACACCCTGATCGACGGCCATCTGGCTTTCGACGGCACGCTGAACTAAGTCTTATGCGATGAATTGCAGCACCTTGACGACGAGCCAAGACAGGTACTGCTGAAAGCCAACCCCTCCCAGCTCCACTCGCGGGGAGGCCACTCGTCTGCTCGCTACGCAAGATGATCGCCCGTCGCTCCGAACGAGTCAGCTACATCAAGCGCGCTCAAGTCGCTTTCTCACTGCCGCCGCTTCGGCACCCATGATGCGCAGTCGCTTGGCACGAGATGTGTCTCCGCTGAGAATGCTGATCGCAGCTTTGCCAATCCCCAGTTGATCGGCCAGGAAGCCGATCAGACAGGCGTTGGCCTTGCCGTCGACCGGCGGCGCGGCCAGGCGGATTTTCAGCGCTGCGCCGTGTGGGCCGACGACTTCAGTTTTCTTCGCTCCGGGCTGAATGTGCAAGCGCAAGGTCACCGCACCATTCTCGGCGACCAGCCAGCTCATGAAATCAGCATCAGGGGCAGCACGCTCTGTCGCAGGCTGGCAATGACGAACAATGCGATCTGCAAGACCAGCAACAATGCCAGCGGCGACAAATCAACGCCGCCGAGGGGCGGAATGAAACGGCGGAAGGGGCGCAGCAGGGGCTGCGTCAGCGTATTGAATACTCCGGCCAGTGGCGCGTAAGGGTTAACCCAGGAAAATACCGCGGAGATAACCACCACCCCGATCACCAGGTACAAACCCATCTTTGCCACTTCCAGAACCGCCAGCAGTGCCACCACAAAAGTCGGCGCTGGCGATACGGCAAGCACCATCCCGGAGAAGCCCAAGCTCACCCCTTGATCGACCACCTGCCATAGCCAGGCCAGCAACAGGCTTGCCGTGTCGAAGCCGAACAGTGCCGGGACCATGCGGCGCACCGGCCGCACCATCCAGTCGGTAGCCGCGATGACGAATTCGCCCAGCGGGTTGCGGAACGGCGCGCGTGCCCATTGCATGGCGAAGCGAACCAGCAGCACCAGCGTCAGCAAACCGCAGATCGTATCGAGAATGAAGAACAGGATTTGCGTCAGCATCAGTCTTTACCGAGGATGCCGCCCAGTTCGCGTCCGCGGGCTTCGGCGGCGACGATACCGCGTTCGATGGCGTCCGCGATTCCGCTGGCGTCGAATGACATCAGCGCCGCTTCCGTGGTGCCGCCCTTGGAGGTCACGCGTTCGCGCAGGATCGAGATCGGGTCGCTGCTTTGTTCGGCCAAACGGGTTGCGCCGAGAAAGGTTTCCACCGTCAACGTGCGCGCGGCGTGCGCATCGAAACCCAGCTTGAGCGCGGCCGACTCCATGGCTTCCAGAAAGTAGAACACATACGCCGGGCCGCTGCCGGATACCGCGGTGACCGCATCCATTTGTGCTTCGTCTTCGATCCAGACCGTGCTGCCCACGGCCTTCAGAATTTTTTCCGCATAGGTGCGCCCTTCGAGATCCACCGAGGAATCCGCGCACAAGGCGGTGACGCCGGCGCCGATCATGGCGGGCGTGTTGGGCATGGTACGCACCAGCTTGCGGTAATTTCCCAGCCAGCGCGAAATGTCGGCGATGCGCAAACCCGCTGCAATGCTGACGACAAGCTGAGTCCCCAGTTGGCCGCGCAATGGGGCCACTGCTTCCCTGAGCTGCTGCGGCTTGACCGCCAGCACCAGCGCCTCGCAATTGAGCGCCGCCCTATCCACGGCTGGTATGCAGCGCACGCCGAAGGACTCGGCCAGTTTTTCGCGCGTCGCCTCAAAGGGCTCGACCACTTGTATTCCGGCGGCGGAAAAACCCTGTTTTCGCATGCCGCCGATCAAAGCCGCTGCCATGTTGCCGCCGCCGATGAATGTAATTTTCATGATGCCTTCCTCAAGATTGTGCCGCCACGCCGCGCTCCCGAAATTCCGGGTCTGGAACAACAACCGCGCCGTTGCTTGCCTGATTCACGCCAGGCGCCTCTCGCCGAATATCGCCGTGCCGACCCTGACCAGGGTCGAGCCTTCCATTATCGCGGCTTCAAGATCGTGCGACATGCCCATCGAGAGGGTATCCACTGGCAAGCCCTCGGCGGCGAATCGGTCGCGCAGTTGCCGCAAGACTGCGAATCGGCGACGTTGCAGATCGGAGTCATCGCTGGGCTCCGGTATCGCCATCAGTCCACGCAGTCGCAGATTGGGCAGGACCGCGGCGGCATGCCCCAATGCAAGAGCTTCGTCCGCGGCGCAACCGCTCTTCGAGGCCTCGCCGGAAACATTCACTTGAATGCAGAACTGCAGCGGCGCAAGTCCGGATGGACGCTGCTCGGCCAGCCGCTCGGCGATTTTCAGTCGATCCACCGAGTGGACCCAGCCAAAGTTTTCCGCCACCAATCGCGTCTTGTTGCTCTGCATCGGTCCGATGAAATGCCACTCGAGATTGAGCTCGGCCAACTCCAGCGCCTTGTCGACGGCCTCCTGGGCATAGCTCTCGCCGAAGGCGCGCTGCCCGGCCGCGGCGGCCTCGCGCACGCTGTCCGCGGGCCAGGTTTTGGACACAGCCAGCAGTTGCACGGAATCCACGGGGCGCCCAGCCACGCCACAGGCGGCGGCAACACGTAAACGCACAGCTTGCAAGTTGGCGGCGATTGATGTCATATAGAGGCTGTAAAGTATACAGCACCCCCTCTACAGGAAAGCGCACATGGACATCACCGAACTGCTCACTTTCGTGGTCAAGAACAAGGCCTCCGATTTACACCTGTCTTCCGGTTTGCCACCGATGATCCGGGTCCATGGCGACGTGCGCAAAATCAACTTGCCGCCGATGGAGCACAAGGATGTGCACGCCATGATTTATGACATCATGAACGACGGGCAGCGCAAGGTGTACGAGGAGAATCTCGAGTGCGACTTTTCCTTCGCGATACCCAATCTGGCGCGATTCCGGGTCAATGCCTTCGTCCAGAATCGCGGCGCTGCCGCAGTGCTGCGAACCATTCCCTCGAAGATACTGTCGCTGGAAGACCTCAAGGCGCCGAAGATTTTCGAAGAGCTGGCTGACCAGCCGCGAGGTCTGGTGCTGGTGACGGGGCCGACCGGCTCCGGAAAGTCGACCACCCTGGCGGCAATGGTCAATCACAAGAACGAGAGCGAATACGGCCATATCCTGACCGTCGAGGATCCGATCGAGTTCGTGCATGAATCCAAGAAGTGTTTGATTAACCAGCGCGAGGTGGGTCCGCATACGCTGTCGTTCAACAACGCGCTGCGCTCGGCCTTGCGCGAAGACCCGGACGTGATTCTGGTCGGCGAAATGCGCGATCTGGAAACCATCCGCCTAGCCATGTCGGGTGCCGAAACCGGTCACCTTGTCTTCGGTACGCTGCACACATCATCGGCAGCGAAAACCATCGACCGCATCATCGACGTGTTTCCCGCGGCGGAAAAGGAAATGATTCGGGCCATGCTGTCAGAGTCGCTGAAAGCGGTAATTTCACAGACCCTGTGCAAGACCATGGATGGCACCGGCCGCGTCGCCGCCCACGAGATCATGGTGGGCACTCCGGCCATTCGCAACTTGATTCGCGAAGCCAAGGTTGCCCAGATGTATTCGGCAATCCAGACCGGCCAGCAGTTCGGCATGCAGACGCTTGACCAGAACCTGCAGGACTTGGTCAAGCGAAAAGTCATCTCGCCCGGCGAGGCGCGCTCCAAGGCCGCCAACAAGGACAACTTCCCGGGCTGAAGCCCGGGAAGTTGTCCTTGCGGGAATTTACACCCACCCCTCCCATCCTCCCCTCGCGGGGAGGTTATTGGTTAGAGCCGCTGACGCGGCTAGAGTACGAAGAATCGAACGGAGACTTGCACCATGGAACGCGATGAAGGCTTGAAGTTCATGTACCAGCTTCTGACGATGATGATGCAGAAGAAGGGTTCCGACCTGTTCATTACCTCCGGCTTTCCGCCAGCCATGAAGATCGACGGCAAGATGACGCCGGCGACGACGCAGCCGCTGTCTTCGCAGCACACGCAGGAACTGGCGCGCGCCATCATGAACGACAAGCAGGCAGCCGAGTTCGAGGCGACCAAGGAGTGCAATTTCGCGATTTCTCCCGCCAGCATCGGGCGCTTCCGCGTCAATGCGTTCATGCAGCAGGGGCGTGTCGGCATGATTCTGCGCACCATCAACGTGCAGATTCCGGAGTTCGAGGATCTCAAACTGCCACCGGTGCTGAAGGATGTGACGATGACCAAGCGCGGCCTGGTACTGTTCGTAGGCGGTACCGGTTCCGGAAAATCGACCTCGCTGGCGGCCATGATCGGTTACCGCAACCAGAACAGCTACGGCCATATCATTACCATCGAAGACCCTGTCGAATACGTCCATGACCACCGCAACTGCGTCATCACGCAGCGTGAAGTCGGTGTCGATACCGATTCGTGGGAAATCGCGCTGAAGAATACGCTACGCCAGGCGCCTGACGTCATCCTGATCGGTGAAATCCGCGATCGGGAAGTCATGGAACATGCCATTGCCTTTGCCGAAACCGGCCACCTGGCGATGGGCACCTTGCACGCCAACAACGCCAATCAGGCGATCGACCGCATCATCAACTTCTTCCCCGAAGAAAGAAGGCCGCAGTTGCTGATGGATCTTTCGCTGAACCTCAAGGCCATCGTTTCGCAGCGGCTGATTCCGGTCAAGGAGGGCAAAGGCCGCGCGGCAGCGGTGGAGGTCTTGCTCAATTCGCCCCTGATCGCCGATCTGATCTTCAAGGGCGAGGTGCACGGCATCAAGGAGATCATGAAGAAATCGAAGGAGCTCGGCATGAAAACCTTTGACATGGCGCTCTTCGATCTTTTTGAAGAAGGCCGCATCAGCTATGACGATGCCCTGCGTTTCGCGGACTCCATGAACGAAGTACGTCTGATGATCAAGCTTCACGGCAAGGATTCGGCGGCCATGGATCGCAACTCCGGCATTCAGCACCTGGATATTGTCTGACTTTCACGAAGCGCGGGCTGCGCCCACGATCGTGAAGTCAGACGCGTAAATACAGGCCCGCCCCTCCCGTCCGCTTCGCGGCCCACGGCAGGCTTTGCACAGCCTGCCGGCTGCGGCGGCGCACCGCATGCGGTGCGAAACCCCACCTCGCCCCCTCGCGGGGAGGCTACTAATTTGCTCGCTGCGCTCGATGTCACGGGGCGCTTCGAACCAGCTTCGAACTATGGCGCCCGCTCCCGGCGATTGCCGCCGGCGATGATTTCGATGTTGTACAGCCGGCATTCGAGCGGGCCGTTGTAGAGCGGTATCTTGCGCGAGGTCTGCAGTCGTATCAGCTTGGGCAGGCGGGTATCGGCCGACAAAAACCAGCAGCTCCAGCCGGCAAAGCGTTGCTTGAGCGCATCGCCCAGCAAGGGGTAGAAGCCGGCCAGTTCATCCTCGCTGCTCAGCCGCTCGCCATAGGGTGGATTGGCGATCATCACTCCCGAGGCAGCCGGTGCCGGTCGGCTCAGCAGGTCGGACTGTTCCAGCGTGACCAGAGAATCAAGCCCGACGTGGGCGAGATTTTGCCGTGCGCGGACAACGGCGTCAGCCGAGATATCGCTGCCAAATAGCGGCAAGGCAGTGGCCTCGCGGCGTCGCCCGGCGGCCTCGATTTGCAGTTTGCGCCAAAGACTCGCGTCGAACGACTTGAGGTGCTCGAAGCCGAAGTCTCCCGGCTCGCGCGACAAGCCCGGCGCGTCATCGAGACTGACTTGCGCGGCTTCCAGCAAAAAGGTACCGCTGCCGCACATCGGATCCAGCAATGGCGTACCAGGCTGCCAGCCGGAAAGACGCAGGATGCCGGCCGCCAGGTTTTCCTTGAGTGGTGCGCCCACTTTTGCCAGTTTGTGACCACGCACGTACAGCGGCTCGCCGGACGTGTCGAGATACAGCGTAGCCTGCTGGTCAGTGACGAAGAGATGTATGCGGACTTCGGGATTCCGGGTATTCACGCTGGGACGTCGCCCCGTCTCGGCGCGAAAGCGATCACAGACGGCATCCTTGACCTTCAAGGTGATGAATTCGATACTCTTGAGCGGTGATCGGATTGCTGTGACATAGACACGTATCGATCGGTCGACGGAAAACAGGCGCGACCAGTCGACATCGTAGGCCAGTTGATAGATTTCGGCTTCGTTGCGATAACCGCCATGGGCGATTCGCCACAGGACTCGAGTCGCAATGCGAGATTCGAGATTTGCACGGTAGCCGACTTCGAGGCTGCCGTTGCAGCCCGCGCCACCCGGAACTGTCGTTATGTCCTTGCCGCCAGCAGCGGCGAGATCTTCCGCCAGCAGCGCTTCAAGGCCGCGCGGGCAAGTCGCAAAATAGTGATTCAAAACGATGTCTCGATGGAGTCAAAGCCGACATTATCGACCTTATGCGCAGCCGCCGTAACTAAAACGGTTTGACCACCACCAGGATGGAAATAGCGACCAAGGCCAGAACTGGTACCTCGTTGAAAAAGCGGAACCAGATATGCGACCTCGTCGACGCGCCGCGGGAGAACTCGGCGAGCAGCACGCCGCACCAGACATGATAGGCAATCAGGCCAACAACCAGCGCGGTCTTGGCATGCAACCAGCCGCCGCTAAAGCCGTACCCGAACCACAACCACAAGCCCAGGCCGACCGCCAACACACCGAGCGGCGTGATGAAACGGAATAGTTTTGTTGCCATCAGCAGCAGGCGCGCCCTTTCGGCACCGCTCTCGACGGGGACCATGGCGAGATTGACAAATATTCGCGGCAAATAGAAAAGGCCGGCAAACCAGCTGACCACGAAAATGATGTGAAAGGCTTTTATCCAGAGCATGATGCTTCCTCGCTTGCGTCCGCATGAATTCCGGTGCTTACGCTTGGATAGCGCAAGCGCACGCGCAATTCGCATTTCATTCGCGTATTGTCCAGTTGGCGTGATTCACTCATGAACGACCACTGCATGGGCGGTACCAGACGGCAGACTTCCTCGCGCGGCAGACGTGGCGCACGAGGCAAGCCAAAAGCGTCGGCCAGCATGTCGAACCATTCGCCCATGGCCAGCGCCGAGTCATCGTTGACGTTGTAGGCCCGATTGGGTCGGCCCCGAACCAGCGCTGCGACGCAAGCCCGGCCCAGATCAAAGGCATGGATGTGATTGGTATGACTGTCTTCAGCAGGGATGATCAGGGGCAAGCCCTTGCGCAGTCGCTCCAGGGGCAAGCGGTCGGCAGCATAAATTCCGGGGGCGCGCAGAATACTGACGCAACACTGGCCATGACGTCCGAATTGACGCAGGCGTCGCTCGGCATCCATTCGCCGTAGCGCCCGCGCCGACTTTGCGGCCGGTACCCGGGTTTCGTTTATCCAAGCGCCCTCGCAGTCGCCATAGACGCCACTGGTACTGATATACACAAGTTGGCGTGGTAAACTTTTGCCGCGTTGCAGGCAGGCAATCAAGTTCCTGGTGCGTGTGTCGGTCGCGCCAAGGGCGGGTGGCGGGGCGCTGTGAATAACAGCGTCCGAGATACCCGAGAGTCGTTTTAGGGTGTCTGGCCGATCGAGATCGCCTGTGATTTGTGTGATACCCAGTGCCGCCAGCTGCGGGTCGCGCTGGCGCACCAACGCCAGTACATGCCAACGCTGCACAAGTTGCGGCAGCGTACGGCGCAAGACATCACCGCAACCAATTATGAGCAATCTACGCATTGGATGATTATCGCATGGCCCCAGTTGTCCCTTTTCGCATCACGCTCCGGCCCAGCGGGCACGAGTTCAACGCCGACGGCAGTGACAGCATTTTGCAGGCGGCACTTGATGCCGGTCTTACGCTGCCATACGGTTGCCGCAATGGCGCCTGCGGCTCTTGCAAGGGACGGGTAATCGATGGGCTGGTGGATCATGGCATAGCCCAGGATCAGGCCTTGTCAACCGCGGATCGCGCCAGCGGTCTGACACTGTTCTGTTGCGCAAAACCGCTTACCGACCTGGTGCTCGAATGCCGCGAGGTGGGTACTGCCAAAGACATTCCGGTCAAGATCATGCCCTGCCGCGTGCAGAAGCTTGAACGTGTGGCGGACGACGTGATCGTGCTGAGCCTGAAACTTCCGGCCAACGAGCGCCTGCAATTTCTTGCCGGCCAGTACATCGAGTTCTTGTTGAAGGACGGCAAGCGCCGCGCATTCTCGATTGCCAACGCGCCGCATGACGATGGCTTCCTGCAATTGCATGTCCGCCTGATCGGCGGTGGCGAATTTACACAACATGTCTTTACCGCCATGAAGGAGAAAGACATCCTGCGCTTCCAGGGTCCCTACGGCAGTTTCTATCTGCGCGAGGAATCCACAAAACCAATCATCCTGCTCGCCGGCGGCACGGGTTTTGCCCCGATCAAGGCATTGGTCGAGCACGCCATTCACAATAGGATTTCGCGGCCGATGGAAATCTACTGGGGTGCGAGAAATCCTGGCGGACTCTACCTACCCGATCTGCCTTCGAGCTGGGCGGCGGCGCACAGCCATATTCGCTACATACCTGTGCTGTCTGACGCCGCCTCCTTCGACGCGTGGCAGGGACGCACCGGCCTGGTGCACCATGCGGTACTGGAAGACCACGGGGACCTCGCCACCCATCAGGTTTATGCCTGCGGGGCGCCGGCGATGATCGATACCGCGCGCTGCGATTTTGCTGCGCACGGCTTGCCGGCCGATGAGTTCTTCGCCGACGCATTCACCTTTGCTTCAACTCAGGGAAATCCGCCCTCCGGGTGAGCGCGTCACATAGTCGCGACAGGCAATAATCACGGTCAAAACGAGCCGGGATTGTCAGACAGAGGTATTTTTAGGCGTATTGGCTGGAACGCTGCCATACGCGGCGGCTACTACTCGCCCAGATAGGCTGCGCGCACGCGAGGATCGGCGAGCAGTGTTGCCGAGTTATCGGCCAGCGTGATCTTGCCGCTTTCCATTACGTAACCACGCGAGCATATGTCCAGCGCCAGACGCGCGTTCTGCTCGACGAGCAGGATGGTGACTCCCTGCGCGGCGACATCGCGCACCACTTCGAAGATCTTGTCCACCATGATGGGGGAAAGTCCCATGGATGGCTCGTCCAGCAGCAACAACTTCGGGCGACCCATCAAGGCACGGCCAATGGCCAGCATTTGCTGTTCGCCCCCCGACAGAGTGCCGGCAACCTGGTGCTCACGCTCCTTGAGACGCGGCAGCATGCCGAACACACGCTCGATATCGGCAGCGATTTCGCTCTTGTCATCACGAAAGTAGGCGCCCATTGCGAGGTTCTCGCCAATTGTCAGGCGCGCAAAAATTCCGCGCCCTTCCGGCACCAGGGCCAGGCCCTTGCTTATCAAGGAATGGCTGGCTGCCTTTTCGATACGCTCACCCGCATAGTGAATCTCGCCATCGCAATCGACCATCCGCGCCAGCGCCTTCAACGTCGAGGTCTTGCCGGCTCCATTGGCGCCGATCATGCAAACCATCTCGCCTTTTTCGACCACAAAGGAAATGCCCTTGACGGCGGCGATGCCACCGTAATGAATCTCCAGATTGAGGGCCTCAATGAGCGCTTGTGCCAATATATGCCTCTATCACTTTTGGATCGGCGCGGACAACCGCGGGAACATCTTCGGCAATCTTCTCGCCATACTCCAATACCGCGACTCGGTCGCAGAGTCCCATCACGAGCTTCACATCATGCTCGATCAGCAGCACGGTCAAGCCATCTGTGCGCAAACCATCGATCAAAACACGCAAGGCCGCCGTCTCTGTCGCATTCATGCCGGCGGCTGGCTCATCAAGCGCAAGCAAGCGGGGCTCGGTTGCCAAGGCCCGTGCGATTTCAAGGCGGCGTTGATCGCCGTACGACAAGTGCCGCGCGAGATCATTGGCGCGATCGGCCACGCCCACATAGTGCAGCAGTTCCTCAGAACGACGTCGAATCGCTTCTTCTTCCGCACGCTCGGAGCGCAAGCGCAGCATGGCGCCGAAGACCCCTGCGTGGGTTCGCACGTGACGGCCCACCATGACGTTCTCCAGCGCCGTCATATTGCCAAACAGGCGGATGTTCTGGAATGTACGCGCGATTCCGGCTTTGGCGACTTCGTGGGGGCTCGCGAGATTCAGCGGCGCACCGGCAAATAGAACCTCACCACCATCGCGGGGATAAAGGCCGGTCAATACATTGAAAAACGTCGTCTTGCCCGCACCATTTGGACCAATCAGGCCATAGACCTCGCCCTGGTGGATGGTTATCGATACGTCCTTGAGCGCCTGAACTCCGCCAAACCGCTTGCCGACACCACGGGCTTCAAGCAGCGCACTGGTCATTTTTCTGCGGCCTCGACAAGTTCGCGCTTGTGGCGAGTCTCGGGCCAGAAGCCGGCCGGACGGAAGCGCATGGTGAGCACCAGGGCGCTGCCAAATATCAGCATGCGCAACACTTCCGGTTCAATCAGCGTATGACCGAACAGTGCCATCTGCGCGGGCTCCACCGTATAGCGCAATATTTCGGGAACAAATGCCAGCACGATGGCACCGGCGACAACGCCCCAGATATTACCCATGCCACCCAGCACAACCATGGCGAGCACCATGATCGACTCGTTGAGAATAAAGCTCTCGGGGCTGACGAAGCCCTGAATTGCGGCAAACATGCCGCCTGAAATGCCGCCAAAGGAAGCACCCATGGCAAATGCCAGCAACTTGATGTTGCGGGTATTGATGCCGGCCGCCTTTGCCGCCATCTCGTCTTCCCGAATCGCAACCCAGGCTCGCCCGATACGCGAATCCTGCAGACGTCGATTGATGATAATGACCCCGATCAGGACGAGCAGCAGAAAATAGTAGTACTTGATCGGCCCGCTGACATCGAGGCCAGCAATCGTGTCGGTTTTCGCAAAATTTATGGGTCCGATATGAAACGGATCGATCAGATTCACACCTTTTGGACCGTTGGTGATGTTGATCGGATTCGACAGATTGTTCATGAAAATACGCACAATCTCGCCAAATCCCAGCGTGACAATAGCCAGATAATCCCCGCGCAAGCGCAACGTCGGCGCACCCAGCACCATACCGGCTATGCATGCCACGAATGCCCCAATCGGGAGAATAATCCAGAACGGCAGATGCAGGCCGAAGTGTGGCGAAGCGAGCAATGCGTACACGTACGCACCCACCGCAAAAAACGCGATGTAGCCGAGATCGAGCAGACCGGCATAACCGACCACGATATTGAGACCAAGCGCAAGCAGCACGTACAAAACCGCGAAGTTCATGATGCGCACCCATGCCGTTCCCGCCATGCCAAGCATGAATGGCAGGATCAGCAATGCAATGCCCAGGATGATCAGGCCGGTTCGGCCTTTCAGAAAACTCATGCGCGCTCCGATACCCGTTCACCCAGCAAGCCTGACGGGCGGAAAACGAGTACGAGGATCAACATCAGGAAGGCAAACACGTCCTGGTAATTGGAGCCGAAGACGACAAAATTTCCGCCATCGACACAGCGCTCGGCGAGCATGCTGCTGGTGCCCAGCCCCGGCCAGCGGCAGAGGTTGGTCAAATCGCCGATATAGCCGGTCGCCAATGCTTCGACCAGACCAAGCAGTATTCCGCCCACCATGGCGCCGGCGATATTGCCGATACCACCCAGCACAGCCGCGGAAAAAGCCTTGAGGCCCAGGGTAAACCCCATGGTGTAATGAACGATGCCGTAGTAGGTGCCGAACATGACGCCGGCTACGGCACCGAGCCCCGCACCGATTACGAAAGTTGCAGCAATAACGCGATTGGCGTTGACTCCCATCAGTTCGGCAACACGCACGTTTTCGGCAGTGGCGCGGATGGCGATTCCGAAGCGGGTGCGATAGACGAACCAGGTCAAGGCGGCCATCATGGTGAAGGAAAGCAGAATGATCCCAATTTGTACGCCGGTGATAACCGCGCCGCCGACAAGAATTACCGGGTTCTCCATGATCTGCGGAAAGGCCATCGGATTGCGGCCCCAGACCAGCAGTGCGAGGTGCTGCAGAATGATCGACATTCCGATCGCGGTGATCAGCGGCGCCAGGCGCGGCGCATGGCGCAAGGGACGATAAGCGGCGCGCTCAAGCGTATAACCGATCACCATGCAGGTGGGAACAGCAGCGAGCACGCCGGCAAGCAGAATCACAGGCGCGGGAAGCGTACCGCCGGCCAGTGAAGTAATAACCGTGAAGGCCACCATGGCCCCGATCATGACCACTTCACCGTGAGCGAAGTTGATCAGCTGAATAATGCCATAGACCATCGTGTAACCCAGCGCGACTACGGCATACACGCTGCCGGTCGTCAGGCCGTTGATGATCTGCTGGAGAAAAATATCCATTTAACGTCTTGGCAAAAAAACCGGGGAAGGCGCTTTAGCGACTTCCCCGGAGATTTCTTGCTACCTGTTACTTCGCAGGTCCAGCAGCAGCTTTGGCGTACTCGTCAAGCGTCAGCGACTTGCCGCCCTTGATAATGGCGGTCGGCGCAACCTTGCCGTCCTTCAGCGTGAAGATGGTGATCTCTGCATCCTTGCGGTCACCCTTCGCATCGAACTGGATGTTTCCGCTGGCACCGTCATAGTTGCTCTCGGCAAGAACCGGCAGGTATTTCGCGGGATCAGCGGAGCCTGCTTTCTGCATTGCGGCGATCAACAGCTTGGCAGCGTCATAGGTGAAAGGCGAGTAGAGAATCGGCTCGATATTGAACGCCGCTTTGTAGGCCGCGAGAAACTTCGCGCCTGCCGCCTGAACCGGAATGCCAGCTTGCGAGCAGGCCAGACCTTCGGCTGCTGCGCCCGCCAATTCAGCCATCTTGTCGGTACAAGCACCGTCGCCAAAACCGAACTGGGCTTTCATGTTCAATTCACGCGCCTGCTTGAGCAACGGACCACCGGTTGCGTCCATACCGCCGTAGAACACTGCATCCGGGCTCTTGCCCTTGACCTTGGTCAGTACAGCCTTCCAGTCGACAGTCTTGTCGGTACCCTTTTCACGCGGCAAAACCTTGACGCCGGCTGCCTTCATGGTCTTCTCGACTTCGTTGGCCAGGCCTTCGCCGTAGGCCGTCGCGTCATCGACAATGGCAACCGTCTTCGGCTTGTTCTGCAGCAGGTAGTTGGCAATGGCCGGACCCTGCTGGTCATCACGAGCGACGACACGGAAAGCGACTTTGAAGCCCTGCTCGGTAAATGTCGGGTTGGTGGCGGAACCGGAAATCACCGGAATGCCGGCCTGATTGTAGATGGCGGAAGCGGGAATCGTGGTACCCGAGTTCAGGTGGCCAACGATGCCGGCAACTTTGGCATCAACCAGCTTCTGCGCAACCGTATTGCCGACCTTCGGATCACCCTGGTCGTCTTCGGCCATCAACTCGAACTTGACCTTCATGTCACCGATCATCGGGTTCGTTGCGTTGACTTCGTCGATCGCCAGACGAGCACCGTTTTCGTTGTCCTTGCCGAGGTGGGCGATACCGCCAGTCAGCGGTCCGACGTGGCCGATTTTGACTACGGTTGCGGCCGGGGCCGCCGGAGCGGCTTGGCTCGCAGGTGCGGGAGGGGGAGCTTCCTTGCCGCAGCCCATCAGGGCGACAGCGGTTACTACAGACAGGGAAAGCGCTTTCATAGGCACATTCATATCGTTGCTCCGATCAGGTCGAATGAGAATTTTAGTTGATACATTGGATAAAATCCAATGATACGTTCAGAAAAAAACTAATGATCGTCAAAAGACGAATCATCAAGCGTTGCGATTCTTGCCTTCTCGCAAGCTCTTGTCAATCAGTTACTCAGAACCGTTAAATAAAAAGGCCAGCCCATCCATGAAGACGAGCCGGCCGATCATCGAGCGGTATCCTGACGTATTACTTGGCGCCGCCGAGTACCCACTTGACCAACGTGTGAAGATCATCATCCTTGACCGCGGCGTTCGGCGGCATCGGGATCTGACCCCAATTGCCTTTGCCGCCCTTGCGGACCTTGTCGAAAAGCGCAGCTTCATCGCCGGCCTTGTATTTCTTCGCAACATCCTGATAGGAAGGGCCGACGAGTTTCTTGTCGACAGCATGGCAAGCCATGCAGCCGCTCTTGGTGGCCAGGTCCTTGTTGGCGAGAGCTGGGGCCGACGCCAGAACGCCGGCAGCAACCAGCGCGGTGAACAAGACAGATTTCATTTGAATTCCTTGTAATGTGAAAAAGTGTAGGAACGGTGCAATCCGGCGCCAATCTTACCGGATTCGCCTTGCGCTGAGAATCCGGGAAATCCCTTGTAACACTTCCGCCAGATTCGCGGTGGGTGCTGAGCAAGTAACGCCGCGACACACCCAGGCGTTGACCTGATCGCTTTCCGGCTTGGCCAACGCAGCCGGCAGACCGGTGATGCCATTGGGCAAAACCAGAACCATGCGCGTCGGGTCGGTACCCAGCGCCTGGCGCCATGCCGTCATCTGATGTCCCGGTCCGCGCAGAACTATGATTTCCGTCGGGACAAGCGCTTCTTCAAGCGCATTCAGCAAGCTGCCAAAACCGGCTGGCGAGCGTCGGATCTGCGGCCAGAACACCTGCAGTGTTTTCTCCGCAGCGGCCAGGTAGCGGTTCTCTCCGAGCAAATGCCCGAGGCGTTGCAGGGTAATCGCAGCAACGCCATTGCCGGCGGGCGTCGCATTGTCGTGCCCGGTCTTGGAACGATGAATCAAAACCTCATGGTCGTGCGCCGTGAAGAAAAACCCGCCGCCCTCACGGTCTTCAAAGCGAAGCAGCAGAGTGTCGGCAAGTTCAATGGCGAAGGCCAGATCCTGGTGTCGGAACTCGGCCTGCATCAGTTCCAGCAAAGCGGCGAGCAGAAAAGCGTGGTCATCGAGGTAGGCATCGAGGTGAGCGCGGCCGTTCTTGGCGGTAGCCAACAAACGCCCCTCCTGCCACAAGGTCTGGCGAATGAAGTCCATCGCGCGTTGTGCCGAATCCAGCCAGTCGCTGCGCTCGAACACGCGCGCGGCGTGAGCCATGCCTTCTATCATCAACGCATTCCAGCTGGTCAGTACCTTGTCGTCACGAGCGGGACGAACCCGCTTTTCACGCGCTGCAAAAAGCTTCTCGCGTGCCGAGGCGAGCACGTGGATTTCTGCGTCGCTCAGATCACCGATGACTCTTGCATGCCAATGGCGGCCCTCAAAATTCGGCGCACCGGCAAAGCCCCAGCGCCGTGCTGCCAGCGCCGACTCTTGCGGCGTGAGTACTTGCTCGACCTCGCTGCGGTCCCAAACGTAGTACTTGCCCTCTTCGCCCTCCGAATCGGCATCGAGCGATGAAAAATAGCCCCCGTCCTCCGCCTGCATTTCGCGCACCACCCAGGCCGCGGTTTCCTCGCTGACCTGCGCGTACAAGCGATCGCCGGTGATTGCCCAGGCGTCGGCACTCAACGCCAGCAACGGCCCGTTGTCGTAGAGCATTTTTTCAAAATGCGGGATTTCCCAGCGGACATCCGTACTGTAGCGACAGAAGCCGCCGCCGATCTGGTCGTAGATACCGCCCTCGCTCATGCACTTCAACGTGGTCAAGGCCATCCGGTTCAACTCCGGCGCGTCTCGGCGCAACAGAAACGCGAGATCCGTCGGGTGGGGAAACTTGGGGGCGCCGCTAAAACCGCCATTGACCGGATCAAAACCCTTGGCCAAAGTCTTTTCCGCGGCGCGCAGCGGTTCCGCGTCAAAACCGGCGGCAATTTGCGGAGCACCCGGCACGGTGTCGGCCAAAGCCAGACGCAACTGAGTATTCTGCGTGTCGACATCGTCACGGCGGTTGGCGAAAGCTTCTGCCACGCGCTCGCAAAGATCGGCGAAACCCGGCAGTCCGTAGCGTGCCTCCCTGGGGAAATACGTGCCGCCAAAAAACGGCGTTCCGTCCGGTGCGAGAAACATTGTCAGCGGCCAGCCTCCGCTACGCTGAGTCAACATCTGGTGAGCGGTCTGGTAGATCTGGTCAAGATCCGGGCGCTCTTCGCGATCGACCTTGATATTCACAAACAGGC
>JAIPCT010000113.1 GCA_021738065.1 Burkholderiaceae bacterium
CCGTGGTGAAAAGGGGCTAGAGACATGTTCAAGAAAATTCTGATTGCAAACCGTGGCGAGATCGCTTGCCGCGTCATCAAGACCGCCCGCAAGATGGGCATCGCCACCGTCGCCGTGTATTCCGAGGCTGACAAGGATGCGATGCATGTCGAAATGGCCGACGAAGCGGTTTGCATCGGGCCGCCACCGTCGAAGGAATCCTATCTGCTGATCGACAAGATCATCGCCGCCTGCAAGGAGACCGGTGCCGAGGCCGTCCATCCCGGCTACGGCTTCCTTTCCGAGAATCCGGAGTTCTCGCGCAAGCTGGAAGAAAGCGGCATCATTTTCATCGGGCCCAAGCACGAATCCATGGCGGCGATGGGCGACAAGATCGCCTCGAAGAAACTGGCGATCGAGGCCAAGGTCAACACCATTCCCGGCCACAACGCGGCCATCGACACGCCCGAGCAGGCGGTGGAGATTGCCCGCGGCATTGGTTATCCGGTGATGATCAAGGCCTCGGCCGGTGGCGGTGGCAAGGGCCTGCGCGTGGCCTACGACGACAAGGAGGCCCACGAAGGTTTTGCCGCTTGCAAGACCGAAGCCAAGAATGCCTTCGGCGATGACCGCATCTTCGTCGAGAAGTTTGTCGAGGAACCGCGCCACATCGAGATCCAGCTGATTGCCGATGCCCACGGCAATACGATTTATCTGCATGAGCGTGAATGTTCGCTGCAGCGTCGCCACCAGAAAGTCATCGAAGAGGCGCCTTCGTCATTCATCGATCCGCTGACGCGCAAGGCCATGGGTGAGCAAGCCGTGGCCCTGGCCCGCGCGGTGAATTACCAGAGCGCCGGCACTGTCGAGTTCGTCGTCGGCAAGGACAAGAGTTTCTACTTCCTTGAAATGAACACGCGGCTGCAGGTCGAGCATCCGGTGACAGAATTGATCACCGGCACCGATCTGGTGGAGCTGATGATCCGTGTCGCCGCCGGCGAGAAGCTGCCCTTCAGCCAGGCGCAGGTCAAGCTCGACGGCTGGGCGATGGAATGCCGGATTAATGCCGAGGATCCTTTCCGCGGATTTCTGCCATCCACCGGACGGCTGGTGAAATACCTGCCACCGCCCGAAGCCAGTCACGGAAATGCGGGCGTCCGCGTCGACACCGGCGTCTATGAAGGCGGCGAGATTTCGATGTTCTACGATTCGATGATCGCCAAACTGATCGTCCATGCCGCCACCCGCGACCAGGCGATTGCCCGCATGCGCGACGCGCTTAACCAGTTCGTGATTCGCGGCGTGGCTTCCAACATTGCCTTCCAGGCCGCGCTGATGCAGAACCCGCGCTTTTTGTCCGGCGACTTCAACACCGGCCTGATCGCCGAGCAGTATCCCAAGGGCTTCAACGCGGCCGATGTGCCGCACGACGATCCGGCGATGCTGGTGGCGGTTTCCGCGGCGATTCATCGCCAGTATCTGGCGCGCAATGCGACCATCTCGGGCCAGATGCCGGGGCATGAATATATCGCCGGAGAAGATTTCGTGGTGATCGCCGGGTCCGACCAATTCAAGGCCAGGGTACTCAAGGCCGAGGGCGGCTGGGACGTCAGTTTCGGCGGTGAGCGCTATGAATTGCGCTCGAACTGGCAGTTCGGCGACCCGCTTTATGTCGGCACCCTGAATGGCCAGTCGATCTGCATGCAGGTCGAGCGGCGCGGCCTGATCTACCGATTGTTCCACTGGGGCGTGCAGGCCGACATGCAGGTGATGTCGGCGCGCACCGCCGAGCTGCGCGCGCTGATGCCGATCAAGGCGGCGCCCGACATGTCCAAGTTCCTGTTGTCGCCGATGCCGGGCTTGCTTACCCAGATCGCGGTGAGCGTCGGCCAGGAGGTCAAGGCCGGCGAGATCCTGGCCAAGATCGAGGCGATGAAAATGGAGAACGTGCTCAAGGCCGAGCGCGACTGCGTGGTCGACAGTCTGCTGGCGAAGCCCGGTGAAAGCCTGGCGGTGGATCAGGCCATCATCGCCTTCAAGTAATTCTGCGCGACGTGGGAAGGCCTTGAAAGTCGGCGCTGGCGATACGGCGCTGACGAAGCTGGCCGCGCCGCAAATGCCCCGTCAGTTCAGGCCAGGGTCATAACGTCAGATCAATGCGTACGCCGATCAGCGTTGCGCTGGGGGCGCCGCTACCGCCGGGATTACGGACGTACTGATAGCTGGGGAGGATCGCGAAGTAGGGAGTCGCCGCGTAGCGGTAGGTCATCTCCAGCGCTTCCTCGGCAGACGCCGTGCTGCTGCCTGCAGCGGCTTGCACGGCGCGCCACTTCGGTGCCAAACGGCTGTGTGTCCAGCCGACGGAAAGGCTGTCATCGGATCGGCTGGCGAACGGGCCGCGTACATGGAAGCCGATGTTCGACATGCGATCGATGGCGGTTGAATGGCCGCTGCTGAAGGCATAGCGGCCGAAGGCCGTGAAGTCCCGCCCCGCTTCGCCGCCCAGGCTGAACAGGGTTCGCTCGGCAAGCAGGTAGCCGCCTTGAGAGTGGCGTTGCAGCGGAACGTTATTGGCATCCACATCGAGCTGATCCGCCACTCGATTGCCGTAGCGCCAAAAACCAATGGCATACTTGCTGAAGCCCTCGTATTTTTCATGAGCGACCAGTTCGGGACTTTGCCGCACCCGCGCCGGATCGACGGGCTCGAAACTGTGACCGGTTTCCAGTGGCGTCCAGCCAATCTCGCCAATGACAAAAGCACCGTCACTTTTGGCGAAGCGGATCGCCGTGGCTTTCGGTCGCGCCGGGTCATTGGGTATGCCGTCCATCAGCGCCCCCATTGCGTACCACTCGCGCTTCTCGGAAAGCCACTTGCCGCGTATGCCGAAGGCGGCATTGTTGAATACCGAGGGCGCGTTGGTCAGCGCCAGGTCGGCCGGTGTGCCATAGGCCGGATGCAGAAGTGTCGCAGCCGAATCCATGGTGAAGAACTCGGAATCGATCGGATAGATGCCGACCAGCATGGAGAAGCGATCATCGAGGAAACCCTTTTGTACCCAGGCATGGAACAGGCGCGTGGTCGGCAGCGGCACCTCGATGCTGCTGACGCCCATCAGACTCCCTGTGTGTCTTGTGTTGATGCCGGCGCCGGCATCGGTGTCGGTGTTGATGAAGGCGACGGCGTCGCGCCAACCGAGAAGTTTTTCCAGATCGGCGCGCAGCTTCAATTCCAGATGACTGACGGTGTGGCTGCCATCCCGCATTCCGCCTCGGTTGTTCAGGCTGTCGAGCTTGAGGCCGGCCTCAAGCGCAATGCCGCGTTGCCAGAGTTCGCTGCGCGTGCCGCCCCAATCACCGGTCAGCGTGTGTGTTGCAAAGTTGGGGGCGACTTGTGCGGTACCGGTCGACGGCAGCAGGCTGGAGAGCAGCACGAAGGTCGCAAACGCGTGTTTGGTGTTCTGGATCATGTCTCTCGCCGTATCGCCAGCGCCGAGTTTGGGCCGGGTCAAAGAGTTCCGTAGTCAGTGTAGCCTTTGGCGCCGCCGCCGTAAAAAGTCGCCGTATCCCATTTGCTTAGCGGCGCATCGCTGCGCAGACGCTCGACCAGGTCCGGGTTGGAGATGAAGGGCTTGCCGATGGCGATCAGGTCGGCGTGGCCGCGTTGCAGAATCGCGTCGCAGGCGGCGACGGTCTTGAAGCCGCCGCAGGCGATGATGCCGCCATGAAAGGCATCGCGCAGCGCCGGCATCAGCGAGTGCCCGGCGTCGCGTATCCAGTCCGTCATCTGGCAGTAGAGGTGCAGAAAGCCGATCTCGCGTTGATTCAGCTCGCGCGCCAGCCACGGGTAGGTTTTGAGCGGCTCGGGGTCGGCAACCATGCCGTTGCCCAGGCCATAGGGCGACTGCCGCACCGCCACGCGTTGCGCGCCGACTTCTGCGGCGACCGCATCCACCACTTCCAGCAGCAGCCGATAGCGATTGGCCAGCGAGCCGCCATAGGCATCGTTGCGATTGTTAACCGCCGGGCAGCGGAACTGGTCGAGCAGGTAACCGTTGGCGCCATGAATCTCGACGCCGTCGAAGCCGGCCTGCATGGCCAATTTGGCGGAATGGGCGAACTCGGCGACGACACCCTTGATTTCCTGGAGGCTCAAGGTCTCGGGTTGGCCGCAGTCGGTCGGCACTGGTTTGCCGTTGGCATCCGGCACCATGGTTTGCGTCGCCGCGGCTTGTTTGGAGGCGCCGGCCGGGGCGCTGCCGTCGGCATGCAATGCGGCGTGAGAGACGCGGCCGCAATGCCATATCTGGGCAAACATCTTGCCGCCGGCCGCATGGACGGCTGCGGTAACTTGCGCCCACCCCGCAGCCTGCGCGTCGTTCCACAGGGCCGGGGTGTTGAGATAGCCTCGGGCACGATCAGACACCGGCACGCCCTCCGAAATGATCAGACCGGCATCGGCGCGCTGGCGGTAGTACTCGACGATCATATCGTTGGGCACGGCGTCCGCATGGGAGGCGCGGCAGCGGGTCATCGGCGCCATGACGATGCGGTTGGACAGGGTCAGGGCAGCATTGGCGTAGGAACTGAAGAGCATCGGATCAACCTTGATTAAGCGCGAAGGGGCAATTTTACTCAGATGACTGCGTGCGTCGGCGCGACACTTTGGCGGAGGCCGTATTCAATCGGATAGAATTTGGCGGCGAATCGATTTGTCAGGCGCCGAGCGTTTCCGCGCGGTTTCACGGCATCGCATTCGCTTCCGGCTGAACTCTTCCCCTCTGAAATGTCGCCATGCTTCGAACCCTGTTCCTGCTTCGTGCTTTGCTTCTCGTGTGCTGCGGCTCGTTTTTTGTCGGTACCAGCGCGGCGGCGGTGCGCCTGCCGCCGGGCCTGGCGTCCATTGCGATCGGGGCGGAGGTCTCGGTACTGGAAGATGCCGGCGGCCATCTGAGTCTGGAAGACGTCAAGCGCCGCGAAGCCGAGTTCAAATCCTTGCCGGCGCAGGGCGATGCCGCGATCAACTTCGGCTACTCGTCTTCCGTCTGGTGGTTGCGCTTCACGCTCGAGGCGCCGCCGCCGCCGCGCGACATGCTCCTGGAAGTGGCGTTCCCCACGCTGGACCGTGTCGACTTTTTCGGTCCTGGTGGCGAACAGCTGAGCGCCGGCGACCGCCTGCCGTTTTCCATGCGGCAGGTAGCCCATCGCAACCTTGTTTTTCCTGTGCATCTGGCTGACGCGGGGCCGGCAACGGTTTGGCTGCGGGTCCAGTCCGAAGGCACGGTGACCGTTCCCTTGCGCCTGTGGCAGGCTGAAGCATTCTGGCAGGACTCACACACCCGTTACGCAGTGCATGCGCTGTTTTTCGGCATGTTGTTGGCATTGGCGTTGTACAACCTGCTGCAATGGGCGGTACTGCGCGATCGGGCCTACCTCACTTATGTTCTGTTTGTCGCCGGCATGGTCGTGGGGCAGTTGTCCCTCAGCGGCATGGGCGGCGAGTTTCTCTGGCCTGATTGGCCGGCGTGGGGTCATCTGGCGTTTCCGGTCGGATTCGCCGCTGCCGGGCTGTCGGGCGCGCTATTCACGCGGGACTTTCTTGAGACGCGCCGCACCATGCCGCGCCTCGATGGCGCTGTGGTCGGCCTCGCCGTCTTGTTCGCCCTTTGCATGCTGATCCCGCTGTTGGCGTCCTATCGCCTGGCCGCGATTCTGAACACGCTTGCCGGCGCCAGTTTTTCCCTGCTGGCGCTGCTGGCGGGAATTCGACGCTGGCGCCATGGCGCGCCGGGCGCGCGTAGTTTTACTCTGGCGTGGGCAATGCTGCTGCTGGGCGCGCTGGTCTTCGGGTTGCGCAACATCAATTTCCTGCCAAGCACGTTCGTCAGCTTTCAAGCGATGCAGATGGGCTCAACGCTGGTAATGCTGTTTTTGTCGTTCGCCCTGGCGGACCGCGTCAATGGCCTGCAGCGCGAGCATGATGCCATCCAGAACGAAGTGCTGAATAGCAAGCAGCAGCTGGTTGGGGATTTGCACCGTTCCGTTGCCAGCCTGGAGCAGCGGGTCGCCGAGCGCACCGGCGAACTGGACATGGCCAATGCACAGTTGCGCGAGCACCGGCGCGAACTGCAAGACCTGGCACACACGGATGCGCTGACGGGCCTCGCCAATCGCTTGTTGTTCGATGCACGCTTGCAACAATCGATGCAACAAGTGCGGCGCGGCCACGGCCAGATCGCCTTGCTGCGGGTTGAGCTTGACGGTTTTCAGGCCATCAATGATCGCTATGGGAAAGCCATTGGCGCCGAACTGTTGAGAAATATGTCGGATCGGTTGCGCACGGCAGTGCGCGAGGTTGATACTGTCGCCCGGCTGGACAGCGAACAATTCGCCATTGTGTTGACCGCGGTAGCCAGTAACGCGGACGCCGAACGCGTCGCCGAGAAGCTTGTCGGCAACCTGGGCGCTCCCATCCGCGTGCTTGGCATGCTGCTTGATGTCAACGCCAGCATTGGCATCGCGCAGTTCTCGGGTGGCGATATTTCACTCGCTGAACTGCTACGCCGTGCCGATTGGGCAAAGAGCGCCGCGAAACAAGCCGGGAGCGGCTGCTATCGGGTGTTTGCCGCCTAGCATCTCGCTTGGCACTCCATCGAGCGCCGCGTTTCGCGGGCCTGCTTTGAAGGTAACCATCATGGCAAAGTCGATCCGGCCGACCTGCGTTGCCCGATGTTTGTCGTGCCGTCTGTGGCGGGAGCTTGTTCCGGTTTACGCCAGTCGCGCGAAGGCGTCGATCACGTCCGCAGGCGCCTGCACCAATTCGATCAGGACGCCTTCGCCGGCAATCGGAAACTGCTCGTTGGATTTCGGGTGAAGGAAGGTAATGTCAAAGCCGGAGGCGCCCTTGCGGATGCCTCCGGGGGCGAAGCGCACACCTTGCGCCGTGAGCCATTCCACGGCCGCCGGGAGGTCGTCGATCCAGAGTCCGACATGGTTGAGCGGCGGCTCGTTGACTGCCGGCTTTTTTGCGGGATCAAGCGGCTGCATCAAATCGACTTCAACCTTGAAGGGGCCGCTGCCCATGGCCGCGATGTCTTCGTCAACGTTTTCGCGCACGCTGACGTAGTTGCCCGTCACGGCCAAACCGAACATGTCGATCCAGAGTTTCTTCAGGCGCTCTTTCGATGAACCGCCGATGGCGATCTGCTGAAGACCCAGCACTTTGAAAGGGCGAACGCTTGTTTGCAGGTTCATGAGTCGATCCTTTTATCGGCCCGCCGCAAGCATCGAGCAAGGGATGAGTCGGGTTTAGTCCGCCGCGAGTTTCAAGGCCGGTGCTATTTTTTCGCAAGACTGCTGCGGATGCAGGCCAGCAGCTCGTCTTCGTCGTAGGGTTTGCCCAGGTAGTGATTGACGCCGATTTCCGCTGCGCGCTGCCGGTGTTTGTCGGCGGTGCGTGAAGTGATCATGATGATGGGAATGTGCTTCAGGCGTTCGTCGCCCCGAATATTTCGCGCCAGGTCGAAACCGTCCATGCGCGGCATTTCGATATCCAGCAGCATGACGTCGGGGATGGCGTCGATCAACTGCTCCAGGGCATCGACACCATCCTTGGCGGTGAGCACGTGATAGCCGTGACGCGCCAACAGTCGTCCGCCAATCTTGCGTACGGTAAGCGAGTCGTCCACCACCATGACCGTGGCGGCAGCCGACTTGGATGCGGCGGGGGTCGGAGATCGCTGTGTCGGCGTGGCACCAGGTTCGGCGCTGGCAGACTCAACACTGATGCGTTCAGCCGAACGGGATGCAAGCGCCACCGGATTGATAATCAGCGCCACCTCGCCGTTGCTCAGCACTGTCGCGCCGGCCAGGCCCCTGACTCGAGCCAGTTGCGGCCCCACGGCCTTGACCACGATTTCCTGGTTGCGGCTGAGGCTGTCGACTTCCAGCGCGACGCGCTCCGTGCCGCCCTTGATCAGCAGAATCCAGTAGCGTCGCGCGGGCGGTGGCGAGCTGTCCTTTTCTCCCAGCAATGCCCCAAGATAGCGGTAAGGATAGCTATGCCCCAGCCATTCGACTTTGCCCGCGCTGCGCAGTTTTTCCGTCGCGTCGGGTTTCTGTTCCGTGGCCTGCTCGATCATCGAGGCCGGAATGGCGTAGCGTCGAGTTCCGATAGTCACCAGTACTGCCTGTGTGACAGAAAGCGTAAGCGGCAGGTAGATGCGGAATGTGGTGCCGCTGCCGGTGATCGATTGGATCTCGATGCGGCCGCCCAGGCTGGCGGTTTCGCTTTCCACCACGTCCATGCCGACGCCGCGTCCGGCCAGTGCCGTGACTGACACGGCGGTAGAGAATCCCGGCTGCAAAATGAGCTGCGTCAGCCTTGCCGTGTCGGCGATCTCGTCTTCCTTGAGCATGCCGCGTTCGATGCCGCGCTGGCGGATACGATCGAAGTCGAGTCCGGCACCATC
>JAIPCT010000022.1 GCA_021738065.1 Burkholderiaceae bacterium
TCCACAATTTCGGCCCAGTCGGCATCGTTTAGAACTTCCTCGCAGAGGAAACGGGCTTGTGCCGGCGACCAGAAGGCTGCTTCGTGCAGGGGCGTCTCATTGGGCAGGGGCCGATGCCGATCGAGGAAATCCAGGATTTCCTCTTGCCCGCTGGGCAGCCCGAGTTGCGCAAAAAGGTTCGCCAATGTGTGTATCGGTGTTTCCATATCGATCCTCTTGAGCGATTATGCGCGTATTGAAATTTGAAACGCAGGAGAAATCATGGCCGGCTCATGGGGTTGCCCGCACGAAACCAACGACCTGTGTTCCAAGGTGAACAACCTGCCCTGCGATCCGGGCATGAAAGGCTGTGTGCTGCACGGTCGCTTTGTCTTTGCCAACGACGACAAGAACGAACGGCTCAGGCAGAAGCAGGCCCGTGCCGAGGCGGCGGACTCCGCTCCGGCGAAGTCTCGACGATCTTCCTGAGGTCGAGCATGCGCATGGCGTCGATCGCGACTTCCCACGCGCCTTCCTGGCAGAGGCCGGATATCTGCGCGTTCTCGTAGGCGTCGAGCGCGGCAAGCACGCAGGCGTTGCGCACCGCGCCGGCAAGTGTCAGCGGGTCGGTCCCGTTCATCTCAGTCTCCCTGCAGGTTCTTCAACTCCGGCAGCAGGAAGCTGCCGGCGGGATTGAGGTGCTCTTCGCGGTGCAATTGGGCCATCCGCGTGACGATGCGCTCGCCTTTTGCCGTGAGATGGATTTCCACTTCGCGGCGGTCGGTCTTGCCTTGCCGGCGTGTCACCCAGCCAAGCTTTTCGCAACGCGAAACCAGCGCGACAACGCCGTGGTGCTGAGCCTGCAGCCGTTCGGCTAGTTCCCCGACCTTGGCCCAGTCGCGCCCGGGGAAACCCTTGAGGTGCAACAGCAGCAGGTATTGCAGGGGCGTGATGCCATGCTTGCGTGTCGCCTGCTCGCTGAAGCGCAGGAAGCGGCGCAGCCGATAGCGAAACTCGGAGAGCGTTTCGAATTCCCGTTTGCTGAGTGCCGGACCCGCCATGGTGCACCTTCCCACTGTCTTCAAGTCGGGTAAACAATATCACGTTGTGCCAATATCACAACGTGATGTATTATGCGGAGACAGATTGTGATATCACTTGTTGGAGGTACTCAATGGAGGTGACAATGCGATTGCCGGCAATGGACGAAGAGGGCTACCTGATCGAGCCGGCGGAATGGAACGAGGACGTGGCGGAGGAACTGGCCCGCCGCGAAAACGTGGTGCTGAGCGAAGCGCACTGGGACGCGATCCGCTTCATGCGGGACTACTACCTGGAACATCAGGTGATTCCCGACGTGCGCCACGTCGTCAAGCATCTGTCGGTTCGCTTTGGTGCGGCCTCGCGCAACATGATGTTCGAACTGTTTCCCTACGGCTACGTCAAGCAGGCCTGCCGCATTGCCGGCATGAAGCGCCCGCGCGGCTGGAGCACCGGCTAGCGGACCGGATTCGCCCTGCCTACCTCACCATGGGATGCGTGCTCAACAGCAGCAGCAACAGGAAGGCGAGGACAAGAGACAGGCTTTTCCAGAAAATCAGCGGATTGCGATCCATGAGGGGTGGCAGCCTGGTTGTCTGGAATGCCCTGTTCGGATGGCGCAGGTCATGGATGAATTCTGAAAGCTCCTCGTAACGCTTTTCGGGATTGAGGTGCACCGCTTTTTTCAGCGCGCCGTCGATCCATACGGGGATTTCCCTACCCGAGGCAAGCGCGGAGGTGTATTTCAGCTTGTTCTGCTCGTCCCGTGTGCGGCACTTGGCGATCCCGGTGCCGTAGGGCAGACGTCCGCTCAGCATCTGGTAGGTGATCACGCCAAGTGAGAACAGATCGGAGCGCGTAGAGCCGTCTTCCCAGAGGAAATACTCCGGCGCCGCATACTGCGGCGTGCCCGCCATCTGCTTGCGTTCGGTCTGCCGCGCCGCTTCCACGATGCCGGCAACGCGCGTCGAACCGAAGTCGATGAGCTTCACCGTGCCGGTGCCGTCGATCATGATGTTCTCCGGCCGCAGGTCCTGGTGCAGCATCTCCAGGCGGTGGAAGGCCTGCAGGCCCTTGGCAATCTGCTCAACGATGCCGCGCACGGTTTCCAGATCGGGCGCCGGATGGTCGATCATCCACTGCGCCAGGGTCTGGCCTTCGATGAATTCGGTGACGACGTAAAGGTAGTTTCGCTTGCGGGTCTGCGGGCAGGCCTTCAGCACATGGACGCTGTCGATACGGCGGGCGATCCACTCTTCCATCAGGAAGCTTTCGAGGTAGGCCGGGTCGCCGCCCAGATCGATCGAGGGAATCTTGATGATGACCCGGATGCCGGTTTCTCCATCGACCGCCAGATAGATGTGGCTGCGGTTGCTGCCATGCACCTCGCGGACGATGGTGTAGCCGTCGAAGCCCTTCCGCGCTTCGAGCAGCGGCGGCAGCGGCAGTTCCGACAACTGGTGACGAATTTCACCGATTTCCCCGGTGGGCAATTCATCGACCCGCAGCAACTGGATCGTCAGGTTGTCCGCACTGCCCTGGCGCAAGGCGGTGTCGACAATCTCGCGCGCCGCCGATTCCAGGTCGCTGCCGTGACGGGCGATTGCGTCGACGATCTGCGCAGGGGCGACATGCTCATGCACGCCGTCGGTGGTGAGGATAAAGACATCGCCCTTCTCTATCGCCTGCGTCCTGTAGTCGATGTCCAATTGCGAATTGATGCCGAGGGCGCGGCTGAGATAGCTCTCGTTCCGTGTCACGAAGACCCGATGGTCGTTGGTCAGTTGTTCGAAATCGCCGTCGCGCAGCAGACAGACCCGGCCGTCGCCGACATGGAAGACATGGGCCGTGGTTGACTTGATGACCAGCGCGCTGAAGGTGCACACGTGGCCGCGGTCCTTGTCGTAGCGCCCCTGACCCTGCTGTGTCTGCGAGTAGAGCCAAGAGTTGGTGGCGCCCAACACGCGCAGCGCCGAGGTCTTGACCGACCAGGCATCCGAGGTGCAATAGTAGTCTTCGAGAAAGCCGCCGACCGCGGACTCGCTGGCGACATGCCCGACATCGCTGCTGCTGATGCCGTCGGCCAGCGCAACCGCGACGCCCTTGGTACCGAGCTGGGGTTGCTGCGGAATGCAGACACCATGGAAATCCTGATTGGTTTCCTTGCGTCCCTTGTCGGAATGCTGGCCGATGGATAGCTTGAGTTCGGAGGACATGTTTCTCGTCGAAAAGCCCCACCCCGGCGAAGGGGCGAGGCTGTTCAAAGCTGCCGGCGATCAGCCGAGGATGCGCTTGGGCGCGGTTTTGATGTGCGTAGAGTAGAGCGTCAGGCCGGTAAAGGACAGTCCGCCGACCAGATTGCCCAGAACGGTCGGGATTTCGTTCCAGATGAAGTAGTCGACGATCGAGAAGTTGCCGCCCAGCATCAGCCCGGACGGGAAGAGGAACATGTTGACCACCGAGTGCTCGAAGGTCATGGCGAAGAACAACATGATCGGCATCCACATGGCGATCACCTTGCCGCTGACCGTGGTCGAGATCATCGCGCCGACCACGCCGGTGGACACCATCCAGTTGCACAGCATGCCGCGCATGAAAATCGTCAGCCAGCCCATCAGGCCATATTGGGCGTAACCGAGCGTACGTGCCTCGCCGATATGCCCGATCTTGACGCCGACATCGCCGGGTGCGGTCGAAAAGCCGTAGGTGAAGACGAAGGCCATCATGAAGGCCACGGTCAGCGCGCCGAGGAAGTTGCCGATGAAGACCAGGCCCCAGTTTTTCAGGATCGCGTTGATGGTGACGCCGGGGCGCTTGTCGAGCCAGGCCAGCGGCGTCAGGACGAAGACGCCGGTGAGCAGATCGAAGCCCAGCAGATAGAGCATGCAGAAGCCGACCGGGAACAGGATCGCGCCGACCAGCGCCGAGCCGGACATCACCGTGGCGGTGATCGCGAAGACCGCCGCCAGCGCGAGTATCGCGCCCGCCATGTAAGAGCGGATCAGTACGTCGCGCGTCGCCATGTAGATTTTGGATTCGCCCGCATCCACCATTTTGGTGACGAACTCCGAAGGCGCCAGATAAGCCATGATGTTTTCCTTTCGTGGAATCGAATAGACGACAAGGGATGGTGGTGGCCTGCGTCGTCCGCGTCGCCGACGTTCAGCGATTGACGGTCATTTGCAGCACCCTTGCCAGTGCGCTTGTTCCTTAGCAGCGATCGTGCCACGCGCGAAAACCCTGATCGGGCGGGCGTCTCGCCGGTTCACCACGGATCGGGCGACGACCGGCGACGGCATTGCGCACGTTCGTGGTGCGCCGCAATACGGAAATGAGTTGATCTGGTGCGATCAGGGACGACGCAACAACGGTTTCGCGCAAACTCCGCCGTTTCTCCGGTTGGCACACCCCTTGCTCATAGGGAAGCAAAGCCCATTGATCTTCGCAAAGGATGTCAGATGAAAAAGCAGAAACTGGTAGTCGTCGGCAACGGCATGGCTGGCATTCGCGCGGTGGAAGAGCTGCTCAAACTTGCCCCCGACCTCTATGACATCGCGGTGTTCGGCGCCGAACCGCACCCGAACTACAACCGCATCCTGCTTTCGCCGGTGCTGGCGGGCGAGATGACGATCAACGACATCATCCTCAATCCGCTCGGCTGGTATGCCGACAACGGCATCCGCCTGCATGTCGGTAAACAGGTGACGAAGATCGATCGCACAGCGCGCAAGGTGATCGCCGCCGACGGCACCGAGGAGGACTACGACCGCCTGCTGCTGGCCACCGGTTCGACGCCCTTTATGTTGCCGATCCCCGGCAACGACCTGCCTGGCGTCATCAGTTATCGCGACATCAAGGATACCGACGAAATGATCGCCACCGCCGCGACCCACAAACATGCGGTGGTGATCGGTGGCGGCCTGCTTGGCCTCGAAGCGGCGAATGGTCTCAAACTGCGCGGCATGGATGTCACGGTGGTGCACCTGATGCCCTGGCTGATGGAGCGCCAGCTCGACAAGCCCGCGGCCGACATGCTGAAGACATCACTGGAAGCGCGCGGCCTGAAGTTTCTGCTGGAAAGGCAGACCGAGGCGCTGATCCGCGGTGAATCAGGCAGAGTCGCCGCGCTGCGCTTCAAGGACGGCCTCGAAATTCCCGCCGACCTGGTGGTGATGGCCGCCGGCATCCGCCCCAATACCGCGCTGGCAGAATCGGCGCGCTTGTATTGCAACCGCGGCATCGTGGTCAACGACACCATGCAGACCTATGACCCACGCATTTACGCCGTCGGCGAATGCGTCGCGCATCGCGGCGTCGCTTACGGCCTGGTGGCGCCGCTGTTCGAGCAGGCCAAGGTCTGCGCCAACCACCTGGCCAACTTCGGCATCGCGCGCTACACCGGGTCCGTCACTTCGACCAAGCTCAAGGTGACCGGCATCGATTTGTTCTCATGCGGCGACTTCATGGGCGCACAGGGTGGCAAAGGCGGCACCGACGAGATCGTGCTGCACGATCCCTCGGGTGGCGTGTACAAGAAGCTGGTGGTGAAGGACGACACCCTGGTCGGAGCCGTGCTCTATGGCGACACGGCCGATGGCGCGTGGTATTTCCAGCTGGTCAAGGATGGCAAGAATATCCACGAACTGCGCGACCACCTGATGTTTGGCCAGAATCATGTCGGCGATGTCGGCCATGCCGGCGTCTCGAAGGCGGCCGCCATGTCCGACGAGGCGGAAGTCTGCGGCTGCAACGGCGTATGCAAGGGCGACATCGTCAAGGCGATCAAGAGCCAGGGCTTGTTCACGCTGGAAGACGTGCGCAAGCACACCAAGGCCTCGAGCTCCTGTGGTTCCTGCACCGGCCTGGTCGAGCAGATCCTCGCCTCGACCGTGGGCGGCGCCTACACGCCGGCGGACACCAAGGACAAGCCGATGTGCGGCTGCACCGACCATTCGCATGGCGTGGTGCGGCAGACCATCCGCGAGCGCCACCTGCTCACCATCTCCGAGGTGATGCACTACATGGAATGGAAGACCTCGAACGGCTGCGCCTCCTGCCGCCCGGCGCTGAACTATTACCTGATCTCGACATGGCCCGGTGAGGCGAAGGACGATCCGCAATCGCGCTTCGTCAACGAGCGCGCCCACGCCAACATCCAGAAGGATGGCAGCTTCTCGGTGGTGCCGCGCATGTGGGGCGGGCTGACGACGCCGGCCGAGCTGCGCGTGATTGCTGATATCGCCGAGAAATACGAGGTGCCGACGGTGAAGATGACCGGCGGCGCGCGCATTGACCTGCTCGGCATCAAGAAGGAAGACCTGCCCAGGGTCTGGGCCGATCTCGGCGCCGCCGGCATGGTTTCCGGCCACGCCTACGGCAAGAGCATCCGCACCGTGAAGACCTGCGTCGGCGCCGAGCACTGTCGCTTCGGCACGCAGCGCTCGATGGACATGGGCGTCAAGCTGGAGCGCATGCTGTTCGGCATGGGCGCGCCGCACAAGGTCAAGCTGGCGGTTTCCGGCTGCCCGCGCAACTGCGCCGAGGCCGGCATCAAGGACATCGGCGTGATTGGCGTGGATTCCGGCTACGAGCTCTACGTGGCAGGCAACGGCGGCATCAAGACCGAGGTCGCGCAGTTCATGTGCAAGGTGAAGTCGGACGAGGAGGTGATGGAATATTCCGGCGCCTTCCTCCAGCTTTATCGCGAGGAAGGCTTCTATCTCGAACGCACCTGTCACTACGTCGCCCGCGTCGGCCTCGATCACGTCAAGGCGGCGGTGGTCGATGATCCGGCCAAGCGCAAGGACTTGTTCGAGCGCCTGCTGTTGGCCCTGAAGGACTACCAAGACCCGTGGCAGGAGGCGGTGCAAAAGCCGGTGGTGCGCCGCGAGTACGAGCTCATCCGGATCAAGGAAATTGCCGCGGAGGTGCAGTCATGAGCGATTGGATCAAGGTGTGCCGGCTCGACGAGATTGCGCCGCTGGGTAGCCGGGTTGTAGCCTCGTCGCAAGGCGACATAGCAATCTTCCGCATGGCGGACGACCGGGTCTTCGGCTTGCACGACAAATGCCCGCACAAGGGCGGGCCGCTGTCGCAGGGCATCGTTCACGGCGACACCGTCACCTGCCCCCTGCACGGCCTCAAGATCGGCCTCAAGGATGGCGAAGCGGTCGCTCCGGACAAAGGCTGCGCAAAAAGCTTTGCCGTGAAGCTCGATGCGGGCAGCGTGTGGCTCAAGATGAGCTGAGTACCGCGCATTTCGCCGTGTCACCAGCGCCGACTTTTCTCATTGGAACCCGCTTGTCCTGTCCCTGCTTCGGTATGAGCATCGAGCACAATGCGAAACAAATCGCCGGCGTCAGCGGCCACATCATCCGCAAAGCTTCGATGTCGCGAAAAGGGAAATCGCCGCCGACCTTGCGGCAGGACTCGATCCGGCCGCGCTTCAGGAAAAGCGCAAATGCGGCACTGCTTGGCGGCCGTTCAAGCCGCGACATTGGGAAATCATCGGTAGCAGTTTCGAGCGATTGCCTACCAAAATCGCCGGCTCCCGGACTCGATCCACAGGAGCCGTTCGGACCCGCGCCAGGTCAATGGCAATCTACGAATGAATTTCTGATACCGAGTTCTTTCCACGCGCCGGGGCATTTTTCCAATGGCGCGAGTCTCATGCGAAATAACTCGCCACGTAATCCTCAAACCGATCCTGCGACAGCGATTCCAAACGCTTCTGCTCGGCTAGTGAGACTTGAACGCTTTCCTCGAATTTTGCCGAGGTGGCCGCGTCCAGTGGCTGGGCCAGCAAGCTGTCGTGGTGCAGGCGGGACTGCTTCATGGCAAATTTGAAGAAGCCTTTGTGCTCGGTCGCGGCAGCCAGCACCTGGGCCGAGGGCGTGGTTTCCGGGTGATCGATTCGCCTGCGCAGGCTGGCCAGCGTCGTGGCGTAGTTGTCGCCGCCGTAGGCCACATCCAGCATCAGGGCAAAAGGCTGCATGTCGTCAAACAGGGCGTGTGCAATCGGTCGGAACGGTTTTTCGCGGTTGTGCACCAGCAGATTCAGGTCGGGCTGGCGGCCGTGGTTGACCACACGGGCCTTGTTTTCGTCATTCTCGCCCTGCTCGCGGGCAGTAATCGGCGGGCTCTGGCGAAACAGGCACATCAGCAACAGGATGTCGGCAAAGCTGCTTTGCTCGGGGACAATACCGATGTCCACGAAGGGATTCAGGTCAAACAGACGTACCTCGACATATTCGACACCGTACTTCTTCAAGGCCAGCGCCGGGCGCTCGCCCGCCTTGCCAACGCGCTTGGGCCGAATGCCGGAATAAAATTCGTTTTCAACTTGCAGCAGGTTGGCGCTGAGCTGCTTCCAGTGCTCGCCGTCGCGCACACCCAGTTCTTCGTAGAACGGGTCGGGAGTGCGAATCGCGGTTTCCAGCGCCTGGGTGTACTCGGCCAGCGAATTGAAACTGATGTGCAGTTGATCCTGCGCCCGGTTCTGATAGCCCAGATCGCTCATGCGCAGGCTGGTGGCGTAAGGGCGGAACAGGGTGCCTGGCACGAGTTCCTCGAGGTCCGAACTGCGGCCTTGCAGGAACGACTGACAGATCGCGGGCGAGGCGCCAAACAGGTAGGGAATCAGCCAGCCAAAACGCAGAAAATTTCGGATCAATCCGAAATAGCGCTCACTGACAAAGTCCTGCATGCTGTCCGTTCCCGAGTCGCAGCCTTTCAAAACCTCCCAGAACTCTTCCGGCAGCGACCAGTTGTAGTGGGCTCCGGCAATCGTTTGCATGTGTCGCCCATAGCGCAGGCCAAGGCCTTCGCGATAGGCAACCTTCATTTTTGCCGAGTTGGAGCTGCCGTAATCGGCAATGGCAATGGCCTTGTCATCACCCACGACGCAGGGCATGGAACCGGCCCACATGACTTCCTCCCGCAATTGGCGGGCCGTGAAGCGGTGGATGTCGCGCAGGAAGTCCAGCGGAAACGCGGGGTCGCGTGACGGCGGGGTGATGAACTCGAGCAGGGCTTCGGCGTAGTCGGTGGTAATCCAGGGGTGGGTGAGTTTGGAGCCCAGCGTCAGGGGGTGAGGGGTCGCGGCGATATGGCCGCGGGCGTCCACGCGCAAGCATTCGCGCTCGTAGCCGCGCGTGATGCCGCGCAAAACATGCGCCTGGTCTGGCGAGAAATACCGTCGGACCTCATCGCAACATGCGAACTTCAACATAAGCCGTGTCTTTTTCCGTGAATTGGCCTCGCAGTATGGCAGTTACGCGCCGAAAAGACCCCCGTGGGTCGGATAGTGAATTCACGCAGTTTGGCAAACGGCCGCTCGGTGCATATGTGCGTGATCCAGGCGGCAGGCAAGCGCTGTTTGTCGCCGTGTCGCCAGCGCCGACTTTTCCCGGCGCTTCGATGCGGCGGGATTCGGCGTGGCCAATGGGAGCCCAGCGGAAGTCCAGTGGGGGGACCAGCGGGAGTCCAGCGGGAGTCCAGCGCTTGCTTCCCTGACGCAAGCGGCCGATGGCTCGCCCGGCCGCTTCGGCAATCCGGCAACGGCAACTTGATGTCAGTCGCGCTTGTCCGCACCCAGTTTCGAGATGATGTCCATGATGTCCATCGGCATGGGGAAGACGATGGTGGAGGTCTTGTCGCCGGCGATATTCACCAGCGTTTGCAGGTAGCGCAGCTGCATGGCTTGCGGCGCCTGCGCCAGCACTTTGGCGGCTTCGAGCAGCTTTTCCGAGGCCTGCTGCTCGCCTTCCGCGTGGATCACCTTGGCCCGCCGCTCGCGCTCGGCCTCGGCCTGGCGGGCGATGGCACGCACCATGGTTTCGTCGATGTCCACATGCTTGATCTCGACGTTGGCCACCTTGATGCCCCAGGAGTCGGTCTGCGTGTCGAGGATCTGCTGGATGTCGACGTTGAGCCGCTCGCGCTCGGCGAGCATGTCGTCCAGCTCGTGCTTGCCGAGCACCGAACGCAGCGTGGTCTGCGCCAGCTGCGAGGTGGCCTCGAGGAAGTTTTCAACATGGATGATGGCCTTCTGCGGATCGACGACGCGGAAGTACACCACCGCATTGACCTTCACCGAGACATTGTCGCGCGAGATGACGTCCTGACTCGGCACGTCCATCACCACCAGGCGCAGGTCTACCCGCACCATTTGCTGGATGCCCGGCACGACGAGGATGATGCCCGGCCCCTTGACCTTCCAGAAGCGGCCGAGCAGAAAGATGACGCCGCGCTCGTATTCACGCAGGATGCGGATGCTGGCTGCCGCCAGCGCGATGAGCAGCAGCAGTGCGCCGCCCCAGCCGAAGTCCCAGATCATGATGATTGTTCTCCTTTGTCTTCCGGTTTGACTACCAGGATCAGTCCTTCCACGGCCACGATGCGTGCCCGCGCGCCACGCGCCAGCGGGGTTTCACTTCTGGCTTTCCAGCGCTCGCCGAAAGCCTGCACCCAGCCTTCGTGCTCGAAATCTTCCAGTGCCTCGACCCTGCCGCCCGCCATCGCCTCGACGCCGCTGACAGTGGGCCGCCGCCGTGCGCGCAAGGCGAAAGCGCTGATGCCGAACAGGGCCAGGGCGCTGGTGGCAGCCAGCGGCACGACGAAGGCCAGCGAGATATCCAGTCCGGGCAGATCGCCGTCGATCAGCACCAGCGCGCCGGCGACAAAGGCGACGATGCCGCCGATGCCGAAGGCGCCGAAGCTCGGCATGAAGGCCTCCGTCGCCATCAGCGCAATGCCCAGCAGCAGGAGCAGGGCGCCGGTGGCGTTGATCGGCAGCATGGCCAGTGCATAGAGCGCCAGCAGCAGGCAGATGGCGCCGATGATGCCGGACACGCCGAAACCCGGCGTGTAGAACTCGAAGAGCAGGCCGTAGATGCCGAGCATCATGAGAATCAGCGCGATGTTGGGATCAGCGATCGCCATCAGCAGCCGCTCCTGCCAGTTGGGCGGCGCGACTACGGCAGCCGCGCCCTCCAGGGCGAGCGTCGCTTCGCCGGTGGCGAGCTTGACTTGACGCCCGTTCGCCTGACGCAGCAGATCGGACAGGTCGGCGGCGACGAAGTCCACCACCTTCTGCTCGGCCGCTTCCTCGGCGGAAAGGCTGAGCGCCTCGCGCACCGCGCGTTCTGCCCATTCGGCGTTGCGCCCGCGCAATTGCGCCAGACTGCGAATGTAGGCGGCGGCGTCGTGCACTGCCTTCTTTTCCATGGCGCTGCCCGATGGCGCGCTGTCCTTGTCGCCCTCCGGCTTTTTCCCGGCCGGCTTGCCGGCGTCGCCGCCGATGCCGATCGCCACCGGCGTGGCGGCGCCGAGGTTAGTGCCGGGCGCCATGGCGGCGACATGGCTGGCATAGAGGATGTAGGTTCCGGCGCTGGCGGCGCGCGCGCCGGAAGGGGCGACAAAGGTGGCCACCGGCACGGGCGACGCGAGGATGCCCTGAATCATCTCGCGCATGGCCGAGTCGAGCCCGCCCGGCGTATCGAGCTTGAGTACCAGCAGGTCCGCCCGGGACGTTTGCGCCTCGTCCAGCGCGCGCAGGAAATAGGCCGCGCTGGCCGGGCTGATGGCACCGTGAATCTCGGCGACCTTCACCGTGGCGGCGAAGGCGGGCAGACAGATCAGCAATGCGGCGGCAAGGACAAGGAAGCGTCTCATCGTCTCTCTTTCGCGGGAGGAGAAGGCTCAGGCCGGCGTCAGGGTTTCGCCGCCCCGCCGGCTTCCTCGCCTTGCTTGGTTTCGGCAAGAAACTGCTGGTAGCACTCGATGCCGCAGAAGTGCTGGACGTACTCAACGCCTTCCGGCGTGAACACCGCCGAGGGCGATAGCTCTTTTCGACAGACGTGGCAGGCAATCAAGGGCGCGTTGGTCCGGTTTCCAGGCGTGTCGGCCATGACGATTTCCTTTCGCGATCGGAAAGACAATTCATCATACCCCCGATGGGTTCCCTGGGAGATCACCGCCAATCTGGCGGTCGGCCTCGATCTCCTCGCGCTGCACAGAAAAAGGGCAAACGCAGCCTCGATTGCAATTCCTGCCCGTAAGGGTACAAGTGCATGACGGCGCTGGAAATCGTCGCACTATTCGCTTGGTGTCTGCCCCGGCATGAGAACCTCACCTAACAGGCGTCATGCCCCATTCGGCCACACCTTCCGGCAGTCGCAGCGCCTCGTAGCCTTTCTTGCGTAGCAGCGCCACCGCGTCTCGCGCCATCAGGCAATAGGGACCACGACAATAGGCGACCACCGTCTTGTCCCTAGGCAGCTCGGAAAGTCTCCGCTTAAGTTCGTCGAGTGGAATCGAGCGCGCAAAAGGCAGGTGAGCCGCAAGAAATTCGTCCGCCGGTCTGACATCGAGCACGACCACATCGCCCCTGCGAGCCAACTTGACCAGGCTGTCTCGATCCTTGGGCGCGAGCTCCTTCGGATGGCTCGCCATTTGTTCGATAACCAGACGTAGTTCTACCAGTCGATCCTCGGCAAGCGAGTGGATCGCTACCCAGAATTCAGCCACGGCGCGATTGGCTATCCGGTAGATCACATACTTGCCCTGTTTTTCGGTTTCGACGAGTTGTGCGGCTCGAAGTTCGCGCAAGTGTGCGCTAGTCAGCTTCACGCTAATGGCGGTTTCGCGCGCCAGCACTTCCACGGACTTTTCACCCTGGCAGAGCAACTCAATCAACTCCAGTCGCTTTGGACTGCTTGCCGCCTTGCCGATACGGGCCACCTGTTCGTAGAGCAGGTCCTTGATGTGCCGTGGATTATTCATGACACTTAATCTAATTATTACACGAACATTTGTCAAATATTGAGTCTTGTCTATTGACAGCAGTCTTGTTGCTGGATTAGATTAATCTAAAGAGTATTGGAATGTAATCAGGCAAGGAGAAAACATCATGGGCATCACCAAATGTCTCTTATTGGTGCTGGCACTCACCGCATTCCCGCTGGTCCATGCCGGTCAGTCCATGCCGGTGCCCGGCGCCATCGACGGTGCCGGACGCAAGGTGTTGACCGTCGTCAACAAGGATCCACCGGGCGTTCGCTGCAATGGCAATGTCCAGGTAGCCGCCGAAATCGCCAACACTTATCGCGTTCCGATACAGATTCTTCCTGCCAGCCTTGTGCCAAATTTTCCCGCGCCCAGCATGTTCTATGGTCAGGAACTGATCGTCGCGGATGGCAAGGACCATAACGGCCAGTCGAGTTTCCAGATCGTCGCCGACGTGCTGGAAATGGACGGCGCTCCCAAGCAGCCGTAGACCGGGCTGATCTATCAGGACAAAGTGCGCAAGGATTTCGAGGCTTTGAAGTCAACCATCAAGACCGGAGGCAAGTGAAATGGCAAAGCATCTTTTCATTCTCAACGATCCGCCCTACGGCACCGAGCGCAGCTACAACGCGATACGCCTTGCACGGTCCCTGTTGAACGCCCAGGAAGAGGTACGCGTTTTTCTGATGGGTGATGCAGCGGCCTGCGCCGCCGCAGGCCAGAAAGTGCCGCAGGGCTATTACAACCTTGGTGACATGCTTGGTGCCGTGATTCGACGCAAAGGCGAAATATCCGTATGCGGCACCTGCATGGACGCACGCGGCATGGCCGACGAGCGTTTGATCGAAGGCGCCCATCGCGGCACCATGGACATCGTCACCGAATGGACACAGTGGGCAGACAAGGTATTGGTGTTTTGACGGTCCTGGTCGCCCGCCCTCGGAAAAGCAGACTGAGGCGGTTTGGGCGCCATGGATCGCTTGATCCCTATGACGTAACAATCGGGTAGCTTCACGCCTGCACAGGCATAGACTATGCACGGTTCTTCCATTGCCGAACGTACCGCTCCAATGTCAGTCCGCCGATTTCTCGTCCTTGCGGTTTTGGCCTTTCAGGCGGGCGAATGCCTTGCCGTCGATGAGATCGAATGGCGCCATCGTGCGCAGGGCGGCGATGTTACGCTGACGGCCAATCCGCTCGGCACCGCACAGCGCGCGGCCTTCTATCGAGCGCGCGGCTTTACCGCGACGGCCATCCAGCCCTATGCAGAAGCCTGCGGTTTCTCGTTTGGCATGAGCAATATTGGTATGGGTTCCGTACATACGACACTCGCCGACTGGCGGGCGATCGGAAGCGATGGTCGTCGCGTGCGCCTGCGTCCGCCCGCGAAATGGGATGCCGACTGGGAGAAGGAAAACGTGCCCGAGTCGGCACGTATCGCCTTTCGCTGGGCGCAGTTCCAGGCCGAGAATTCGTTCGAGGCGGGTGACTGGATCATGGGCATGGCGACACTTGAATCGCCGCTGCCCGGCAACTTCCGCCTCATTGCCCGCTACCGCGACGACAAAGGCTCCCATGAAATCGTTCTCGACCCGCTTTCCTGTGCTCGTGACTGAGCGTCGCCGTTTTCTTCGCGCCGGCACTGGCTTTGCGCTGCTTGCTTTCATGCCTCGGCTTCAGGCACGGGGCGTGGGCATGACGGCCCTATCCGCCGTGTTACCAGCGCCGACTTTGCGCCTCCCGGATCTGGACGACAAAACGGTAGATCTGGCCGACTTTCGTGGCAAGGTGGTGCTGGTCAACTTCTGGGCGACTTGGTGCCCACCTTGCCGCAAGGAATTTCCCTCGCTTGGCAGGCTGCGCAAACTTTTCAAGCCGGCCGATCTCGAGGTGCTGGCGGTGAATGTCGGCGAAGATTCGGAGACGGCGTTTTCCTTTGCGGGCTCGCCGGAATTCCCGTTGCTGTTCGACCGCGATTCAAAAGCGATGGTGCGCTGGTCGGTAAAGGGACTGCCCACTACTTTTATCGTCGACCGTCGGGGCCGCCTGGCGCTACGGGCTGTAGGCGGTCGAGAGTTTGACGATCCAGCCATCGTCACGCAACTCGGAGATTTACTCAACCTAGGGAGAGCATGATGAGCGATGGACTGTCCACCCGTTGCGTCCATGCCGGCGAAATCGACGATGCGCACGGCTCACCGCATACGCCGATCTACAACACCACCACATTCAAGTTTTCCACAACCGCCGATCTGCTCGACGTGGTTGACGGAAGGAAGTCAGGCAGTCTGTATACGCGCTACGGCCTCAATCCGACCATTCAAGCACTGGAAGCGAAGCTTGCCAGTCTCGAAGGGGCGGAAATGGCCTGGGCTTTTTGCTCAGGCATGGCGGCGGAGGCGGCGCTGTTCTTTACCCACGGTCATGAGGGCGTCGTTTGCCTGGGCGACGCCTATGGCGGTACGCTGGAATTGCTTGGTACGCAGATCGGGATGCTCGGCATCCGCACGCATCTGCTGCTCGGCAAAGAACTGGAGCTTGCAGAAAGCCGGCTCGCCGACGGTTGTGGGCTCGTCTTCATGGAGACGCCCACCAACCCGGCGCTCGAAGTCCTCGACATCCGGCGCATCGCCGATATGTGTCATCGCCATGCTGCCCTGTTGGCGGTCGACAATACCTTCGCTTCGCCGGTCAACCAGTCGCCTCTGGAACTTGGCGCCGATTTCGTCGTTCATAGCGCCACCAAGTATCTTGGTGGGCATTCCGATCTCACCGCCGGGGTACTGGCCGGCAGCAAGGAACACTTGATGCCGGTGTGGGCCTGGCGCAAAAATCTGGGTTCGATGATTGCCCCTGAAACTGCCGCGCTACTTTCCCGCAGCCTGCGTTCTTTGGTCATTCGCGTGGAACGCCAGAACCGCACGGCGCAGAAAGTGGCCGAGGCAATGGTGCGCCACGGTCAGGTGGCCCGCGTCTACTACCCCGGCCTCCCTGACTTTCCCGGTCACCAGTTGGCCAAAGCGCAAATGAAAGGCTTCGGCGGCATGCTGAGTATCGAAGTCAAGGGTGGTGGCGAGGCTGCCACGCGCGTCGCAGATCGACTCAAACTCTTCGCCCTCGCCCCGAGCTTGGGTGGCGCCGAAAGTCTGGTGACCCAGCCCTGCACCACGACCCATCATGGATTGCCAGCGGAAGAGCGCATCCGGCGCGGCATTTCGGACGCCATGTTGCGTCTTTCGGTCGGCCTGGAAGATGCCGCAGATCTAATTGCGGACCTGGAACAGGCGCTGGGTGGATGACAAGAGCGAAGACATGTCGGGCGGGTTGGGCTGACAAAGCCTGATTGATGTGCTCCCTCAATAGGGATCCCGCCAGGCTGGCAAAGTAGTGGCCTGCGCATCCGATGCAGACAGAAAGCCGCATAAGTTTGGTTTGAAGGGTGCCACGGCGTTGTGGCAGTGACGGTCATTGCTCGGCGACGGGCGGGTTTGTCCGCATAGCTTGTCCCTGCTTTTGAAACGGGCTTGTCCGTCCCCATATCGGCCTTTCGATTGTCGTTCCAAGAGGATTCCTGATGAGCACTGACACCCAGAGCGCGCAAACCTCGCACGAAACCCTCGGCTTTCAGACCGAGGTCAAGCAGCTTCTGCAACTGATGATCCACTCGCTGTATTCGAACCGCGAGATATTCCTTTGTGAGCTGATTTCCAATGCTTCGGACGCCTGCGACAAGCCGCGCCGCGACCCTGGCCATTCGCTGCCTTGCCTCGGAAGAAACAGACTTGTCTTGCTGGGGTGATGTCAGGCTTACGCAGACACTTGTCGCGAAGCGTGCACGGCCCGCAATCCCGCAGCGCGCCCTGAAACTTCACCGCCAGATGCCCGTTGTGATTGCAGTTCGATCCATTCTGGTAAAGCATCTTCCCCGCCGGACAGATACAGGTGCCGGCATCCGGGTCGTAGTCGAAGTCCTTGGGCCGGTAGTGGCTGGCACCCTTCTTCGGGTGGGCCTTGTCGTAGAGCGGATCGGGCTGGGCTTTGTGCCTGGCCTGATCCTTGAAGCGTTCATCGCGATTGCGCATCTGGTTATCGGCGATCAGCGCCGGTCGGTTCTTCTCGGTCAATGTCTTGAGGTTGGCGGCGGAGTGATAGCCGGCATCGGCGGTGATCAATGTTGCCGGAGTACATAGCGGTTCTGTCGCTTCAACCACCGGGATCAACAGCGACTGCTCGCTACCCGTGCCATGGGCTTGCGCTTCGACGATGATCTGGTGGCGGTCATCCACGGCGGCGACGCCGGTATAGCCTTGGATGACGC
Source organism: Burkholderiaceae bacterium (assembly GCA_021738065.1). GTDB lineage: Bacteria > Pseudomonadota > Gammaproteobacteria > Burkholderiales > Rhodocyclaceae > Sulfuritalea. Next base: position 17,126 of record JAIPCT010000022.1, read on the forward strand.
CTTTCGACGTGGCCATCTTGGCCGAGTCTTTGTCGGTGCGGTTGCTCTTGATGGTCTTGCCTTTGGCGCATTTGCGGTCGTCCGGATTCTCGCTGAGCCACTGGCGTATTTGGGTGGCTTCGCGCTTCAGACGTTCGATCTGGCGGGTGGGAGTGCTTTGAAAGGGAACACGCGTACGACACTTGATATCCCGAATGGTTCACCGCAGAATGCGGTTATGAATGAACTTTTTCTACAGCCTCGTTAGACGGCACAAAGCCCTCACCTCAAGACCCAATGCAAGTTGAGCACTCTATCCTCGTCAACACGGCACCCGAGCGCTTGTTCGCCCTCTACGCGGATGTCTCCCACTGGAATCGCTGGGACCCAGACACCAAGGCCTCATCAATACACGGACCATTTCAAACCGGAACGAGCGGTTCTCTTACGCCCACCAAGGGCAACACTGTCTCTATGCTCCTCACGTCGGTTGTTCAGAATCGCTCCTTCACGGTTGAGGTCAAGATTCCTCTGTTTCGCATGGTCTTCGAGCACGAGTTGCTGCCCGCGCAGGAAGCCACCAAAGTAATTCATCGCGTCACCTTCTCTGGTGCACTCTCATTCTTGCTGGGGCGAATGATTGGCTCGCAGTTGAACAAAGGCCTTCCTGTCACACTGGCCAAACTGAAGGCAGCCGCCGAGGCCACAAAGGGTGCCGTCTAATCCTTCCATCGAGGGGACCCACAAAAGGCTGCGCCTTTTGCGGTCCCCTCATGTCAAACGTTGGGCCGCTTAGATACCGTGCTGGATTCCGACTTTTTTTGGGTGGCATTGAAAGCGGCACTCTGGTAGCTCGTGCTTTTCAACGCATATGTGTCGATCCGTCTTCTCTTCTACAGTGGCTGCACATTGTTCCAAAAAATGTGGCAGCTCTTGATCGTTTGGCTTCTACCAATCGTTGGCGGCTTGTTTGTACACTCCCTCATTGTCGTGCCACGTTGGAGAGAAACCGATCATGTCTTTGCCCGTGATGGCGGCGACAGTCCGCCGGGTATTGGCACAGGAGGTCACGAATGAACAATCGGCCCAACCCGGCAGTCGACCCCGTTCCCTTCGGTCACTGGACGCTGCGCGATGAAGCCGCGCAGCGCCTGTTACTTTGAACGTTCGGCAGTGCAGCGCAGTGAAAGGAAGGAAGAGCAAGCTGTGGTCGTTTTTGGAGTTTCTACGGCTTAGATTGTCAACGAATACTCATGCTCCTTACGCATCGCCCACGATTGAGCCGGCTTCAATAAACTCGAAACCACCGCATCTACTATGTCTCCTGAATCCGAGGAGTCGCATTCAAGAGCATTGTGGCCGACTCAATAATTGCAGGGCTGTCCTACAAACTCCACAAAAAGGGCGATGAGGAGTGCTTGGATCCGCGTGAACAGCTACCCGAGAGCGTCCTGCGAAGCTCCCGGGTAGCGGGGTGCCTAGGCGGCGACTTTGGCTTCGCCTTTCTCGACCGACAGTCCCGCTTCGCTCCAGTCCTGTTTCCCTCCCGCATAGACGGTGACATCGGTGTAACCGATCTGCTGCAGGACATTTGCCGCGATGTGCGAGTTCTGACAGGTGCTGCTCGCGCAGTAGACGACGATTTCCGCCGACCTGTCAGGTACGACGCGGGGCGCAAGGACGCGCGCCTCACCGTGCGGGAAAAGCAGGGCGCCGGGGAGGTGCCAATCGTTGAAGTATTTCTCGGGCAGTGCCTCGAGCAGCACCAGACCGGGATTCGACTGCAGGCGGACCTGCAGTTCATTGCGGGTAATGATTTTGTTCATGATGATCTCCGTTGAGTTGGCAGCCAATGTGGTTGCATATGCAACTATAATCCAATGTAATTGCTATTGCAACTACATCTTGGTATGCTTTCCGTCATGTCCGTCATCGCCGACCCCCGCCAGCGCGCCTGGGCTCGATTTGTCACCGCTCAGGCCATGCTGCTGGAGCGCGTCGAGGCCACCCTCGCCCGAAACGAGTTGCCCCCGCTCGCCTGGTACGACGTCCTGTGGATCTTGGAAAGCGCGGACGGTGGCCGACTGCGGATGAACGAGCTCGCGCGCAAGGCGGTAATTTCGCGTAGCAACGTAACCCGTCTCACCGACCGCATGGAGAAAGCCGGACTCGTCGCGCGTGCCGACTGCCCCGAGGACGGGCGCGGTACTACTTGCTCGCTGACCGACGCGGGGCGAAAGATGCGGGCGCGCATGTGGCCGGTATACCAGGAACAGATCAACGCGCTGTTCGGAAACCAGATCAATGCGCGTGAAGCGGCATCGCTGGCGGAAATGCTTGAAAAGATCATCAAGAATATTCGGGAGCAGCCATGACAGGCCATCTTCCGACGCTATTACTGCGCATGGTGCACCAGGGAAACTGGTCGCCGTTGCACTCTGGCAATCCAGACGCGGGAGTACGACGTCACTATGCGTGATGAATACGCCGAACCCATCATTCCACAGGACGCTGCGCGATGAAGCCGCGCAGCGCCTGTGATTTCAAACGTTAGGCGTCACAGAACCAGCTATAGGACCGTCCAAGATGCAAATCAACTCCGCAGTCGTCCAAACTCTAAGTGCGCTGAACAAGCGCTTCATCCATAACTTCGTCACCAACGATGTGGCATCGCACGACGCGATTCTTCATCCTGGCTTTCGAGCCATCTACAGCGCAGGCAACCATGTTGACCGCGTTTCGTACTTGAAGTATTGGGCCACCGGCTTTGACCCCGAGGTCATCACCTACTGGGACATGCGAGATCAGCACATCAACGTCTACGGTGACGTCGCACTCGTTGGCGCCGCCAATAGGTGGACTCGCGTGCGCGATGGAGAGGAGACCCTCGGGATGACCTGCTACACGGATACCTATATTCGTGTTGGTGAGAACTGGCTCTGCATCTTGGCTCAACTCACGCCTGTCGCTTCAGAAAACTATCCACCTGATGACACCATCGTCGTGAAATACCTCCGCGGGGTTCTGCAGTAGCACAAAGAGTGACGCCTAACTGATTGTTCAAGCGGACACCGGGACCGTACCCGGTTTAATATCTAACTTCACGGCCCGGTGCCGCTTAACCCCGGCGTTCCTGAGCGTCTGCTTTTGTAGACCAGCTAGGGCCGCTTTGGGCATTTCGCACTTAGTGGCAAACAAAACCTGAGCGGCAGCAAACAGTCTTGAAAGGCCGTCGAGCCGAGTGTTGTTGAACGGCGGCAAAGGCCGAATAACCGCCGTCTCGCCAGCGCCGACTTTTTGCCGCCGGCTTGTTGCTTGTCCCTGCTCTTGAAACGGGCTTGTCCGTCCCCATATCGGCTTTTCGATTGTCGTTCCAAGAGGATTCCTGATGAGCACTGACACCCAGAGCGCGCAAACCTCGCGCGAAACCCTCGGCTTCCAGACCGAGGTCAAGCAGCTTCTGCAACTGATGATCCACTCGCTGTATTCGAACCGCGAGATATTCCTTCGTGAGCTGATTTCCAATGCCTCGGACGCTTGCGACAAGCTGCGCTTCGAGGCCCTGCACAATGCGGGGCTGTTCGAGGGCGATTCCGATTTCAAGATCCGCCTTGCCTTCGATCCGGCGGCCAGGACTCTGACCATCGCCGACAACGGCGTCGGCATGAGCCGCGAGGAAGTGATTACTAACCTTGGAACCATCGCCAAGTCCGGCACCCGCGAGTTCTTTTCCCAACTGTCGGGCGACCAGCAGAAGGATGCCAGCCTGATCGGCCAGTTCGGCGTCGGCTTCTATTCTTCCTTCATCGTCGCCGACAAGGTGACGGTGCTGACCCGCCGCGCCGGCGTCGAAGCCAACCAGGGCGTGCGCTGGGAATCGGAAGGCACGGGTGAATTCACCATCGAGATGGTCGACCGCGCCACGCGCGGCACGGAAATCACCCTGCATCTGAAGGAAGGTCAGGACGACCTGCTTTCCGCCTGGAAACTCAAATCCATCATCCGCAAGTACTCCGACCACATCGTCCAGCCCATCGTGATGAAGGGCGAAAAGTGGGATGAGGAGAAGAAGGAGCAGGTTGCCACCGAGGAGGACGAAACCGTCAATCAGGCCTCGGCTTTGTGGGCGCGGTCGAAAAACGACATCTCCGAGGAGCAGTACAAGGAGTTCTACAAGCATGTCGGCCACGATTTCGAGGACCCGCTGACCTGGACCCATGCCCGCGTCGAAGGCAAGACGGAGTACACGCAGCTGCTGTATGTGCCGGCGCGCGCGCCTTTCGACATGTGGGACCGCAACGCCCGCCACGGCGTCAAGCTCTACGTGCGCCGCGTTTTCATCATGGATGACGCCGAGCAGCTGATGCCGCTCTACCTGCGCTTCGTGCGTGGCGTGGTCGACTCGAACGACCTGCCGCTGAATGTCTCGCGCGAGATCCTGCAGGAATCGAAGGACATCGAGGCGATCCGCAATGGTTGCACCAAGAAGGTTCTCGGCATGCTGGCCGATCTGGCCAACAGCGAGGATGCCGCCGACAAGGAGAAGTACGCCACCTTCTGGGGCGAGTTCGGCAAGGTGCTGAAGGAGGGCATGGGCGAGGACCACGCCAACAAGGACAAGATCGCCGGCCTGCTGCGCTTCGCATCGACCCTGGCCGACACCACGGATGAGACCGTCTCGCTGGCCGACTACATCGGGCGCATGAAGCCCGAGCAGGAAAAGATCTACTACGTCACCGCCGAGACCTTCAACGCGGCGAAGAACAGCCCGCACCTGGAAGTCTTCCGCAAGAAGGGCATCGAGGTCATCCTCCTGTCCGACCGCGTCGATGAATGGGTGGTGTCGCATCTGACCGAATTCGAAGGCAAACCGATGGTGTCGGTGGCCAAGGGCGGGCTTGACCTGGGCAAGCTGGAAGACGAGGCCGAGAAGAAGGAACAGGAATCAGCGGCCGGCGAGTTCAAGGATCTGACCGAGAAGATCAGCAAGAGTCTGGGCGACAAGGTCAAGGAAACCCGCGTCACCCACCGCCTGACCGACAGCCCGGCCTGCCTGGTGGCGGATGAGCACGATGTTTCCGGCAACCTGGCGCGCATCCTCAAGGCGGCCGGGCAGAAGGCGCCGGCCTCGAAGCCCATCCTGGAAATCAACCCGAACCATCCGGTGGTTTTGCGCCTAAAGTCCGAGGACAAGCACTTCGACGACTGGGCGGCGGTGCTGTTCGATCAGGCGCTGCTGGCCGAAGGCGGCCAGCTCGATGATCCGGCGACTTTCGTCAAGCGCATGAATCAGCTGATGCTGGAAATGAGCGGCGGCTGAGGCCGGCAGCCGGGCAATAGGCCCAGCGTTTGACAAAGCGGGCCCGGGTGCTGAACCCGGGCCCTCATTCGTTTACTGTCCGGCTCGCAACGGGCGCCGTGAATCCGCCCGTTGCAAGTTGGCCACATTGACGCGGGCGCAAACTGCCAGATGCCTTGTGCGGCGCAAATCCCGATGCGATACTTGAGGGTGATCGGCTACCTGTGTGTGCCGGCAATCCATCGACGAGGAAAGCAACCATGGAAAATACTGTGAACACCAAAACCGATTTTGACAAGGCCGCAGAGAAGATCAACGAAGCCGCCGAGATGCTGCGCGAAACCGTCGCCGTCAACAAGGCGGAAATCTCGCAAGGCGCGTCGCTGGTGGTTGCCGACGCCAAGAAAAGAATCAAGCGCGCGAAAGCAGCAGCCAAGTCGAATATTGCCGAAGCCAAGCGGGAAGCCAAGAGTGCGAGCCGCACTGCCCAGCGCGAAGCCAAGAAGGTCGCCGGCGCCGCGAAGAAGAAGCTGGTCAGCGCGGAAAAATCCGTTGAGAAGGCGGTCAAGCAAGTTCGCAAGTCGGTAAAGGCCAAGGTGGCGCAGATTCGCAAGGCAGTGGATGACGCGATGAAGACGACGAGGCGGCCGGCTGCCGCCAAGCCTGCGGCGAAGAAAGCCGTCGCCAAGAAGCCGGCGGTGAAGAAGGTCGCTGCCAAGAAGCCGGTAGTGAAGAAGGCTGCTGCCAAGAAGCCCGCTGTGAAGAAAGTTGCCGCGAAGAAGCCGGAAGTGAAGAAGGTCGCAGCGAAGAAGCCGGCGGTGAAGAAAGTCGCAGCCAACAAGCCCGCAGTGAAGAAAGTGGCTGTGAAGAAGGTCGCTGCCAAGAAGCCGGCAGTGAAGAAGGTCGCTGCCAAGAAGCCGGTAGTGAAGAAGGCTGCCGCGAAGAAGCCGGCAGTCAAGAAAGCCGCAGCCAAGAAGCCGGCGGCAAAAAAAGCCCCGCTGAAATAGGCGATGGCAGGCAAGGTCGCCGGCTGAAATCGCCGGCGGGCGATCGCTTGCAGGGCCTGCCGCCGATCATCGGCGTGCAGGCCCGGGTTCTGATCCTCGGCAGCTTTCCTTCCGCCGCATCGCTTGCGGCCCGGCAGTACTACGCCCATCCGCAGAACCAGTTCTGGCGCATTCTCGGCGCGGTGCTGGGTCGGCCATTGCAAGAAATGGACTACCACGCCCGCGTCGCGGCGGCGCAGGATGCCGGCATCGCGATCTGGGGTGTGTTCGCCTCCTGCTCGCGCGCCGGCAGTCTCGATGCCGCAATCCGCGACGCGGAGCCGAACCCCTTCGCCGACCTGAAAAAGTGCCCGCAGGGCCGCACCGCGCTGGCGCCGGCGCTACGGCGAGTCGGATTCAACGGGCGCATGGCGGCGCGTCGCATCAAGGAGATTGAGGTGCTGGGCTATGAGGTGAGCGTGTTGCCTTCCACCAGTCCCGCCAACGCCGGCATGCGCTTCGAGGAGAAACTCGAGCGCTGGCGCGAATTTCTTGCCGGGTAGCGCCACGGCGTCCGGCGATTCGGTGGCGCGGATGCAGCCGGGTGCGGCAAGGCGGCCAGGCGCATCGACAGCGCAAGCAACAGACCCATACCGGGTTGCCGGCCAGGTTCGTGCCCGGCGGGTATGATGGTCACTGTCTTGTTCAAGGGGGCGTGCCATGAAAAATCCAGTCAAACCGCCAGAGCTCGATCATCCCGCGCTCGACGCTCCTTCGATCCAGCGCTCCCTTTACAACCGGCTGACTTATTCGATCGGCAAGGATCCCATCACCGCAACCGATCGTGACTGGTTCTACAGCGCGGCGGCGGTGCTGCGCGAGCGCATGATCGAGCGCTGGATGGAAACCATGCGCGCCTACTACGAGGATGACCGCAAGCGCGTGTACTACTTGTCCATGGAATTCCTGATGGGCCGCACCTTGATGAACGGCATGATGAATCTGTGCTGTGAAAAGGAATTCAGCCAGGCGCTGGAGGCGATGGGGCTGGACATCGAAAACATCCGCGAGATGGAGCATGACGCCGCCCTCGGCAACGGCGGCCTCGGGCGGTTGGCAGCCTGCTTCCTGGATTCGATGGCGACCATGGGAATCGCGGGTTACGGCTACGGCATACGCTACGAGTACGGCATGTTCAACCAGCGCATCGAGGACGGCCAGCAGGTCGAGCATCCGGACAACTGGCTGCGCTACGGCAACCCCTGGGAATTCCCGCGCCCCGAAGTGCTCTTTCAGGTGAAGTTCAACGGTCGGGTGGTGGGCTATGCCGATGAGCATGGCCACAAGCGCTATCAGTGGGTGGAAACCGACGATGTCATGGCGATGGCCTATGACTATCCGATTCCCGGTTATGACACAGGCACGGTCAACAACATGCGTCTGTGGGCGGCCAAGGCCAGCCGTGACTTCGATCTGAAGTATTTCAACGAGGGCAACTACATCCGCGCGGTGGAGGACAAGAACGATTCCGAAAACCTGTCCAAAGTGCTCTATCCCGATGACACAACCGAAATGGGGCGGGAGCTGCGTCTCAAGCAGCAGTACTTCTTTGTTTCGGCGTCTTTGCAGGACATGCTCTACCGCTTCGCCAAGTCGAACGTGCCCTTCAGCCAGTTGCCCGACAAGGTCGGGATACAGCTCAACGACACCCATCCGTCGATATCGGTTCCGGAGCTGATGCGCATTCTGATCGACCAGCACCGCCTGGATTGGGAACTTGCCTGGGACATCGCGACACGTACCTTTGCCTACACCAACCACACCCTGATGCCGGAGGCGTTGGAAACCTGGCCGGTGCCGCTGTTCGAGCGCGTCCTGCCGCGCCTGCTGCATATCATCTACGAGATCAATCACCGTTTCCTGAAGGACGTGATGCACCACTATCCGGGCGAGCCGGCGATGTGGCAGCGCATGTCGCTGATCGACGAGTCGGGGGAGAAAACTATCCGGATGGCGCACCTGGCCATCGTCGGCAGCCACAAGGTGAATGGGGTGGCCGAACTGCATACCCGATTGATGAAGGAAACCATCTTCGCCGACTTCAACCGGATGTGGCCGGAGAAGATCATCAACATGACCAACGGGGTGACGCCGCGGCGATGGCTGAATCAGGCCAACCCGGCGTTGTCGAGCCTGATCTCGAAACATCTCGGGCGCGAGTGGCTCAAGGATCTTGACCAGTTGCGGCGGCTGGAACCGTTAGCGGCAGATGCGGCATTCCGCGATCAGTTCGCGCTGGTGAAACGCGACAACAAGAGCCGTCTGGCCCGGATGATTCGGGAGCGGCTTGGGGTCGCGGTCGATCCGGATTCGATGTTCGATGTGCAGATCAAGCGCATCCACGAGTACAAGCGGCAGTTGCTCAATGTCTTGCACGTCATCACGCTGTACAACCGCGTCAGGGCTGGTGGCGACACGCCGCCGCGCACGGTGATTTTCGGCGGCAAGGCGGCGCCCGGCTATCGCATGGCGAAACTGGTGATCCGCCTGATCAACGATGTGGCGGCCATAGTCAACAATGATCCCCTGGTGCGCGGGCTGATCAAGGTGGTATTCATACCGAACTACGATGTCTCGACCGCCGAAACCATCATTCCCGCCGCCGATCTTTCGCAGCAAATATCGACGGCGGGGACGGAAGCGTCCGGCACCGGCAACATGAAGCTGGCGCTCAATGGCGCGCTGACCATCGGCACTCTGGATGGCGCCAACGTGGAGATGCGCAACGAAGTCGGGCCGGAGAACATGTTCATCTTTGGTCGCACCACCGACGAAGTCGCGGCCTTGTATGCCAGCGGCTACAACCCCTGGGTCCATTACGACGGCAACGAGGAACTGCAACACGTCCTCAACATGATCCGCGATGGATTTTTCTCGCCGGAAGATGCCACGCGCTTCAAACCCTTGTTCGAAACCCTGACCTATCACGGCGACCACTATCTGTTGCTGGAAGACTATGCGACGTACGTCGCCTGTCAGGAAAGGGTGGCGGCCTTGTATCGTCAGCCAGGCGAATGGACGCAAAAGGCCATTCTCAATGTCGCGGGCATGGGACAATTCTCGTCGGACCGCACCATCGGCCAGTACGCTCGCGACATCTGGAATGTGACGCCCATGGCGCGGACGGGCGAGTGACGAAGAACCGCTAGCAAGCACTTGCCGGACGACATCGACCCAGTCCGCGCTTCGCGCGGCAGTCGATCCGAGGGCAAGTCCGACTGACTGAAGCGCAGATCAGGCAGCAACGCAACACCGATCGTGGATTTGAATGTGAGCCTGACGCCCGCCGCAGCACTGTTTTTCCAGCAGTTCAGTCTGGCCGCGCCGCTGTTCGGGCTGGCTGCCCTGGGCTATGCGCTGATGCGCGGCGCCGGCTGGCCGAAATCGGTGGCCGACGGGCTCAACCTGTTCGTTTTCAATCTGGCCCTGCCGGTCATGCTGTTTCGCATGATGAGCGACCTGTCGAACCTGCCGCCGGTCGATTTGCGCGTGATGGGGGCATTCTTCGGCAGTTGCCTGATCGTATTCGTCATCGGCCGCCTGCTGGCCTGGCGCGTGTTTCGTCTCGACGGCGTGGCGCAATCGGTGTTTGCGCTGGGCGGCGTGTTTTCCAACAACGTGATGCTCGGCATTCCGCTGGCCAAGCTGGCGCTGGGCGATGCCTCGATGCCGTCAGTGGCGCTCGTGGTGGTGTTCAACGCGATGATCTTGTGGACCCTGGTGACCGTGTCGGTCGAATGGGCCCGACACGGTGAGTTGTCGCTCTCGGGGCTGGGCAAGATGACCCGGGGCGTGGCTACCAATCCCATCGTCGCCTCGATTGTCGGCGGTACGCTGTTCGGTGCCGCCGGCCTGCATATTCCTGCGGCAATAGACGCACCACTGGCCATGGTGGCGCAGGCGGCGGCGCCGATGGCCTTGATTGCGCTGGGCATGGGACTCGCGGAATTCGGCATTCGCGCGGCCTGGCGGCAAAGCGCGGCCATCTGTGCGCTGAAACTCGCGCTGCAACCGCTTGTTGTCTGGCTGCTGGCGCGTTTGTTCGGCTTGCCGCCGATGGAAACCGCGACCGTGGTATTGCTGGCTTCGCTGCCGGTGGGTGCCAACGTGTATCTGATGTCGCGTCAGTTTGGCGCCATGGAGGCCCCGGTAGCCGCCAGCCTGGTGATCTCGGCGGCGTTGTCCGCCTTCACCACGCCGCTGATTCTCACCCTGGTGCACATCCCTTGAGCCTTGGCAATCGCAAGGCCGCGTTTTCGCGGTTGGCGGCTTGCCCTGCGTGAGTCCTTGAGCCCGGTCAGTTTCCGTCTATGGTTTGCAGGGAACGGGAACGCCAGTCCAGTACTGCTGTGCGCATGAACATCTTGTCGGCGAGTTCCGGGAAGTCGCGACGAATCACATCGGCCGCGAATGCGGAAAGAAAGCGCGACTTGAGTTCCGCGCGGGCGCGATCGACGCCGATTTCATCGTAGGGCACCGAGGCCAGCAACAGAAAGCCGTCATCGGGAATGCGCCCGGCTTTCATGTTGGCGCTGATGATGGCGGCCGCCTTGTGAATCGGATCGGCCAGATTCGGGCTGTAAGGGCCGATGATCAGGGCGACGTTCGGCGTGTGCAGGAAGTCGAAGCCGCGGCCGAGGCAGATCATCCATTCGCGGTGTTCGATGTCGAGCGCGCGCGACGTCTGTCGCACCTGTGCGATGCGCGCCAGGTTGCCTTCCAGCAGCGGCAGCAGGTCTTCGCGGATCTGCTCCGGCATGTCCGGAAAAAGCGCGGCGAGGCGCGGCGCCAGAGACGGTCCATCGCCAGGAGAGAGTGTCGAGAGATCGAGTTTCTCGCCGTTGTCGCCGTGCAGGATCAGCGCGTCGTCGTCGGTTTCGAAGCCGCATACCAGCGGAAACACCGTGCCGTGGCCGCTGCCGAATATGTGCTCGATCTGGCGCTTGATGGCATAGGTGTGCGTGGTCGCCGCGCCGGTGTCATAGTCGAAACCGGCGCAGCCGCGCTGCGGATCGCCCTTCGAGTAATGGTAGGTGATCAGCATCACCACCCGCCGCCCCTGGCCGACCATACGCTGGACATAATGTGCGAGGACTTCGCCAAGGTGTGGCCAGCCCAGGTCGAACATGCCGCCCAGATTGCGAAAAGGCTGGATGATGCCGGGGGGCGTGTGCGTCGCGACCGACAGATTGACCCGGCCATCCATGCATTTCAGCGCGGCGATGGCGGTCGGATGTTCGACCAGATAACGGCGGCGCGCGAGCCAGGCTTCGGCGCCGGAGAAGGCTTCCGAGTGCCTGTCGGCGAGGTCGAACAACCAGTCGATGCGTTCGCTGATCGTCTTTCTGTGTATGGCCAATTGAATCCTCCCGATCCCTGAAAACCTGACAGAGATACTACGATTTTGGCGTGGCGCCTTCGCGTGCCCGCAGTTTGGCAGCAATGTACTCCGAGTGCGGCACATACAGCAGATCCGAAATCTTGCGCATGAAATGTTGCTCGTGCGCGTCAAGATGGCCGTCGGCATACGCCACTTGCCACATGAACTCGATCACACGGATTTTTTGTTCGCCGTTGAAAGACTGGTTGATGAGGGAGGTGAACTGGAAGTAGTCGGTGGCCTGTTGCGCTTCCTCGGCAGCCAGTGCCATGAGCTGGTCGACCTCGTTTGTGTCGAGACCGAACTCGCTTTGCAGTGCCCTTGCCACGGTGGAGATTTCCTCGCTGCTGATGCTGGTATCCATGCGCATCATTTCCAGCAGCAGCGCTGACGTCGCGACATGCAGCGCGTGTTCCGCCGCGCGGCCCGAGCCATTCACGCCGGGCTCGATGGTCTGGGCAAAGAATTTCTTGATGCTGGCTATCATGCGTGTCCCTGTCGATTGAGAATGCTGTCCGTCCATTTTTCCGATCCCGCCGCAGCCGCTGAGTCTGGCCGCCATGTACTGCCGGGATCGCTATTCGGCGCGAGGTTTCGCTCGGCGCGGTTTGCTCTTCCTGGTTTTCGTTTGCTGGTCGCGGAGGCATTTTTCCTCGGCCTTGCCGCTTTTCCCGGCACACAACAGCTTGGCCTGTTCGACGGCTTCGCACTGCCGCGGGTTCTGCGATTTGCTGCAATCCACTGGTGGCAGGCTCGCCTCAAGGCAGGCCTGCTTTTCAGCGCCGCGCTTGGCGGCGCAGCTTGTCAGCGCCGCCTGACGCGCCTCGCAGCGCACCGGGTCGCGCGCATTGATGCAGTCGCTGGCAGCAGTATTGGCGAAGGCGGGCAGGGTGAGCAGCGCGCTCGCGCCCAGCATGAGCACTTTATTCATGCACCTGTTCCGATGAACTGAACGAATTTGTGCCGGCATCATACCCCGGCATTGAGGCGAAGCCGGGTTGTCGGCTATAGTTCGCCGTATCGCCAGCGCCGACTTTTGACTATGAACGCCGTCTCGCCCAAGGAACATCAACTGAGCCTGCCCGAAGTGATCGACGCCCTGGTCGGCGACGGGCTGATCGATACGGACGAGGCGGCCAAGTTCAAGCAGGAGCGGCGCTACTACAAGGGCGAGGTCAATCCCCTGATCGTGATCGCCGAGCAACGCTGGAAATCCTTGCTGCCACCACATCGTGTGCTGGATCTCGACGGCTTGACGCAGTGGCTGGCGCAATGGTGCGGGCTGGAGTATCTGCATATCGATCCGCTGAAAATCAATTTTTCGGCGGTGACGGAGGTGATGAGCAACACCTACGCCACGCGCTATCGCATCCTGCCAGTCGAGGTCAAGCCGCACGAGGTGGTGATCGCCACCGCCGAGCCTTTCCAGCGCGCCTGGGAAGCCGAGATGAAACCGGTCCTGCGCAAGGACATTCGGCGCGTCATCAGCAATCCCGTCGATATTTCGCGCTATCAGGTCGAGTTCTACAACCTTGCCAAGTCGATCAAGGGCGCGATGGGCAAGGGCGACGTCACCGGCGGTCGCTCCAACTTCGAGCAGCTGGTCGAACTCGGCAAGAACAACAAGCAGTTCGATGCCAACGATCAGCATATCGTGACCATCGTCGACTGGCTCTGGCAGTATGCCTTCGAGCAGCGCGCCTCGGACATCCATGTCGAGCCGCGGCGTGATTTGGGTATCGTCCGTTTTCGCATCGATGGCGTCCTGCATCAGGTGTACCAGATTCCGATGGCGGTGCTGAACGCGATGACCAGCCGCATCAAGATTCTCGGCCGCATGGACGTGGTCGAGAAGCGGCGCCCACAGGATGGCCGCATCAAGACACGGACGCCGGACGGGCAGGAAGTGGAACTCCGGCTGGCCACGTTGCCGACCGCTTTCGGCGAAAAGCTGGTGATGCGGATCTTCGACCCCGAGGTGCTGGTCCGCGATTTTTCCGAGCTGGGCTTCGCTGAAGAGGAATCCGCGATGTGGCGCAGCATGTCTGCCCAGCCCAACGGCATCATCCTGGTGACGGGGCCGACCGGCAGCGGCAAGACCGTGACGCTGTACTCGACGCTGAAGAGCCTGGCCACGCCCGAGGTCAATGTATGCACGCTTGAGGACCCGATCGAGATGATCGAGGGCTCCTTCAATCAGGTGCAGATCCTGCCGGACATCGGCATGGGTTTCGCCGAGGGGATTCGTTCCCTGATGCGGCAGGATCCGGACATCATCATGGTCGGCGAGATTCGCGATCTGGAGACGGCGGACATGGCGATTCAGGCGGCGCTGACCGGCCATCTGGTGCTGTCCACGCTGCATACCAACGATGCGCCCTCGGCCATGACGCGGCTGGTCGAACTGGGCGTGGCGCCCTATCTTTTGTCCGCGACCGTGCTGGGGGTCATGGCCCAGCGCCTGATTCGCACGCTGTGTCCGCACTGCAAGCAGGCGGGCGGCCTGCGTGCCGAGGATGATGCGGCCTGGACCGCGCTGGTGGCGCCATGGAAGTCGAGCAAGCCGGCCAAGCTCTATCATCCGGTCGGCTGTCTCGAATGCCGCATGACGGGCTACAAGGGGCGCATCGGCATCTACGAGATCATGCCCCTGTCGGCCGAGATCAAGGCGCTGGTGGCCGAGGGCGCGGAACTGGGCAAGCTGCGCGAGCAGGCGATGCGCGAAGGCATGAAGCCGCTGCGTATTGCCGGCGCGAGAAAAGTCGCGGCCGGCCTGACGACCATAGCCGAGATAATCAAGGTGGCACCGCCGATGTATGACAAGGGCAAGCGCTAGGGACTCCTGATTCGAGTGCGCGCCGAAGATCTTGAACTGCTGCTGGTCCGCACCATGCCCTTTGGCAAGCACAAGGGGCGCGTGATCGCCGACCTTCCCGGAAACTATCTGAACTGGTTCGCCCGCGAAGGATTCCCCGGCGGTGAGATCGGACGCTTGCTCGCGCTGATGCATGAAATCGACCACAACGGTTTGACCTCGCTGCTCGATCCCTTGCGTGTGCAGGGTGTCGCCGGCCCCGACGCCGGTCGCACCGAGCGATGAAGCACGGCGGCCCGGGCTCGGGTTTCCGGCGGCGAATTTACGACAGTCCGGCGCAGTGTGTCCGCGACCTGCGGCAGATCGTCAGGTTCATACGTCCGGTACTTGCGCTTTCCACCAAAGCCGGGATCGCCGCGAGTTTCCGCGAACGCATCATGCTGGTCGTCACCGGCGTCAATCGCTGCCGGCATTGCGCCCATGGCCACCAGCTGGTGGCGCGACACGTCGGCCTGTCGCAAGCGGAAATTTCTGCCTTGTTGAACCTGAATCTGGCCGATTGCCCCGAGCATGAACTGCCGGGCCTGCAGTTCGCCATGCATTGGGCCGAAAGCGACGGTACGCCATCCGCGGACGCCCGGTCGATGCTGGACGCGACTTACGGCGCGGGCGTCGCGCGCCAGATCGAAGCGGCCACCCTGATGATTCACGTCGGCAACCGAGTCGGCAACAGCTTCGATTACGCGCTCAGCCGGATTTCGCGCGGGCGCTTCGGGCTGCTGGCGAGCGAGCGCTGAACGCCGAAGCCCGATCGCTTGGCGGGACGCCGGGGGAAGGATGTGCGGTCGTTCGATACCTGGTGCATCGGGTGCGGTCCATGACAAGCTCCGAACAGGAAACCGAGCGGAACATCGATCGGGTTCGGCGCTTTCTCGAGCAGGGATCGGTTGTCGTGCTGACCGGCGCCGGCTTGAGTACCGCCACTGGCATTCCGGACTATCGCGACCGCGAAGGCAACTGGAAGCAAGCGAAACCCATCGAGCATCAGGACTTCCTGCGATCCGCGAACCTGCGCCAACGCTACTGGGCGCGCAGTTTTCTGGGCTGGCCGACGGTGGGCCTGGCGCTGCCGACCGCCGGACATCGGGCGTTGGCTTACCTGGAAAGTCTGGGTCGCGTCGGCCGGGTCGTTACACAGAATGTGGACGGCTTGCAGCAGAAGGCCGGCAGCCATGCGGGGCTTGAGTTCCATGGCGGCCTGCAACAGGTGGTCTGCCTCACTTGCCGGCGCCGGCATCCGCGCAGTTCGGTTCAGGATTGGATGCGTGAGGCAAATCCGCAAGTGGCGCCTGAACCGGCACTGCTCGCGCTGGACGGCGACGCCCATGCGGCCGAAAGCGCCTGCCTTGATTTTCGTGTTCCGTCCTGTCCGTCCTGCGCCGGCGTGCTCAAACCCGATGTCGTGTTTTTTGGCGATTTCGTGCCGCAGGAACGCGTCGCCGTCGCCATCAGCGCCATCGATTCGGCTCACGGCATGCTGGTGGTCGGCTCTTCGTTGATGGTCTATTCGGGATTCCGCTTTGTGGTGCACGCCCAGCGGCACGCCAAGCCGGTGCTGGCGATCAATCTGGGCAAAACGCGTGCGGACGCGATGTTCGCGGCAAAAATCGAAACGGACTGCAACAGCTTCCTGGACCGGCTGCGAGAGAAAATGACCTAGCTTTTCGCCGTCAAGCGGCCCGGCTCAATACTTCGATCCGCCTTGTCCGTAGAAAGGCGGCCAACGCCCGACCAGGCTTTCCAGCAGTTTGAGTTCGTCATCGCCATGGTTGATGACGCCGGCCGGTACCATCATTTTCGGCATCTTCATGTCGTTGTGAATGTACATCGGCTTGTCGTGATGCTTGGTGCTGTAGGTTTCCCGTTCCTTTGGCGCGGCGCTGGGCGTCAGCTCGACGCTGCCATAACAGAGGCAGAAATAGGTTCGCGTCGTCGCTCCGGCGCCTTCGTCCTCGATATAGCAGCCGGTGCCGCGAATGCCGATTGTCGCGGTCGATACCTGAATCGTCCGCGCCCCTTTGCCGAATACCGAAAGTATTTTTCCCGTCACCACGCGCATCAGGTTCTGTGCGGTATCGGCGCCGAAACTGACCGTGGAGTTGTCCCGTTGCAGAAAGGCATCCTGACCGATGACATAGATCGCTTCGCTGTCGCGTCCGGTCGTGATGGTGTCGCCCGGGTTGATGAGTTGGCCTTCGCGCGCCGGTTTCGAGTTCACGCTCACGCTGCCGCGCATCTTGTGCAAGCCTGGCGCCACCGGCGCGTTGCCGCTGGCCAGGGCGTCGCGTATCAGGCCGGAGATGCCTGCGGGACCGAGCAGTCCGGCAGCGGCAAGAGCTTTCAGCAAGCGGCGGCGTAGCATCATGAGGCGTCTCCTATTTATTCAGTTGCCGCATCGCTGTTTCAAGGCCGGCCAGCGTCAGGGGGTACATGCGGCTGTTGAAAATGGTGCGGATCAACTCGATCGAGTGACGATAGTCCCACAAACGCTCGGGCTCGGGGTTGAGCCAGACGGCGCGCGGCCACGTGTCGAGCATACGCTGCAACCAGGTCGCGCCGGCTTCTTCGTTCGAATACTCGACCGATCCGCCCGGCTGCAGTATTTCATACGGGCTCATGGTCGCATCGCCGACCACCACCACCTTGTAGTCCTCGCCGTACTTGTGCATGACGTCCCATAGCGGGAAGCGCTCGCCATGGCGGCGCCGGTTGTCCTTCCAGACATAGTCGTAAATGCAGTTGTGGAAGTAGAAATACTCGAGATGCTTGAATTCGCTCTTGGCGGCGGAGAAGAGTTCTTCGCAGACCTTGATGTGATCGTCCATCGAGCCGCCGATATCGAGAAAAAGCAGCACCTTGACCTTGTTGTGGCGCTCGGGCCGCATTTTGATGTCGAGCCAGCCGGCATTGCGCGCGGTCCCCGTGATCGTGCCGTCGAGATCGAGTTCGTCCTCGGCACCCTCGCGGGCAAAGCGCCGCAGTCGGCGCAGCGCGATCTTGATGTTGCGCGTGCCGAGTTCGACGGTGTCATCGAGATTGCGGTATTCGCGGTTTTCCCAGACCTTGATCGCGGTGCGATTTCCGGCCGACTTGCCGCCGATGCGAATGCCCTCGGGATGGTAGCCGCCATGACCGAAGGGCGAACTGCCGCCGGTGCCTATCCATTTGCTGCCGCCGGCATGGCGTTCCTTCTGCTCCTCCAGGCGTTTCTTGAACTCCTCCATCAGCTTGTCCCAGCCGAGCTTTTCCAGCTTGGCTTTTTCCTCGGGCGTCAGATGCTTCTTCATCATCATCTTCAGCCATTCTTCGGGGATGTCGGCATCGAGTCCCGGGACCTGCTGCACGCCCTTGAAGTATTCACCGAAAGCCTGGTCGAACTTGTCGTAGTGCGTTTCGTCCTTGACCAGGCAGGTGCGTGCGAGGAAATAGAAGTCGTCGATCGAATTGCTTGCGACGCGTTCCTTCAGGGCTTCCAGCAGCGTCAGGAACTCACGCGTGGAAACCGGCAGCTTCTTGCTTTTGAGGTGGAGGAAGAAATCGATCAGCATGGAAAGTCGGCGCTGGCGGGACGGCGATTCAGCGGCGCTTCAACGATTTTGCCTGGCCATGAAGACGAGGCGTTCGAACAGATGCACATCCTGTTCGTTCTTCAGCAGCGCGCCGGCCAGTGGCGGCACCACGGTCTTGCGGTCTTTCGAGCGCAGGGCCTCGGGCGGGATGTCTTCGGCGACCAGCAATTTGAGCCAGTCGAGGAGTTCCGAGGTCGAGGGCTTTTTCTTCATGCCCGGCACTTCGCGCAACTCGAAGAAGACTTCCATCGCTTCCCGCAGCAGGTTCTGCTTCAGTTTCGGGAAATGCACATCGACGATGCGGCCCATGGTTTCCTTGTCCGGAAACTTGATGTAGTGGAAGAAGCAGCGACGCAGGAAGGCATCGGGCAGTTCCTTCTCGTTGTTGGAGGTGATGATGACGATCGGGCGTACGGCGGCGCGCACGGTCTCGCGCGTCTCATAGACGTGAAACTCCATGCGGTCGAGTTCGCGCAGCAGGTCGTTGGGGAATTCGATGTCGGCCTTGTCCACCTCGTCGATCAGGATCACCGAGGGTTTGCCCTGCTCGAAGGCCTGCCACAGCACGCCCTTGACGATGTAGTTGGAAATGTCCTTGACCTTCTCGTCGCCGAGCTGCGAATCGCGCAGGCGCGACACCGCGTCGTATTCGTAGAGGCCCTGCTGCGCCTTGGTGGTGGATTTGATGTGCCACTGCAAGAGCGGCACGCCGAGCGCGCCGGCGACTTCCTCGGCCAGCATGGTCTTGCCGGTGCCCGGCTCGCCCTTGATCAGCAGCGGGCGTTGCAGGGTGATCGCGGCATTGACCGCCAGCATCAGGTCGGGGGTGGCAACGTAGGAGTCTGTTCCTTCAAAGCGCATGTCGGTTCTCTTTCACAATTGATGCATGGATTATCTCAGAGTAGGCGTTTTGTCGCCGTCGCGCCAGCGCCGACTTTTGGCGACAGCATGGCGCCCATCGTCGCGGGCCGAGGATGGCGCTGGCACTCGCTTGCATTTGGTGTCAGCCAGCGGCGCGCCGGAGACAGTCGAGATAGGCGTCGCCATCGGGTGGCTGCTTGTTGCGCTGCGCCCGCCAAAGCATTTCGCCCAGGCAGTCGAGCATGGCGTGCAACGCATCGTGCCGGTCGCCGCGTCGACTCAACAGGCTCTCGAAAGTGGCTCGAACGCCCGGCGGCTGATCGATCGACAACTGTTCTTCTATCGCCAGATGCAGCGACAAGTGCAGAAAGGGATTGGTCTCGCCCTGTTCCGGCGTCCATTCGCGCGTCAGGGCGTCTTCGGCTTCCAGCAGTGCGTGGTATTCGGGGTGCAGATCGACAAGATCGGCAGCCAGTATGTCCATCGGCGTGCCGGGCAGCTTGTGGCGTCGCTTGGACCAGGCTTCGATCAGGAACTGCCGGGCCTGGTCACGGCTAGGGTTGAACATGGGTCTTTTCCTTGTAAGCGCACAGGTCACGCAGCGCACAGTGCGGGCAATCAGGCTTGCGCGCCTTGCAGGTGTAGCGACCGTGCAGTATCAGCCAGTGGTGGGCATGCAGGCGAAATTCGTCCGGCACGACTTTCAGCAGCTTCTGTTCGACTGCCTCGACGGTTTTTCCGGGGGCCAGGCCGGTGCGGTTGCCGATGCGAAATATATGCGTGTCGACCGCTATCGTTGGTTCGCCGAAGGCAATGTTGAGGACCACGTTGGCCGTCTTGCGGCCAACGCCAGGCAGGGCTTCGAGCGCGGCGCGGTCGTGCGGAACCTCGCCGCCGTGACGTTCCAATAGCAGCCGCGACAAGGCGGCGACATTTTTTGCCTTGGTGCGGTACAGGCCGATGGTCTGGATATAGTCTGCAATGCCTTCCTCGCCCAGCGCGATCATGGCCTGCGGCGTGGGATGTGCGCGGAACAAGGGCCGCGTCGCGCGGTTGACGCCCTTGTCGGTCGCCTGCGCCGACAGCACCACGGCTACCAGCAATTGGAAGGGTGTCGCGTACTCAAGTTCGCCTTTGGGTTCCGGATTCGCTGCCGCCAGGCGGCTGAAAAACTCGCGAACTTTCTGCGGACTCATGCCGGGGATGAACTCACCGACGCGCCCGGATCGTGGAATAGCTTGTCGCGCATGCGCTGGTTGGCGCGTGATTCGAGCCAGTTGCGGCCGGCGATGAGCAGGCCGAGGATGAAGAAAGCCCCCGGCGGCAGCATCGCAATCAGGAAACCAGGATAGTCGGCAGGCAATAGCTGAATGCCGGACAGCGTCGGGAAAACCATCTCGATGCCGGAGAACAGCGTGCCTTGGCCAATGATCTCGCGCACCGCGCCGAGCAGCGCGATGACCCAGATGAAGCCGACGCCCATCATCAGGCCGTCGAGCGTGGACGCGCGCAAACCGTTCTTGGCGGCGAAGGCTTCGACGCGGGCCAGGACGATGCAATTGGTGACAATCAGCGGAATGAAGATGCCCAGCACCAGATAGAGATCATGCAGAAAAGCGTTGAACATCAGATCAACCATCGTCACCAGCGCCGCAATGATCAGGATGAAGACGGGAATGCGAATTTCATAGGGAATAAAGGCGCGCAGGGCGGAGATGGCGAAATTGGCCAGCATCATGACGAGAATGGTCGCCAGCCCGAGGCTCACCGCATTGACAAGATTGGTGCTGATCGCCAGCAAGGGACACAGACCCAGCATCTGCGCAAGAACACTGTTCTGTTTCCATAGGCCGTTCCAGGAAATTTCCTTGTAGGCGTTCATTGCGGTTTCCCTTCTTCCGTGTATCTGCTGTTTGCCGGCAGGGTGAATAGCCTGTCGCTGCGTTCCAGGGTCCAGGCCAGTGCGCGACCGCTGGCGTTGGTGACGGCGCGGGCGGAAATGGTGGCGCCGCTCATTTGGTCAAAATGCCCGCCATCCTTCTTGACGCGCCATGACTTCTGCGCGACCGTGTCGAAGCCAAGATTGTTGAACTGGGTGATCCACGGCCGGGTCTTGTTGCGGTCCTTTTTGAGATTGATGTAGTCACCCAGGCCCGGCGTCTCCTTGTGGCTGGTGACGCGCAGGGCGATCAGTTTGCCATCGCTGCCGACCGCCATGATCAAGCCGATCCGGCCCGAATAGCCATCGGCCGCGGCGGCTTCGAGCACCAGGGCCACCGGTGCGCCTAGCTTGCGCGCACGCCAGATTCGGGTTTCTTCGTCGAGCCCCAGCATGTCTTGCGGCGGCAGTATGAGCGCATCGGCGGTCAAGTCGTTGTCATACAGTTCCTGTGGCAATACTTCGCCGATCAAGCGCAGTTTCTCGGCCAGGGCGCTGGCGGCGACATAGGGCGCTGTCGCGCGGTAAGTGCCCGCCATCAATGCGGTGAAAACCAGGGCGAAAATCAGCATGATGCCTGCCGTGCGCGCGGAAATTCGCAGCACGCTGGATTCCCGTGGAGCGACTTCGATCGGTTCGCTCATCAGGCGCCCCCGTCTTTTTGCTTGCGGCCGAACACCGGCGGCTGGGTATAGCGGTCGATCAGGGGCGCGGCGATATTCATCAGCAGCACCGCGAAGGCGATGCCATCCGGATAGGCGCCGAAACTGCGGATGATCCAGGTCAGCACCGCAACGCCGGCAGCAAAGATCAGCTTGCCTTTGGGTGTGGTCGCCCCGGAAACCGGATCGGTGACAATGAAGAAGGCGGCCAGCATGGCCCCACCGGTAAACAAATGCAAGCCGGGGCCGGCGAATCGGGTCGGATCGTACAGGCCGAAAGTCGCCGATATGGCCAACAACATGGCGAGGAACGCGACAGGCATGTGCCAGGTGATGATGCGCTGTTGCAGCAGCCAGAGGCCCCCCGTCAGGTAGCCGAGTGCGACCCACTCCCAGCCGCGACCACCGATGTTGCCGAAGGTGGCATTGCTGCCGAGCAGGCCGGCGATCATCCTTCGCTGTTCGGGGTCGCGCAGGACGGTGCGGAGTGCGTCAAGCGGCGTGGCCATGGTGATTGCATCGAGCTGGCGGGCGCCAAAAATGGCCTGCCATTGCGCGGCAAAATCTGTAAACCCCGCCGCCGGCCACTGTGACATGAGCTGGGGATAGGCCACGATCATCAGCGCAAACGCCACCATGGCCGGGTTGAAGGGATTCTGCCCCAAGCCGCCATAAAGGTGCTTCACGACAATGATCGCGAGCAGGGTGCCAAGCACTGTCAGCCACCAGGGCGCGATTGAAGGAAAGGTCAAGGCGATCAGCCAGGCCGTGACCAGCGCCGATCCGTCGGTGAGAAAGATTTTTAGGGGTTTCTTGCGCAGGTAGAGGATCAGCGCTTCGGCGGCAAGTGCTGTTACCGACGTCAGCGCGATCTGCACCAGGATCGCGGGGCCAAAGAACCAGACGTAGGCGGCGATTCCCGGCAACAGCGCGAGCAGCACGCGCAGCATGACCGATTGCACGCTGGCTGGTTTTAGTAGGTAGGGCGAATTGGTCACAAAGGGCTCGAAGATTTGTTCAAGGTGAATAAAATTTGATTGGAACGCCGGCTGATCGTCGAACAAAGCGAGCAAATTGGCTGCCCCCTTTTCGCGGGGGATGGGTGGCGACGTGAACTTTTGCAGCCTGTACCTTGTTTCATCGTCAGGGGTGGCGTTGGTCGCTGCATTTGCCTTAGTCGTCCTGGCGCAGATGTGGTTTCGCCATTTCGCGAATCTCGGCTCGGCGCTGCTCAATTGCGGTGATTTCAGCCAGCTGTTCGGGTGTCAAGTCGGCCGTGTTTTCGGGCTGCGTCTCGACTTGCTGCGCGCGTACGCGCTCCAGCGCGGCGGCGATCAGCGCCTTTTTGGCGTCTTCCTCGGGTGAGGTGACGGGGTTATCCGTTTCGGTGGGTGCAGTCGCTGCCTTCTGGCGGCCGGCGGCGGTCTTGGCCGCCAGTTTGGCGGCTTTTTCAAGTTTTTCCCGCTCTTCCCGGGCGAGGCGGAACTCGTAACGCTCGCGCGCGATGTCGGCGGCGGCTTTTTCTTTCTCTCGAGCCCAGATTTCGCCTTTGGCAAAGCGGAAGTAGTCGACCAGGGGGATGCGCGATGGACAAACGTAGGAGCAGCAACCGCATTCGATGCAATCGAACAGCTTGTATTCCTGTGCCTTGCCGAAAATTCTGGCCCGGCTGAACCAGTACAGCTCAAAGGGCTGTAGCTCCGCCGGGCAGGCCAGGGCGCAGGCGCCACAGCGAATGCAGGGCATTTCCGGCGGGGGCGGCGGAAACAGCGCGGGAGATCCGGCCAGAATGCAATTGGTGCCCTTGACCACGGGATTGTCGAGGCTCAGCAGGGTGACGCCCATCATGGGGCCGCCCATCAGATACCGATCGGTATCCGCGCGTGGTTCGGCCAGCGCAAGCAGTTCGCCGATTGGCGTGCCGATCCGGACCTCGAAATTTCCCGGTTTGGCCATGTTGCCGCTAAGCGTGAGTACCCTCGATATCAGCGGCTCGCCGTGAGTGATCGCGCGATACACCGCATGCGCGGAGCCGACATTGAAACACTGAACGCCGTAGTGGGTGCCAAGCTTGCCATAGGGAATCTCGATGCCGGTTAGCACCCGGATCAGCTGTTTCTCGCCGCCGGCGGGATAGCGCGTTGGCACTGGCACGACCTCGACTTCGGGTTCCGCGAGTTTTTCCGCGGCGGCGCGCATTGATGCGACAGCCTGCGGTTTGTTGTCCTCGATGCCGACCAGAATGCGGCGGGCGCCGGTAACGTGGCGCATGATCAAAGCGCCGGCCAGGATCATGTCCGCGCGCTCCCGCATCAGGCGGTCATCGCAGGTGATCCAGGGTTCGCACTCGGCACCGTTGAGGATCAGAGTCTCGATACCTTTCTCGCCCGGGCCGAGTTTGACATGGCTGGGAAAACCCGCGCCGCCGAGGCCGACAATTCCGCTATCGCGCAAGTAGTTGCGCGTTTGTTCCGCTGTGGCGCTCCGATAGTCGAAAGGTTTCAGTTCAATCCAGCGATCATTTCCGTCCGGATCGATAACGATACTGGGCGCCGGCAAGCCCGATGGATGCGGCACCGGTTGCGGTTCAATGGCGCGCACCGTTCCCGAAGTGGGCGCATGGACGGCGGTGCCCATCGGGCCTTCTGCCGCTGCGATCATTTCGCCCTTCAGAACTATCTGGCCGGGCTCGACCAGGCAGTGCGCCATGGCGCGGGCACTCTGGCGCAGGGGAATGATCAGCTGCGACGGCAGCGGTGCCACGACAATCGGCGTGTTGGCCGATTCATCCTTGTGAGAGGCGGGTTTGACGCCACCCTTGAAGTTGAACAGTTTGGAGATCATGCCGCGCGCTTGATCTCGATCACGGGATATTTCCACTTCCAGGTATCGACGGTTTCCTTGATCGGCTCCATGTAGATGCAGTCGACGGGACAGGGAGCGACACAAAGTTCGCAACCCGTGCATTGGGCGGCGATGACGGTATGCATCTGTTTGGCGGCGCCGACGATCGCGTCGACCGGACAGGCCTGAATACACAAGGTACAGCCGATGCAGGCGTTTTCGTCAATGATGGCGACTGACTTCGGCTTTTCGATGCCGTGCTCTGCGGATAGCGGCTTGAACTCACGACCGAGCAGGTCCGCGAGCTTGCGAACGCCTTCGTCGCCTCCTGGCGGGCATTGATTGATATCGGCTTCACCCTTGGCGATCGCTCCGGCGTAGGGTTTGCACCCCGGGAAACCGCATTGTCCGCATTGTGTTTGCGGCAGGATGGCGTCGATTTTTTCGACCAGAGGATCGCCTTCGACGCGAAAGCGCACCGCGGCATAGCCGAGCGCCGCGCCCAGCAGGACGGCACCGAACGCCATGACCAGAAGCGCTTCAAGCATGGCTAGTTTGCTTCCGCCGGGCCACCCTTAGGAAGCACAAGCCTCCCTGTGAGGGCCAGCGAGCTGGTTCTGCGAGCGTCGGGGGTGATCATTTGTATTTATCCAGCCCGGCAAAGCCCATGAAGGCAAGACTCATCAAGCCAGCGGTAATCATCGCAATGGCGGTACCGCGGAAGTGAATCGGGACGTCGGCAGCCTCAAGGCGCTCCCGGATGCCAGCAAAGAGTATCAGCGCCATCGTGAATCCGACGGCGCTGCCGAAACCGAACAGCAGTGATTCAAGAAAATTGTGACGCAGGCTGACATTGAGCAGGGGGATACCCAGTACCGCACAATTGGTCGTGATCAGCGGCAGGTAGATACCCAGCACCTGGTGCAGTAGCGGGCTTGTCTTCTGGATTACCAGTTCAGTGAGTTGCACGATGGCTGCAATCGTGACGATGAAGGACAAGGTGCGCAGGTATTCAAGCTGATTCGGCATCAGCAGCCAGCGGTCGATGATGAAGCTCGCTCCGCAGGCCATGGTCAGCACGAAGGTGGTGGCGGCACCCATCCCCATCGCCGTCTCAAGTTTCTTGGAGACGCCCATGAACGGGCACAAGCCAAGAATGCGGACGAATACGACGTTGTTGACGAGGACGGCACCGAGAACAACAAATAAGTAACTGGTCATGACGCTTTATATGCCAAGCGTGGTTCGCAAGAATTGGTGGATATCAAATTATCACGCTTTTAATGGTATCAGCGCAAGTGTTTGTATCCAGGGTTTCAGATGTATGTGGCTTCAATGCATTCGGCCACAAGTTGCGGACCTTGGTAGATCAGCCCGCTGTAGATCTGGACCAGTGCGGCGCCTGCGTCCAGTTTTTCTTGTGCTCGTTGCCCGCTGGTAATGCCTCCTGCAGCGATGATTGGCAATTCACCGGCCAGAGCCCGTGCGAGTTCGCGGACGACGGCGGTGGATTTTGCGAACAACGGGCTGCCGGAAAGTCCGCCGGCTTCTCCAGCAAGCGGGGAAGCCTGAACGCCTTCGCGACTCAGTGTTGTGTTGGTCGCGATAACCCCATCGATGCGGTGTCTTCGGACCGTGTCGGCGATGTTGGTGATCTGCCGGGAGTGGAGATCAGGTGCAATCTTCAATACCAGCGGAACGTACTTGCCGTGTTTGTCCGCCAGGACTGTCTGACTTGATTTCAGCGATCTCAACAAGGCGTCAAGCTCGTCTGTATCTTGCAACTGGCGCAGGTTCTTGGTGTTGGGCGACGAGATATTGACCGTAATGTAACTTGCCAGCGGGTAGGCTTTGGCTAGGCAGAGCAGATAGTCATCGGCCGCATGCTCGATAGGCGTGTCGAAGTTTTTTCCAATATTGATGCCAAGTATCCCTTTGTACCGGGCCTTTCCGAGTTGCTCACACAGCGCGTCGACTCCCGCATTGTTGAATCCCATCCGGTTGATGATTGCCTGATATTCGGGGAGGCGGAACAATCGGGGTTTGGGGTTCCCGGGCTGCGGGCGTGGCGTTACAGTCCCAAGTTCGAGAAAGCCGAAACCAAGGCGGGCAAGTCCATCGACCGCGATTCCATTCTTGTCGAGACCGGCTGCCAGTCCGACCCGGTTCGGAAACTGAAGCCCCATGATCTCAACTGGCTTGACAGGGGGCAACGACGAGTGCGGAAGCCCGACTACGTTGGCAATGGTGAGAAGTCGGAGCGTAAGGTCGTGGGCATTCTCTGCATCAAGGGCAAACAGGAATGGCCTGATCAGGGCATAGGGGAGCATGGCCAAGGATTCTACGTTGCCGGCAGCGGGATGAAAAATTTCTGCTTGAGCAAAAAGAAATAGGACGTGAGGGGTTTACACATAGGAATTGCATCCCTATAATCTCCCCTCTCTGCTGATTGCGGAGTCGCCCAACGCGGCGAAGTTCTTTAAAAACCAAACAACCGATAGGTGTAGGTGCTTGCTGTGCTGGAGGTAGTGGTGGGTGTGCGTACTGAGATCGAAGGTACGGGCGCTGGTCTGGGCTGAGAGGCTTGGATCAAGTTCTGAGTGGAGCACGGAAGT
>JAIPCT010000114.1 GCA_021738065.1 Burkholderiaceae bacterium
TCATGTAGTTACAAGGCATAGGTGGCGGAGAGGGTGGGATTCGAACCCACGGTAGGCTTGCACCTACGCCTGATTTCGAGTCAGGTACATTCGACCACTCTGCCACCTCTCCGTGGGCGCGGATTATACCTGCGATGCGCCCATCGATCACTGCCTTCGCGGAGGGATTGCGTTGTCGACACTGCTGCGCCTGATCTGCTGCGTCGCCCTGGTCGTGCTGGCCGCGTGCAGCCGCCTTGAGCCACCCGAAACCAGCGGTACGCTGATTGTCGCAATTCGTGAAACTCCGGCCTTCTTCGAGGAAGAAGGTGCGACGGCAAAAGGTTTTGACCATGATCTGGCAACGGCATTTGCCGACAGCCTGGGTTTCAAGACCACCTTCGTCATGGCGGCCGACCCCTATGACTTGATCGACCTGGCGCTTGCCGGGCGGGTGCACATGGCCGCCTCGATGCCGCTGAGCAACGCCCAGCTGGAGTGGTCGGCGCCGATTCGCAGCGTATCGCAGTGGATCGTCGGGCTTGGCGACTCGGTCGAACTGAAACAGCTTTCCGAATTGGCGGGGCGAGATGTGGAGGTGCTGGCGGGGTCGCCCGTGGCGGACACCCTGCGCGGCCTTGACTATGATTATCGCCCGCGCGTGATTGAAGTTCCCGGTGTCAGCGAAATGGATTTGCTGGAACGCGTTGCCGGGCGCAAAGCCGCGCTGGTTGCCGTGAATCAGATGCATCTGGATGTGGGAGTGAACTTCTATCCCGACCTGAATCCGATGCTTCAGTTGCCGGGCACGCTGGAGTTCGGCTGGGCATTCGGCGGCGAGGGAGCTGTTGAGTTGAGCGCCAAGGCCAACGCATTTATTGCCGGCGCCCGAGCCGACGGCACACTGGCAAGACTTCATGACCGCTATTTTGGCCACATCAAGCGCATCAATTCAAACGGTATCGCGGTGTTCCTCAGAGATGTCCGCACCAAACTTCCCTTGTGGCGGCGGCACTTTCAATCCGCGCAGGATCTGACGGGCATCGACTGGCGCCTGCTCGCCGCGCTGTCCTATCAGGAATCCCATTGGGACCCGCTGGCGACGTCTTTTACCGGCGTGCGCGGCATGATGATGCTGACCGAGGACACCGCCGATCTGCTCCGCGTCAAGAATCGCCTTGACCCGGAGGAGAGCATTCGCGCCGGCGCCCGCTATCTGGCGGACCTGGTCGAGCAGATACCCGCCAGTGCCAAATATCCGGACCGCTTGTGGCTGGCCTTGTCGGCTTACAACCTCGGCATGGGACATTTTCGCGGTGCACGCTTCATTGCCACGACCATGAAGCGCAACCCGGACGACTGGTACGACATGAAAGCGGTGCTGCCGCGACTGTCAAGGCCGGAGGTCTATGCCCGGCTTAAAAGCGGCGCCGCCCGCGGCGGCGAAGCGGTCATCATGGTGGAGAACATTCGCAGCTACTACGACATCCTGAGCCGCTTCGAAGCGGCCCACCAGACACCTTTTCAAGCCCGACGAAACTCAGCCGGCGCTGATCCGCTCCAGGCCACCCATATAGGTCCGTAGCGCCGCGGGTACCGCAACGCTACCGTCCTCGTTCTGGTAGTTCTGGCTACGACCGCCGCTGCGCGGTTTGACGTTCGCTATGCTCAATTTTGCCTGCGCCGAAACAATCCGCCCTACGACGCAATAACATCAAGGCCGCCCATATATGGCTTCAGTATGGCCGGAACCTCCACGGTGCCATCCGGCCGCTGATAGTTTTCCAGCACCGCGACCAGCGTGCGCCCCACCGCGAGGCCGGAGCCGTTCAGAGTGTGCAGCAGTTCGGGCTTGTTCTTCTCATTGCGAAAGCGCGCCTGCATGCGCCGCGCCTGGAAGGATTCGAAATTCGAGCAGGACGAAATCTCGCGATAGGTGTTCTGCGCCGGCAGCCAGACTTCCAGGTCGTAGGTCTTGGCCGCCGAGAAACCCATGTCGCCGCTGCACAGCGCCACCTTGCGATAGGGCAGTTCAAGTTTCTGCAACACGGTCTCGGCGTGGCCGGTGAGTTCTTCCAGCGCCTCCCACGACTGATCGGGGCGCACCATCTGCACCAGTTCCACTTTGTCGAACTGGTGCTGGCGGATCATGCCACGCGTGTCTTTGCCGTAGCTGCCGGCTTCGGAACGAAAGCAGGGGGTGTGGGCGACGAACTTGAGCGGCAGTGTTTCCAGCGCGAGGATCTCGCCGCGCACCAAATTCGTTACCGGAACTTCGGCGGTAGGGATCAGGTATAGCTTGCCGGCATCATTGCGCGGCACCATGAACTGTTCTCCCTCGAACTTCGGCAACTGACCGGTGCCGAACATGCTTTCGGCATTGACCAGATAAGGGGTATAGACCTCGGTGTAGCCGTGCTCACCGGTATGCAGATCGAGCATGAACTGGGTCAGCGCACGATGCAGGCGTGCGATTGCACCCTTCATCACGACAAAACGGCTGCCGGTAATTTTCACCGCCGTATCGAAGTCCAGCCCACCCAGGGCGGTACCAAGATCAACGTGGTCACGGGGCACGGCAATCGCGCGCGGCTTGCCCCAGCGCAGCACTTCGACATTCCCGGTTTCGTCGTTCCCCGGCGGCACGCTTTCGTGCGGCAGGTTGGGAATCCCTGCCAGAAAGGTATCGAAACGCGGCATCAATTCCGCCAGCGCGGTTTCGCCGGCCTTGAGTGCATCACCCAGGCCGGCAACCTCGCTCATCTCCGCGGCAGCGTCCTCGCCCTTGCCCTTCAGGATGCCGATCTGTTTCGACAAAGTGTTGCGCTTGGCCTGCATATCCTGCGTTTGCGTTTGCAGATGCTTGCGTTCCGCTTCGAGCGCTTCGAAGGCGGCAGTATCGAGCGTCATGCCGCGCAAGGCCAGGCGCTCAGCGACAAAGGGCAGATTGGTGCGTAGCAGTTGAATGTCGAGCATGGTGAATCCTTATTGGTTCTTCTTCGCCTGCGCGTCGAGCTCGCGCAGATGGGCCAGTTTTTCGGCGATCTTCTGTTCCAGTCCGCGTGCCACGGGTTGATACCAATGCACGGCGGGCATGCCTTCGGGCAAATAGCTTTCCCCGGCGGCGTAGCCTTCGGCTTCATTGTGGGCATAGCGGTAATCGGCGCCGAAGCCCAGTTCCTTCATCAATTTCGTCGGTGCATTGCGCAGATGTTCGGGCACGCTGCGGCTCTTGTCCTTCGCCACAAAGGCGCGCGCGGCATTATAGGCGACGTAGGCGGCGTTCGACTTGGGCGCCACGGCCATGTAGAGCACGGCGTTGGCCAGCGCCAGTTCGCCCTCCGGGCTGCCCAGGCGCTCATAGGTGGCGCAGGCATTGAGCGCGATTTCCCAGGCGCGCGGGTCGGCGAGGCCGACATCCTCGATGGCCATGCGCACGATGCGTCGCCCCATGTAGAGCGGATCGGCGCCGCCGTCGAGCATGCGCACCAGCCAGTAGAGGGCAGCATCGGGGTCGGAGCCGCGCACGGATTTATGCAGGGCCGAAATCTGGTCGTAGAAGGCATCGCCGCCCTTGTCGAAACGCCGCAGATCGGCGGCCAGCGTCTGTTCCAGAAAGTCGGCGCTGACAACACGGCGCTCATTTGCAAAACCCGCGGTGGCGGTCGCGGTGCGCAGTTGTTCCAGCACGTTGAGCAGGCGTCGCGCGTCGCCGTCGGCGTAGCCGATCAGGCGCTCGCGCGCCGCAAGCTCGAATTCAAGATGATTGAGTGCACTGGCCTGGGCGCGATCGAACAGCAGGCCGAGTTCTTCCTCGTCCAGGCTTTTCAACACATATACGGAGGCGCGCGAGAGCAGCGCGGAATTCACCTCGAAGGAGGGGTTCTCCGTGGTGGCGCCGATGAAGGTCACCGTACCCTTCTCGACATAGGGCAGAAAAGCATCCTGCTGCGACTTGTTGAAGCGATGCACTTCATCGACGAACAGCAGCGTGCGCCGCCCCTGCTGCGCCATCACCTCGGCCTGCTGCATCGCCGCGCGGATGTCCTTGACGCCGGAAAACACCGCCGACAGCGCGATGAACTCGGCATCGAAACTGTCCGCCATCAGGCGGGCCAGCGTTGTCTTGCCGACCCCCGGCGGCCCCCACAAAATCATGGAATGCGGCGTGCCGGATGAAAATGCCAGACGCAGCGGTTTGCCTTCGCCCAGCAGGTGGCGCTGGCCGATCACCTCGTCGAGCGTGCGCGGCCGCATCTGCTCGGCCAGCGGCGCGTGGGCGTTCACCTCGGCAAACAGATCAGTCACCGACAACATCGGCTCCGGCCGGCGCGACAAAACGGAACAGTTCGGCGGGCAACATCGGGTTGGCCTCGAACTGGGTGAAGCGCAACAGTGTTACCTGACCGAAGCTGTCGTGAATCTCCATGCTCACCGGCTGTCTGGCGACGAAGCCGAGCTTGATGCGCTCGAAGCTGGTATCGCCGCCCTTGGGCGTGGCCTCGACAAATTCGATGCCGTCAGCAGCAGCGCCTTCCTTGAGCAGAAAATGCTTGTCCAGATCCTGCCCGGCGAGGAGTGCCGCCGGGCTGGCGCCGAAGGCCGCACCTAGCTTTTTCACCGCGACCTGATTCAGATCAGGATCAAAGCTCCACAGCTTGACGCCGTCGCTGACCAGCAGTTGCTTGTAGGGTTTCTCGTAGGACCAGCGGAACTTGCCCGGGCGCTGCAGCGCGAAAATACCGGCCGACTGCTGCGGCTTGCGCCCCGATTTGCTGACCACGGTCTGCACGAACACCCCGCGTGCGCTGCGATTGGCATTGAGGAAGCTCTTGAGTTGGTCGAGGCCGGCGGCGTGCACCGGTGCCAGAAAGAAGACGCCGCAGAGGACGCTGAAAACGTGGAGGATATTTTTCATAACGGGATTATCGCAGCCCGCTGCCTGCCGTGGTAAATGCCCGGCCCGCCGAATCCGGATTATTCCGGGTCGCGCTTCACGAATTCCATGAACTGCGGGGTGTGACCGCGCGACTTCAGCCAGTCCGCCAGCGCATAGCCGGTGCCGGCCGGCCAGCATTTCACCGACTCGGGCGAGAACAATCGATAGTCCAGCAGTTCCGGCGACAGCCTTACTTCGCCGTGACACACCGCGTGATAGGCGATGATGACCTGGTTCATGCGTTGAAAATCGTAGACGCCGATCAGGCTCAAGGCGCGGGTGGCGAGGTTGGTTTCTTCCTGAATCTCGCGCACGATGCCGCTTTCCGGGGTATCGCCCGCTTCCATGAAGCCGGTGATCAACGCAAACATCTTGCCCGACCAGGCGGCGTTTTGCGCCAGCAGGATCTTGCCCTGGTACTCGATGACCGCTGCCAGCACCGGCGTCGGATTATTCCAGTGCGTGTAACCGCAGGCCGCGCAGCGCAGTCGCGTCTTTTCGCCGCCGTCTTCCGTCTGCGTGATCATGGCCAGGGTCGTGGCGCAGCACGGGCAATAGGTGAAGGCAGGGTTCATGGCTTGGCTGCCATCGGCCAGCGGATGATCAGGCCGATGAGGCTCATTCGTAAAAGTCGGCGCTGATGAAGCAACTGATAAATCAACTGCGCAGCAAGAAGGGGCAGGACAAAACCCTGCCCGCTTCGCTGCGGATGCGCTACAGGGCGGTCGAGCAAGAAACGCTCTCCTCGCCGTAGCGGATGGCGGTACGGCGACTCGGGCACGGGTTGGCTATCGCGGCCCTTGTCGCGACTCTTACCGCGGCCACACCCGCCTCCGCATGACAAGCACGCCTATTCCGAGCGGTTCGGCGCAATCACTTCACGCCCGCCCGCACCGTTCATGGCCGAGACCAGGCCGGCTTTTTCCATGGCTTCTATCAATCGTGCGGCGCGGTTGTAGCCGATGCGCAGGTTGCGCTGCACCAGCGAGATCGAGGGCCGCCGGGTTTTCAGCACAACTTCGACAGCCTGGTCGTACATCGGGTCGGATTCGGCATCGTTCGCCGTATCGCCAGCGCCGAGTTCCGAATCGTCGCCGGTCACGGCGTCCAGGACCCCGTCGACGTAGTCCGGCGGGCCGACCTTTTTCAGATGATCGACCACGTGGTGCACTTCCTCGTCGGCGACAAATGCGCCATGGACGCGGATCGGCAGGCCGGTGCCAGGCGGCAGGTAGAGCATGTCGCCCTGACCCAGCAGCGCCTCGGCGCCCATCTGGTCGAGAATGGTGCGCGAGTCGATCTTTGAAGACACCTGGAAGGCAATGCGCGTCGGAATGTTGGCCTTGATCAGGCCGGTGATCACATCGACGCTGGGCCGCTGCGTGGCAAGTATCAAATGGATGCCGGAGGCTCGCGCTTTCTGCGCCAACCGTGCGATCAGTTCTTCCACCTTCTTGCCGACCACCATCATCAGGTCGGCCAGTTCGTCGATTACCACCACGATATAAGGCATCGACTCCAGCGGCTCGGGCGCTTCCGGGGTGATCGAGAAGGGGTTGGTCAATGGCTCGCCGATTTTCCTGGCTTCACCGATCTTGTGGTTGAGCCCCATCAGGTTGCGCACACCCAGGGCCGACATCAATTTGTAGCGCCGCTCCATTTCGCCGACACACCAGTTCAGTGCGTTGGCTGCCTTGGTCATGTCGGTCACCACCGGCGCCAGAAGATGCGGAATACCTTCGTAGATCGACAACTCCAGCATCTTGGGGTCGACCATGATCATGCGCACGTCTTTCGGCTCGGACTTGTAGATCAGCGAAAGAATCATGGCATTGACGCCCACCGACTTGCCCGAGCCCGTTGTGCCCGCCACCAGCAGGTGAGGCATCTTGGCCAGATCGACCACCACCGGCAGGCCGCCGATGTCCTTGCCCAGCGCCACCGACAAGGGCGAATGCATACCGTGATAGGCCTGCGAGCCGATGATTTCGGAGAGGCGGACGATCTGCCGTTTCGGATTGGGCAGTTCCAGCGCCATGCAGGATTTGCCCGGCACGGTTTCGACCACGCGGATCGACACCAGGGACAAGGCGCGCGCCAAGTCCTTGGCCAGGCCGACAATCTGGCTACCCTTGACGCCGATGGCAGGTTCGATCTCGTAGCGCGTCACGACCGGCCCGGGATGCGCCGTCAGGACTTTTGCCTCGACATTGAAGTCGGCGAGTTTGCGCTCGATCAGGCGCGAGGTGAATTCCAGCGTCTCGGCCGCCGGCAGATCGGCCGGGTTGTGTACCGGCTCGGCCAGCAAATGCAACGGTGGCAGCGCGCCACCGGGCGCATCGAAGAACAGCGGCGCCTGGCGTTCTTTCGCCGCGCGAGCCACCGCCTTGGGGGCCACCGGAACCGCGGCTTCCACCGGTTCGATCCTGATCAGCGGAGGATGCTCGTCCAGCTTGCGGCGCTCGGTTTCGACCACCACTTCGCGCTGCTCGGCCACGGCGCGACCGTAGCGGCGATCCTGCCAGCTTTCCCAAAGACTCTGCAAACCGACATACAAGCCTTCGAGCAAGGTGCCGGACTTTTCCGCAATGACGATCCAGGACGCGCCGGTAAAAAGACTGAAGCCGATCATCGCCAGCACCATCAAAATCAGAGTGCCGCCGGTATAGCCGAGAAACTGCGTCACGTAGCGACCGACTTCGGTACCCAGCATTCCCCCGGGCGCAAGTGGCAAGGCAATCTGCAGGCTCCAGAAACGCATAGCCTCGAGGCCGCAACTCGCCACCAACAGCACGAAGAAACCGGAGACGGCGATCAGCAGGGAACGCCGATCGCCTCCAAACAGACGGCTCAGCCGGTGGTAGCCCCAGGCCAGCAGCAAGAACGGCAATACCACCCACCACCAGGCCGACAGTCCGAACAGATATAACAACAAATCGCTCAACCAGGCACCGAAGCGCCCGCCGGGATTGGCGATGCTCTCAGTGGCGGCGGCATGCGACCACCCCGGATCGCCGCGTTCGAAACCCCAAAGAATCAGGCCAAGGTAGAGGCCGACCAGGCCGACCAGCAGCCAGCGTGCCTCATGTACCAATAAGGCAATTTTTTCGGGAAGCGGGGTCGAAATGGATTCGGAAACGCCGATAGCACTCATGGCAAGCTGCCGATTCGCGTTTTGACACGGATCGAATTGACGGACACTGGCAAATTATGGCGGGTCGCC
>JAIPCT010000115.1 GCA_021738065.1 Burkholderiaceae bacterium
GTTCTTGAATACGAAGAACATGATGTTGCCGCGCCGGATCAGGCGCTTGATGGTTTTCAGCATGTCGCCGTCGAGTTCCGCCAGCATCGTGTCCATGGCCTCCTGGTCGGCCACCAGCAGGAGGTCGACGGGGGTCGGCGCGATGCCGGCAAAGCGTTCGATGCGCGCCGACATGCCGCCGTTCGCAATCTCCCAGACCATCAGTGGCACCTCGGTCGCCACCACCTGCACGCCTTCCAGCCGCTTGCCGGGCAAGATGCCCGAAGCTTCGCGCGACACAAAGCCAAGCCGTGAGCCAGCGTCCATCGCGATGAACAGCTCGCGCTGGTGGTCGAGCATGGTTTGCCAGAGGCTCATGTCGCCAAACATTTCTTCTGTTGCTGCCGTAGTCATTGTCATCAGTGTTCCTGATTAGCCACAAAGTTCAGCTGGCCATTGATCTGCGCACATATCGATCGCTTTTCATCGTCACACCGGCGAAAGACGGTGTCCAGTAATGCGCTCCACTGGATTCCGGCTTTCGCCGGAATGACAAGCTGAACTTGATGGCTAATCATGTCAGTGTTTGGGCGTTGCCAGTTCCAGTGATTCGATAAATTCGAGTACGCCGGCCGCGTCCAGTTCGTCGCGCTGGCGCAGCACGAAGGGCCGGATCTCGAAGCGCCGCACCAGGCTGGACATGATCGCCGTACCGCCAGCGCCGACTTTCTCGATGACCATGTCGTTCATCACCAGCAACAGGCCCCAGTCGGCGGGATAGCGGCCGTCGAAGGCGACATAGCCGCCCGCGCGCTGGCGGCTTCCCGGCCACCACAGCCAGGCCTGCCCGCGTTTCGCGGCGAAATCGTCGCTGCCCATGAAAGCCACGGCGAGTGGCGGCCCGACCGCCTCCTCGACCTCGGGCAGGCACTCCAGCAGGCGCGACCAGCGTTCACCATCCATCCGGTATCAGTCGGGAATCACCGCGGTCACTTCGATTTCGACCTTGGCACCAACCTCGACAAAGCCCGCGACCTGCACCGCCGTCATGGCCGCGTTGTAGGTACCGATGATCTGGCGGAACACCCGGCCCAGTTCCTTCTGCGACTTGTCGTATTCATCCTTGTCGCCCAGATACCAGGTCATGCGCACGATGTGCTCGGGCCTGGCGCCGGCTTCGGCAAGAACCGCGACAACGTTCTTCAGGGCCTGCTCCGCCTGGCCGACCAGATCAGCCGCGTGAAACTTGCACTGGCCGTCCCAGCCCACCTGTCCGGCGACGAACACCAGTTGTCCGCGCGGGGCGACTACGCCGTGGCTGTAGCCCTTGGCCTCCAGCCAGCCGGGCGGGTTCAATTTCCTCATTGCTGCTCTCCTTGGTTGTTTTGCCTAAGTCTGAAACGCTGCAACTTGCCTGTCTCGGTGCGCGGCAGGCTGGCGACGAATTCGACCTGGCGCGGATACTTGTAGGGGGCGATGCTTTGCTTGACGTAGTCCTGCAATTCCTTCGCCGTCTCCGGCGATGGCTCGTTGCCCGGACGCAGCACGACGATGGCCTTGACCACCTGGCCGCGCTCGGCATCGGCTGCACCGATGACGCCACATTCGGCCACCTTCGGATGACGCAACAGCGCGTCCTCGACTTCCGGCCCGGCGATGTTGTAGCCCGCAGAAATGATCATGTCATCGGTGCGGGAATGAAAATGGAAATAGCCGTCGGCATCCATCGAATAGGCGTCGCCGGTGTAGTTCCAGCCATTGTTGACGTATTTGGCCTGGCGCTCGTCGGCGAGGTAGCGACAACCGGTGGGGCCTTTCACCGCCAGATTGCCGACCTCGCCCACCGGCGCAGGTTTGCCCTGATCGTCCATGACGCAGGCCGCATAGCCGGGAACCACGGTGCCGGTGGCACCGGAGCGTGCATGGGCCTCGTCCGCCGAAATGAAAATATGCATCAGCTCCGTGGCACCGATGCCGTCGATCATCTCGATGCCGGTCGCTTCCCGCCACAGATCGCGCGTCGCCGCCGGCAGCGCTTCACCCGCCGAAACGCACTTCTTCAGGCTGCTGCCGCGCAGCGGCCCGGCGAGGGCGGCAATGGCGCGGTAGGAGGTCGGCGCGGTGAACAGGATGGTGGCCTTGTACTTCAGCACCGCGTCGACCAGATCCTGCGGCGCGCCCTGCTCCAGCAATACCGTCGAGGCGCCGACGCTGAGCGGAAACAGCAGCAGCCCGCCGAGGCCGAAGGTAAAGGCCAGCGGCGGCGTGCCCATGAAAATATCGTCGGCCACCGGGCGCAAAACATAAGGCGGCCAGCAGACGCAGGAGGCCATGACGTCGCGATGGAAATGCATGGTGGCCTTGGGCTGGCCGGTGGTGCCGGAGGTGAAGGCGAGCACGCAGGTATCGTCGCGCGCCGTGTCGACCGTGTCGAAGGCCGCCGACTGCTTCGCCATGGCCGCCTCGAGCCCGTCCGCACCGCTGTCGTTGAAGTAGCGGATGTGCTTGAGCTCCGGCGATTCCGCCGCGGCAAGCTTCAGTTCATTTGCCAGGCGCAGGTCGCACAGGGCGTGGCTCACCTTCGCCTTGGCAATGACGTGTTTGAGTTCCTTGGCGCGCAGCAGCGGCATGGTCGCCGTGGCGACAGCGCCGACTTTCATCACGGCGAACCAGCAGGCCGCCATCATCGGGTTGTTGGGCGCACGCAGCAGCACGCGATTGCCCGGCACCACGCCGAGATCCTTGACCAGCACATTGGCGATGCGATTGGCCTGGGCCTGCAGGTCGGCATAGGTCCAGCGCAGGCCCGGTGCCTGGATGCAGACGCGCTCGCCGCGCCCTTCCGCCACATGCTGGTCGAGCAGCGGCACGGCGCAATTCAGCCGCTCGGGGAATTTCAGCTCCGGCAGTTCGAAGAGGAATTCCGGCTGTTCTGCAACGGGCGGCAGGTTGTCGCGGGTAAAGCTGTCGATGTGGGCGCTGTAGGGCATGTCATTCCTCCATCATTGGCTTGCCGTCATTCCGGGGCCGCGCGGCGGAACCCGGAATCCATGCTGCGCCTGGATTCCCGCTTGCGCGGGAATGACGAACCCAGTGGTGCAACGGCAGGTGCAATGTTCCAACCCGATCAGATGCGAACGCCCAGACGATAGCCTTCCTGAATCGCCTGATCGAGGCCGCGCGGCACCGTGGCATCACCGCCACCGTGCAACTCGTCGACCATCCACTGGAACTCGTGGAACAGGTCGTGGTTGGCCTTGCGCGGGCTGGAAACGATGACGTTGTCGCAGGGGATGAACTGCTCGCCCTTCGGCGTTTTCACCGTCGCGCCTTCCTTGGTGACCTTGACCAGCTGCGCCAGGGTCACGGTCTGGATGCCGAGTTCGTCCACCCAGGCGGTATGCCGCCATTTGAAGGTCGGCATGATGTCGCCGCCGATGCGCTTCTCTTTTTCCACCACGGTGACTTCGTGCCCGGCCTTGGCGAGGAATTCGGAAATGGTCAGGCCGATCTTGCCGCCGCCTATCATCACCACGCGCTTGCCCGGCTTGAAGCGGCCGTGCGCCACTTCCAGCGCATCGACCAGCAGTTCGGCGCCTTCCAGGTACTGGAACACTTCCATGTCGGTGCGCGCCCCGGCCGCGACGATGCAGACATCGTATTCGTGCAGCACGCTGCGCATGAACTTGGCGTTGGCCTCGGTATTCAGGCGCACTTCGACGCCGAGCTTCTTCGCCATCACGCCGTAGTAGTCGATGACGCTTTGCAGGTCGGCCGGTCGCGCCAAGTCGTTGGCGGCATAGGCGGCAAGCGCGCCGCCCATCTTGTCGGCCTTGTCGAACACCGTCACCGTGTGGCCGCGGCGGCGCGCGGTAATCGCCGCTTCCATGCCGGCCGGACCGGCACCGATGATCATGATGCGTTTTTTCTCTGTGGCCTCGGTGACGTGGTACTCGGGCTCGACTTCATGACCGAGCATGGGGTTCATGGTGCAGGTGTAGGGCAGGTCGCGGAACAGGCGCGACAGGCAGTTGAGCGAACCGATGCAGGGACGCACTTCTTCCATGCGGTCTTCGGCGGCCTTGTGGACCATCTCCGGGTCGGCCAGCAGCGGGCGACAGACTTCCCAGTAGTCGAACACCTGGTCGCGCACGCAGTCGTTGGCCATGGCCGGGTCGGGCAGGCGGTTGCCGAAGGCGATCAGCGTATTGGGGAACAGCTTCCTGGCTTTTTCCGAGAGGAAGTTCCAGTAGCCAGGCTCGACGTCGCGGCCGAATGAGGATTCCGGCGCCTCCTGCCAGCCGACGGTGACAGAGATCATGTCCACGCCGCAATCGACGGCCTGCTGCATGAGTTCGAAGGATTCCTCCTGGGTATTGCCGCCCCATTTGTCCATCAGTTCGGCGCCGTTGAGGCGAATGGAAAGCGGATTGTCGGGTGTGGCCTGCTTGATGGCATCGATCAGTTCGCGCATGAAGCGGCCGCGGTTCTCCACCGAGCCGCCGTATTCGTCGGTGCGCTGATTGGTGAAGCGCGAGTTGAAGTTGGCCAGCAGGTAGCCCATGAAACTGGTGACCTCGGTGGCATCGAAGCCGGCGCGTATCGCCCGTTTGGCCGCATCGGCGTGCTGGGTGATGACCACCTTGATCTGTTCCTTGCTCAGTTCGCGCGGCGGACGGAAGTGCGGCAGGGTCTGCGGCACCACCGAGGGCTGCACGCAATAGCCAAGATCGATGCCGCCGTAACGCCCGGCATGGAGGATCTGCTGCATCGCCATGGCGCCGGCGTCGTGGATGTAGCGCGCGATCATCTCGAACTGCGGCAGGAACTTGTCGTCGTGGATCGCAATCTGGCGGAAGTAGGACTTGCCCTCGCCCAGCGCATCGGGGTAAGCCCCCTGGTTGGTGATCAGCCCGCAGCCGGTGCCGGCGATGACGCGCACCCGCGCCAGTTCGCGCGGGGTGATGGTGCCGTCGCGACCGTTGTAGTTGGAGACGCAACAGGCGCCGTATTTGATGCGGTTCTTGACCTCGAACTTGCCGATTTTTCCCGGCTGGAACAGATGGTTGAGCTTGGCTTCGCCTGGTTTGGTCACGGGGTGGTTCTCCTGTTGTTTCAGATGTAGAGTGTGGCGATTTGAATTGTGGATACTGTATACATTTGGTTCTACCGAGTCAATTGACCCACCTCAATAAAAGCGCAATTGGCTCCCCTGCCGACCCCCGCCCATCCGTTGCGGCGAACGGATCGCCGTGTCGCCAGCACCGACTTTTGGCATACGGCCGCGCTGACCTTCTACACGTGACCCGGTCAAATGAGTAGGGTCGCCCGTCAGGGAAGCAGGTGTTGATTTCGCCCGGTGCCGCAGCGCAGCACGGCGACACACCCTGCCCCAACAAGCCAGAGCGGCGACCATCACCATGCCCGACAGATAATTTTATTTGCCATCGGCATTTCTGCCGTCTATCCTAGGCAGACAATTGCGCCGCCGCAGCCGACGCAAAGCAGGAGGAAAACCATGGCCACCCGCCCCAGGATCCGCCGCAACACGACACCGTCCACCGCCAATGAGGCTCCATCGGGCGGAATCGTGCTCACAAAGCTGTCGACAGCCGATACCGACTCCAAGCAGAAACCTGAAGCCGTAGGATCGGCGCGTTCCTGAATCAATCTGAATATGGAAAGACAAATTACCCAACCTTGGATACGAATTCCCGGATATGGAAGTTTTGGCGAGACATCGACGATACGTTTAGGCGTCTTCAGTCCGGCTCACAAACTTTGTCAGGCAAGAAGGAGGAGGAGGAATGCAATGAGTCTATCTATCAGAGATATATCAGTAGTTGCTCTTTTGGTACTTGGATCGGGAGCATGTTCCTCAATACCATCTAACACGCCAGTGCTCCTAGATAAGACGTCGGAGAGAATTGAGTCTCGTAGCGAAGTCATTTTGAAAACACTTAGGTCAGTACTGGATGAAGCGACTTTCGCCAAAGCCGACGTTGAAGCCATTCGGGTTGGTCTTCAGTCAATCGATTCAAGCAATCTCAGTGACAAAGACAAGAAGATAGTAGCCAACTCAATCGGAACCCTGAAACAACTTGAATTGACTTTGGGAAAAACCAAGGAGTACGGCTCTGTTCCAGAAGAGAGCAACCGCATCTTCCGCGACTCGGTGAGCAGTATTCGACTAGTTAGACAGATCATCGCCACTGAGGTGGACAAGAAGGCTCTAGTGCAGGACATGATCAACATATTTGAAAAGAACAAGGGTAAAGGAGACGGAAATTGAACACCAATGTCAAAGCGCTTTCTACAGCCTTGGACGCGTTGCGCGCCAAACTAATCTCCACACCACGAACATCTCCCGGTTTCGGAGAAATGAGAATGTTGTATTTGGAACTAACCAGCGCATTGATTGTGGCCGGAGATAAAGCTGAAGCTGAGCTAGCGAAAGAAATCGAAACCGTGTCGAAAGCTATCTCTGATGAGTGGACCTCGAACCAAGACAAGATCCAGCCTTGGCTAGCGGTACTCCATCCGATAGTCACCACCGTTGGAGTCATTCTAAAAGTCGGAAAGCTCTCAAATCCTCTTCTAGCGCTGCTTCCATAGTGCCACCCAACCGGGCGACCGATTCTGTTCCGTTTGATCTCTGGACGCGGTGCGACAAAGCCACGCAGCGCCGGTCACCTCTACATTACAACTCTCAATTCTCATGCGAACAAACTTCGTTCTGATCGATTTCGAGAATGTCCAACCCAAGGACCTTGGGCTGCTCAAAGATGGTCCATTCAAGGTCAAACTGTTTCTCGGCCCCAATCAGACAAAGATATCCGTCGCATTGGCGTCGTCACTCCAGTCTCTCGGAAGCAACGCCGAATATGTAGTCTTAGAAACTGCTGGGAACAAAGCGCTCGACTTTCACATCGCATACTACATCGGCGTTCTCTCGGCTGAAGATTCCTCGGCTTACTTTCACATCAT
The DNA here is from genome assembly GCA_021738065.1 of Burkholderiaceae bacterium. Lineage (GTDB taxonomy): Bacteria > Pseudomonadota > Gammaproteobacteria > Burkholderiales > Rhodocyclaceae > Sulfuritalea. The sequence goes on from JAIPCT010000115.1 coordinate 6,967, forward strand.
CTCCAAGGACTCAGGGTTTGATCCGCTGATAAAGCACCTCAAGAACAAGAAGGTTTTCGCTCAGCGTTCAATGTGCATTGCTGATATACCGTATTTCAAACCCACTCTACCCTCCGCACCAGATGCACAAATTGAAGTCGTCGTCGGAGACCTTGTACGTCGCAAGGCATCGAAGCCACGAACCCAGAAGACTCTGCTGAGCACCCTGCATGCTCTATTTTAAAAGGAGCTTTCTGAGCAACAGCTTGCTCAGTTATTCGCTTCGCTTTGCAGTCGCGGCATCGTGAAGGTCGATGGCACCAAAGTGTCCTATGAACTGCCACCAGAGTGCTAACACGGCGGCCAACCTCGCTCCCTCCGATCGTTTCACGCTGCTCGATGGAGCCGCCCAGTGCCGGCCGCCTCTAAGTTAACCATCACCCACAATCGAACTATTTCTCGCCATGCCAAACCTCATCACATCGCTGCTCGCACGTTTCCCTCTCGGCAAGGTCGGGGCCGCCGTGGCGGTTGCAGCAACTTTGGTTGTCGCTCCGCTTCTTACCTTCAGCGAGACAACATTGAAGGGCCTTTTGGACCGGTGGCTCTCGCAATGCATAGTTGTTGTCGATATCACTCAAGAAGGCACAGAAGCACCGATAGTCCGCCTCTATTCATTTGGGGATATGCCAGAATCACTTCCATTTACGTTTGTCGCAGGCAAAGGCTTGATTCACCACGTCAGCTTTCTGAACCACGTTGACCAAAAAACGACAGTATCTGAGTCAAATGTGCTCGTGCATCCATTGGCGAACCAGCGATGCCCAGGTGATTTGTGCCCTGAAACTAGTGAGGCTAGCGAGAGACTGACGGTCAGAATTAAACCAATGAGCTCCAACTATGTTTACCAGTTTCGAATTCTCTTCGAAGACCCTGAAGCACACAAACAGATGAAGGTGTATGTCAGACCGCGACTCGATGAGAAGATTGCATGCAGGGTGGAAACTACAACCTTTTCAAACTTTGTAGCTCGTCAATCCAGGGGAGTCCAAGTTCTAAACATAGCGACATATGTAATGCCGCATTATTGAATTATACTGATGACAGTTCCCTGCTCCGGAGGTGTCATCATGAGAAAGCTGGAAATCGCCGATCCTGAAGTCATGCGAATCGCCATCCAACAAGAAATCGTCC
>JAIPCT010000116.1 GCA_021738065.1 Burkholderiaceae bacterium
ACAAACTGGTGAATGCCGCGCGCGTCGCGAAATCGCACTTCGGTCTTGGCCGGATGCACGTTGACATCCACCCCGGCTGGATCGAGTTCGAGAAACAGCACATAGGCCGGATGGCGCGCGCCATGCAGGATGTCGGCCCAGGCCTGGCGTGCCGCGTGCATCAGCAGTTTGTCGCGGACAAAGCGGCCATTGACGAAAAAATACTGCTCGTCGCGTCCCGAGCGCGAGTAGGCGGGCAGGGCGGCCAGGCCCGACAGGCGCAAGGGTCCCGCGCTGGCGTCCAGCGGCCGTGCGTGCGGAAAGAAGTCGACGCCGATGATTTCCTTGGCGCGCCTGGAAAACTCGGTGCTGGCGAGACGGCGTTTCTGGTTGCCGTTGTGGCTCAGGCTGAAGGCGACCTCGGGCCGCGCCAGCGCCATGCGGCGCAGCACCTCGTCGCAATGCGCGAATTCGGTGGCTTCGGTCTTGAGGAACTTGCGCCGCGCCGGGGTGTTGAAGTACAGGTCGGCGACCTCGATCACCGTGCCGGCAGCCAATGCCCCTGGCTCCACGGGAAAATTCGCCGCCCGGCCCGCGGCGCCGGTGCGCTCGCCCCGTTCCCCGGCAAGGGCGACGGGGGGAAGGCTGTTATGGATGCGCCAGCCGTGCGCGGCGTTTTGCGCGCGGCTGGTGATGGCGATCCGCGCCACCGAAGCGATCGAAGCCAGCGCCTCGCCGCGAAAGCCGTAGCTGCCGACCCGTTCCAGCTCATCGAGGCTGGCGATCTTGCTCGTGGCATGGCGCGCCAGCGCCGGCGGCAGACCGTCGGCGGCGATGCCGCCGCCGTCGTCGCTGACGCGAATCAGGCGCACGCCGCCTTCTTCAAGCTGTACCTCGATCCGCGATGCGCCGGCGTCGAGACTGTTTTCCAGCAGTTCCTTGAGCACCGACGCCGGACGTTCGACCACCTCGCCGGCGGCTATCTGGCTGATCAGGAGCTCCGGCAACGGCTTGATGATTCCCATGGGGCGGATTATAGCTTCCGGTAAAATCGCGCCTTTCCCTCGCCGAACGCCCTCCAGTGGAATTTATTGCCCAGTTCATCGACATCATCCTGCACGTCGACAAGTACCTTGCGGTGCTCCTGGCGCAGTATGGCACCTGGATTTACGTGATTCTTTTTGCCATCGTGTTCTGCGAAACGGGGCTGGTGGTGACACCTTTCCTGCCCGGCGATTCCCTGCTGTTCGTTGCCGGCGCGCTGGCGGCCACCAGCGGCGGCGGCTTCGACATCGGCATACTGATCGCGGTCCTGCTGGCGGCAGCGATCCTCGGCGACAACACCAACTACTGGGTCGGGCGCTGGGCCGGCAAGCGCATCCTGGCCTGGGGCGACAAGTCGCGCTACTTCAATCGCAAGGCCTTCGACATGACGCACGAGTATTATGAAAAGCATGGCGGCAAGACCATGCTGGTGGCGCGCTTCATGCCCTTCGTGCGCACCTTCGCGCCCTTCGTCGCCGGCGTCGGCAACATGGCCTACCCGCGCTACTTTCTGTTCGATCTGGCGGGCGCGTTCTTGTGGGTGTTCTCGCTGTGCCTGGCCGGCTACTGGTTCGGCAACCTGCCCTGGGTCAGGTCGAATCTTTCCTTCATCGTGTTCGGCACCATCGCCCTGTCCCTGGTACCACTGGTGCTGGCATGGGCGCGGCAGCGGCTGGCGGCGAAGGCATCCTGAACATGCGCCGCGCGCTGGCTGTGATCGGCGCGTCGCTGCTGGCGGCCTGCGCGCAAACCGGCCACAGAATGGCGACCGACGACACGACCAGCGCGGCGGTGGGGAAGTCGGTCGCCAGTTTCGATCCGAAGCAGATCGGCAAGAGCGATGTCGACCGCGTCGCCGACATTCATCGCCGCGAAGTGTTTGTCAGCATCCGCGTGCTGGCCGAAAAGCTGTACCGGCGCAATCCGCGCGAATGGAAGAAGGGCGGCCATGCCAGCGTCGAGGCGGCGCTCGACCGCCTGCTCGATCCGCGCACCGGATGGCGCCCGGCCGATGCCGGCAACGCGCGCGGCACCGATGCGATACTGCTGGCCTTGCGCGACGACTTCACCGGCGACCGGGTCGCCGTGTATATCGGCGGCATGGGCGCCATGCTGAATGCCGCGTTTGACGAAAAGACGGAATTTTTCATGCTTGATGAACTCGACCCGCAAAAGCTTTACAACAGCGCTCGCAATCTTGAAATCGCGGCCTGGAAACTCGCCAATGCCCGCGACGCCAGCGGCGCCTTGCTGCTGCTCAGCAACGAGCCGGCGCAGGCCGCGCAGCCGGCCAACCTCAGCTTCGAGCGCGAATTCGGCAAGATGATCGGCAACCTCGACATCCTGTCCCGACTGCTCGCCGACAAAGGGCATCGCACCATCGCCCGCGTCGCGCAAAGCCTGGCAACAGCCTTGTTTCTTCCCGTGGCGAGCCTGCGATGAAGCGCTATCTGATCTTGATCTCGGGTCGCGGCAGCAACATGGAGGCCCTGCTCGATGCCGGCCTGCCGGGCGCTTGCGCGGCGGTGATCAGCAACCGGCCCGATGCCGACGGCCTTGCCAGCGCCGCCCGTCGCGGCATCGCCACGGCGGTGGTCGATCATCGCGAATTTGCCTCGCGCGAGGATTTCGACGCCGCGCTGGCGGCGAAGATCGAAACCTTCGCGCCCGATCTGGTTCTGCTTTCCGGCTTCATGCGGATTCTCGGCGACACTTTCGTCGCGCGATTCTCCGGCCGCGTGCTGAATATCCACCCCTCGCTGCTGCCGTCCTTTCGCGGCATCAAGACGCACGCCCAGGCGCTCGCCGCCGGCGTCAGGCTGCATGGCTGCAGCGTGCATTTCGTGACGCCGGCCCTCGATGGCGGGCCGATCATCGCGCAGGCGGCGGTTCCTGTGCTCGCCGGCGACGATGAAAGCCATCTTGCCGAGCGCGTGCTGGTCGAGGAGCATCGTCTGTATCCGCGCGTCGCCCGCTGGTTTCTCGACGGCCGCTTGCAACTGCTCGACGGTCGCGTACGCCTGGCCGGCGAAGTCGCGATCGAAGCAGCGCTGCACGCGCCGCAGGTCGAGGAAACATGATGGCAACCTGCGCTTGTCATGGCACCGCGCGTGATTGAGATGCCGCTCACGCTGGCACTGCTGGCTTCGGCATTGCTTCATGTCCTCGCCCTGCTCGGTCCGGGCTGGCAAGTGCCCGGCAGCCACGAGCCGGATGTCGCGGTGATCGATGCCGTGCTGCGCAAGCCGGCCGCACCAACGCCCGCGCTGCGCCCCGCGCCGCGGCCGCCGGTGAAGGCAGCGCGTCCCCAACCCGTGCTGCCGCCGCCCGCCGCCGTTGCCGCGACGGAGCCATTCCCGGTAACGGAGCCGGTGGCGGCGCAACCCAGTGCCGCGCCCGTGCTCGCCGCCGCCGAGCCGCCGGTCGCCGTCGCGCCAGCGCCGACTTTCAATGCGCCGCCGCTCGCCATCGCGCTGCCGGCGAAGGGCCGCCTGCGCTACAGCATCATTCGCGGCGACGCCGGCTTCGAGGTGGGGCAGACAACCCACACCTGGGAACATGACGGCTTCAACTACCAGTTGCAAAGCGTGACCGAAACCACCGGCATCGCCGCCCTGTTCAAACCCGCGCGCGTGGTGCAAAGCAGCCAGGGCGAGGTGACGGCGGCGGGTCTGCGGCCGCGCGAATTCCGCCATGAGCGCGTCAAGGGCCTGGATACCGCGAGTTTCGACTGGGCGCGAAACGTCGTCAGTTATGCCGGGCAGGAAGACGCCATCGTCGCCGGCACCCAGGACATGCTGTCGATGTACTACCAGCTGGTCTTGATGGGGGTGAAATCCGGCACGCTGGAAATGCCCATCGCCACCGGCCGCAAGCTGGAAAATTATCGCTTCGAAATTGTCGGCGAAGAAACCGTGAGCCTGCCCGAGGGCAAGCGCCGCGCCACGCGCCTGAAGAGCCGCAGCAGCGGCGCCGATACGATTGAAGTCTGGATCGCGCCTGAACAACCGGGCCTGCCCGTCAGAATCCGTTTTACCGACCGCAAGGGCGAAGTCTTCGACCAGCTCGCGCACGACATCGCCCCTCAGGAGACGCAATGAGCCCAACCCCGTCCCGCTTCAAAAAACCTCGGGAGACCGCGGCTCGCGGGCCGCGCCGCGAATCCGCCGGTCGCAGTGGTGACAAAAGCGGCGCCCGTGGCGGTACGCCCGCCGGCGCCGACGCGCCGGCGACGGATAGTCTGGCGCCGGATCTGCTGAATGCCGCCGTCACCGCTGCGGCCCAGTTGCTGAGCTTCACCCAGGCGGCCGATGTCGCCTTGTCGGCTTTTTTCCGGGCGCGCAAAAGCGGCGCCCGGGATCGTACCTTCATCGCCGAAACCGCCTACGCCGTGCTGCGCCGCAAGCGCCTGCTGGAACGTCTGGCGGCCTGCGGGCCGAATCTCGAAGCCTCCTACCTCGCGCCCGGCGTCACGCCCAAGCGCGGCCCCAAGCCCAGCGGGGCGCGGCGGATTTCCCCGCGCGAACTGGTGCTGCTCTCGCTGTCGCGGGTACGCGGCATGTCGCAGCGCCAGCTGGAAAGCGCCTTGCTGCCCGGCGAAGCCGAATGGCTGGCCGACATCCGGCGCCAGCCGGAGCCGGAGCTGACGCTGGCCGAGCAGCTGGATTTTCCCGACTGGCTGGTCGAGCGCCTCACCAGTCAATCGACGGGCCGCCCCAGGATCGACTTGGCCCCCACGGCGGGCGGCGCGGACGATTCTTCCGTGCCGGAGGCCGTAGCAATTCCGCGCATGCCCGTAGAAGACCTGCTGGCACTGGCGCGCGCGCTCAACACGCCGGCGCCGCTCGATCTGCGGGTGAATTCCCTGAAGGCTGAGCGAGAGGCCGTGATCCAGCGCCTCGCCGCCGACGGCATCGTCGCCACGCCGTGCCCCTACTCGCCACTCGGCCTGCGCCTGAAGACCAAGCCCTTCCTGCAAAAGCATCCGGCATTTCTCGATGGCAGCTTTGAAGTGCAGGACGAAGGCTCGCAACTGCTGGGCTTTCTGCTGGCGCCCAAACGCAGCGAGATGGTGGTGGATTTCTGCGCCGGCGCCGGCGGCAAGACGCTGCTGCTGGGCGCGCTGATGCGCTCCACCGGCCGCCTGTACGCCTATGATGTATCCGACAAGCGCCTGGCCAAGTTGAAGCCGCGCGCCGCCCGCGCCGGCCTTTCCAACGTGCATCCGGCCTGCCTCTCGGGCGAGAACGACACCCGCGTCAAGCGCCTCTCGGGCAAGGCCGACCGCGTGCTGGTCGACGCTCCCTGTTCCGGCCTCGGCACGCTGCGCCGCAATCCCGATCTGAAGTGGCGCCAATCGCCGCAAAGCGTGGCCGAGCTCACCGTCAAGCAGGCCGCGATCCTCGCCGCGGCGGCGCGCCTGGTGCGCCCCGGCGCCCGCCTGGTGTATGCCACCTGCAGCATTCTGGCCGAGGAAAATGAGGCCATCGTCGACGCCTTTCTCGCCGGCCATGCCGATTTTCACCGGATCTCGGCGCAGGAGGTGCTGGCGGCCCAGGGCATCATCATCGACTGCGGCGAGGACATGCACCTGTCGCCGCAGAAACACGGCACGGATGCCTTCTACGCGGCGGTGCTGGAACGCGCCAAATGAGTGTCGGTCGTGCCAGCGCTGGCGTGGGCATGCATCATAGCCATGGCGCAACCCATCCGTCATTCCGGCTTGCGCCGGAGTAACGTGCGATACCCGATGCTCAATCGCCAACTGCGCTGCCTCGCCGCTGCCGCATGCCTGTGCTGGGCACCGCTCGTCAGCGCCGCACCGTTGCCCGCCACGGGAACGGTCGAGGTCTTGTTCACCCCCTGGGACGATGCCGAAGGCGCCATCATCCGCGTGCTGGGCGAAGCCCGGCAAAGCATCCACGTGCAAGCCTTCCTGCTCACCAGCCGCTCGCTCGCCAAAGCCCTGCAGGACGCCCAGGCGCGCGGCGTGGCGGTCGAAGTGCTGGCGGACAGCGAAATGATGAAGAAGGGCGAGAGTTCGCAGATCCCCAAGCTCGCCGCCGGCGGCATTCCGGTCTGGCTGGAAAGCCGCTACGCCTCGGCGCACAATAAGGTAATCTTGATTGATGCCCAGTCCGCCCACGGCATCGTCGTCACCGGCAGCTACAACTTCACCTGGTCGGCGCAGGCGCGCAACGCGGAAAACCTGCTGATCCTGCGCGGCAACCCGGCCTTGCAGAAGCGCTATCTGGACAACTGGCAGCGACATCGAGACGGGGCGGAAAAGATGAGCAGGCAGAACTAGCGTGAGCGAGACATGAGCGAAATCGAACTGGCCGGCCTGTGGCGCGAGATTTATGCCGATCTGCGCCAGCCCGATCTGATCTGGCAGGTGCTGGCCCTCGGCACCTGCCTGCTGCTGGCCGCGCTTGGCGAACGCATGCTGCAGCGGCGGCGCCAGGATGATGCCGGGCCGGCGTGGAAGCTGGGGCGCGGCGGCTTGATGCGCGTTGCCTTTCCGCTGCTCGCCCTGGTACTGGTGTTGCTGGTACGCGCGCTAGTGCAGCCCTGGATGCACGTCAGCCTGTTCTCTCTGGCCGTGCCGCTTTTGTCCTCGCTGGCGGTGATCCGGGTGGTGTTCTATGTGCTGCGCTACAGCTTTGTCGGTGCCACCTGGCTGACGCGCTTCGAGCGCGTCTTTGCGCTCATCGTCTGGGGCATCTTCGCGCTCCACATCAGCGGCCTGCTGCCGCAGGTGATTGACGCGCTGGAATCCGTGCACTTCCCGATCGGCAAGCAGGATCTGACGCTGTGGAACGTGCTGCAGGGCATCGCCACGGTGCTGGTCACGGTGCTCGCGGCCTTGTGGCTGAGCAGTGCCATCGAAACGCAGCTGAATTCCGCGGTCGGCCTCGACCGCAATCTGCGTCTCGTCTTCGCGCGCCTGGCCAAGGCGCTGCTGCTGCTGCTGGCGGTGCTGATCGGCCTGCCCATGGTCGGCATCGATCTCACCACCTTGTCGGTGTTCGGCGGCGCGCTCGGCGTCGGCCTCGGCTTCGGCCTGCAGAAAATCGCCAGCAACTATGTCTCCGGCTTCATCATCCTGCTCGACAATTCCATCCGCATTGGCAACATGATCACCGTCGGCGGCGATCGCGGCGAGGTGATCCGCATCACCACGCGCTACACCGTGGTGAAGAACCGCACCGGCATCGAAGCCCTGGTGCCCAACGAAATGCTGGTGAGCTCGGTGGTGCTGAACGAAACCCACAGCGACCCGCAGGTGCGAGTCGCGCTGCCGGTGCAAGTCAGCTACGACAGCGACCTCGAGCGCGCCATGGCCATCATGGTCGAATCCGCGCTGGCGCAGCCGCGGGTGCTGGCCGAGCCGGTGCCGGCGGTGCTGCTCAGGGAATTCGCCGATTCCGGCATCAATCTCGAAATGCGCTTCTGGGTCGCCGATCCGGAAAATGGCCTGGGCCGGCTGCGCTCCGCGATCAACCTGGCGATCTGGCGCGGCTTCAAGCAAGGCGGCGTCTCGATACCCTTCCCGCAGCGCGAAATCCGGATAATCGGTGGCGCTGACAGCGCCACCGATTAACCACTGAACAGCATGACGACCTTTCCCCCATCCCCTTTCCCGTGGAAAGGGGTGATTTTGGTTCGGCAGCCACGCTGCCTCCACATGAACGATGATCTCGGTACATGGGGTTTTGATGGAGTCACACATGACTGACACCCGGCTGATCCACGGCTTTCACGCCATCACCGCCAAGCTGCGCCACGCCGCCGACGACGTCAAGGAAATCACCGTCGCCGAGGGCCGCCAGGACGGCCGCATGCGCGACCTGCTGAAGCTGGCCGAAGCCCACGGCGTGCGCATCATCACCTCGGACGCCAAGCGCCTCGACGGCCTCGCCGGCGGCACCCAGCATCAGGGCGTGGTGGCGCGCGTCGCCGCGCAAGCCAGGCACGTCACGCTGGACGACGTGCTCGAAAACCTCGCCGAACCGGCTTTGCTGCTGGTGCGCGACGGCATCACCGATCCGCAC
>JAIPCT010000023.1 GCA_021738065.1 Burkholderiaceae bacterium
CATTCAGGGCGGCGAGATAGGCGGCAGGATGGACGAAGTGCGAGCACAGGCAGGATGGGCTGAAAGCCGCATCAAATCTGGATTTGCGGTGCAGCATAGGCTTCGGTAACATTATACATTTTAGTTCCGGCATAACGTCCGCTTGTGCGGACATGTGCCTTCCCTGAAACCAGAAGTTTCAGTTCCGGCCCGGCGCTTGCCGGCGACGACGAGCCTTCGCGGAATCCATGGTCTACCGGTGCCGCCCGTTGCGGGCAGTGTCATGCAGAAAGGATGGTTGCTCATGCAGCCCGTAACGAAATCAGCCAAGCTCAACAACGTTTGCTACGACATTCGCGGCCCCGTGCTGGCCCGCGCCAAGCAGATGGAAGAGGAAGGCCACCAGATCATCAAGCTGAACATCGGCAACCTCGCCGCCTTCGGCTTCGACGCCCCCGAAGAGGTTCAGCAGGACATGATCCGCAACCTGCCCGGGGCGGCCGGCTATGTCGATTCCAAGGGGATATTCTCGGCGCGCAAGGCGGTGATGCATTACACGCAGCAGAAACACATCAAGGGCGTCACCATCGAGGACATCTACATCGGCAACGGTGTTTCCGAACTGATCGTGATGGCCATGAATGCCCTGCTCGATACCGGCGACGAAGTCCTGGTGCCGGCGCCGGACTATCCCTTGTGGACCGCTGCCATCAGCCTTTCCGGCGGTACTCCCCGCCATTACCTGTGTGACGAGGGCTCGGGCTGGCTGCCGGATTTGGCGGACATTCGCGCCAAGATCACGCCCAATACGCGGGCGATTGTCATCATCAATCCCAACAATCCGACCGGCGCCCTGTATCCGGATGAGGTATTGGAGGAAATCATCGAAATCGCGCGGCAAAACGATCTGATCGTTTATGCCGATGAGGTCTACGACAAGGTGCTTTACGACGGCGCCACCCACACCTCCATCGCGGCTTTGTCGGAGGACGTGCTGACGATTACTTTCAATGGCCTGTCGAAGAACTATCGCTCCTGCGGCTATCGCTCGGGCTGGATGATCGTTTCCGGCGAGAAAAAGCATGCACGCGATTACATCGACGGCCTCGACATTCTTGCCTCGATGCGCCTGTGCGCCAATGTGCCGGGGCAATGGGGCATCCAGACGGCGCTGGGCGGCTACCAGAGTATCGACGACCTGGTGGCGCCGGGCGGGCGCATGTGCCGCCAGCGCGACGTGGCCCACGAACTGATCAACGCCATTCCCGGTGTCAGTTGCGTCAAGCCCAAGGCCACGCTCTACATGTTTCCGCGGCTGGATCCGAAAATTTATCCGATCACCGATGACCAGGAATTCATCGCCGAACTGCTGGTGGCGGAGAAGGTGCTGTTGGTGCAGGGATCGGGCTTCAACTGGCCCCATCCCGACCACTTCCGCCTGGTTTTCCTGCCCCATGAAGATGACCTGCGCGAAGCCATAGGGCGGATCGCTCGCTTTCTTGAACATTATCGAAAGCGTTATGGCAGCTGAGTTGTTGATACTCGACGTGACTGGCAGCGACGGTAGTGTGCGCGAAGCGGAATGGCTGCATCGTGCCGAGCCGGTCCATCGCCAACTGCGCACGGGCCTTCCCGCCGACTATTGCGCTCGCCTGCGCGAGGTATTCGCCGCCGGTGCGCGCATGTGCGTGGCGGTCGAGGGCGACGCGGTGCGCGGTGTCGCGCTTTGGCGCGTGATCGAGAACACGTATGAGGGCCGTCGGTTCTATGTGGATGATCTGGTGAGCGATGCAGCACATCGTTCGCGCGGAATCGGCAGCGCCTTGCTGCGACAGTTGGAACGCCAGGCGCGGGCCTTGAATTGCCACGTGCTGGCGCTCGATTCGGGCACCCAGCGCACGGATGCCCATCGCTTTTATTTTCGGGAAGGCATGGTGATCCCGTCCTTCTCCTTCAGGAAAACATTGAAATGAAACCAATCAACGTAGGACTCCTCGGCATCGGCACCGTCGGCGGCGGAACTTTTTCCGTGCTTTCCCGCAATGAGGCGGAAATCACCCGCCGCGCCGGGCGTCCGATCCGTATCACGAAAGTGGCCGACAAGAACCTCGAACTGGCACGGCAGGTCACTGCCGGACGGGCGGAAGTCACGGACGACGCCTTCGCCCTGGTTGCCGATCCGGACATCGACATCGTGGTCGAACTGATCGGAGGCTATGGCGTCGCGCGGGAACTTGTCATGCAGGCCATTGCCAACGGCAAGCATGTGGTGACGGCGAACAAGGCCTTGCTGGCAGTGCATGGCAACGAGATATTTTCCGCCGCCCACGAGAAAGGCGTCATGGTGGCTTTCGAGGCCGCAGTGGCAGGTGGCATACCCATCGTCAAGGCGGTGCGCGAAGGGCTCACGGCCAACCGGATTCAGTGGATCGCCGGCATCATCAACGGCACCACCAATTTCATTCTTTCCGAAATGCGCGACAAGGGTCTTTCCTTCGATGTCGTGCTCAAGGAAGCGCAGCGCCTGGGTTATGCCGAAGCCGATCCGACCTTCGACATCGAAGGTGTGGACGCCGCGCACAAGATCACCATTCTTTCGGCACTCGCGTTCGGCATACCGATGCAGTTCGACAAGGCGCATATCGAGGGCATCAGCCAGCTCGATCCCGACGACATCAAGTACGCCGAGCAACTGGGTTATCGCATCAAGCTGCTCGGCATCACCCGACGGCGCCAGATGAACGGCAAGGCGGGCGTGGAATTGCGTGTGCATCCGACGCTGATTCCGACGCGCCGGCTGATAGCCAATGTCGAGGGCGCGATGAATGCGGTGCTGGTGCAAGGCGATGCGGTCGGTGCGACGCTGTATTACGGTAAGGGCGCCGGCGCCGAGCCGACCGCTTCGGCGGTCATCGCCGACCTGGTCGATGTGACGCGCATGCACACCGCCGATCCCGAGCATCGCGTGCCGCATCTGGCATTCCAGCCAGGCGCGGTCGAGGACACGCCGATCCTGCCGCTCGCGGAAGTGGAAACCAGTTACTACCTGCGCCTGCGGGTCGAGGACAAGCCGGGCGTGCTGGCCGACATCACACGCATTCTGGCCGACCAGGAGATATCCATCGACGCCATGATCCAGCGCGAACCGGAGGAAGGCGAGTCGCAGACAGACATCATCATGCTGACCCACCTCACACACGAGAAGAACGTGGATGCGGCGATCGCCAAAATCGAGGCGCTGCCGGTGGTGAAGAAGCAGGTGATTCGGCTGCGCATGGAAGAACTGGGCTAGACAAGCGGCTTTTGATTGGCTAAGCTTGGCTAATCAAAAGTCAGCGCAGGAGTACGCCATGCAGGTCAACATGCTGGAAGCCAAAAATGCCTTGTCGCGCCTCGTCGCGGCGGCCGAACGTGGCGAGGATGTGATCCTCGCGCGCGACGGCAAACCGGTGGCCAAGATCGTTCGTTATCAGGCGCCGAAGGTGAAGCCGCCTGGAACGATGCGCGGTCGTGTCAAGGTTTCGCCGGACTGGGACAGCCCGGAAACCAATGCCGAAATTGCCGCCCTGTTCGAGGAATCCGCCATGCGGAGTTTGTAGTTCGGTAGCGCGATGCTTCTTTTCGATACCAATATCCTGATTCCCTGGCTTGCGGGGGATCCCTTGCCGGCATCCCTGATCAAGCGGGTGCGCACTGAAGGCGCTTACGTCAGCCCGATCTCGATCTGGGAAATCTGGATCAAGGTGCGTATCGGCAAGTTGGAAATGCAAACCGACAGTCTGGTGCGTGAGGTCGAGGCTGCGCAGTTGACCTGGTTGCCGGTGCTTCCCGATCATGCCGAGGCGGTGCGCGACCTGCCCCTGCTGCACCGCGATCCCTTCGACCGCCTGCTACTGGCGCAGGCCAAGGCGGAAGGCCTGACGGTAGTGAGCACGGACAGGATTTTTAGCGAGTATCTGCCGACGGCGCTTGTGGTCTGATCGATCCCGAAATGATTCGTCCAATGCTCACTTTGCCAGCGACATCCAGGCGATTTGCTTGGATACTTTCCGTGACGACGGAAAATATTCCGCCGATCAATTAGGCGCCACATTTAACGTCGGTGCCAACCACAGGGAGTCACTCCATTAAAATTTCCGTTGAAACCATCGTCAAAGCTCCCGTCGCCAAGGTCTGGAGCGCCTACACAACGCCGGACGACATCAAACAGTGGAATACCGCTTCTGATGATTGGCACACAACCAAATCCACCGTCAGTTTACACGTAGGCGGGGCATTCACTTCGCGCATGGAAGCTAAAGACAGTAGCTTCGGCTTTGATTTCGCGGGGACGTATACCAAGATCGTGCCCAACGAGTTGATTGAGTATTTGTTCGGAGACCGGACTGGTACAGTCGAGTTCAAGACCGGCGCAAACGGTGTTACGGTGCGCGTCACGTTCGATGCTGAGTCAGAAAACCCTGTGGAACAGCAGCGTCAGGGATGGCAAGCCATCCTGAATAATTTTGCCAAGCACGTTGAAGCACGTCAGTGAATTAGTTGTGTCAGTAATGGCAACTAACCTTACGCTCAAGCGGGACTGCGCAAAAGCGCGCAGCCTCTTAGCTTCACGTCAGGCTCTATGGAGAAATCATGATCAAAGTTTTCGCAATGGCACTTGTCATTATTATCGGAGCAATATTGATCTACGCATCAACTCGCCCGGATAGCTTTCGGATTGAGCGGTCAATAACAATTCAAAGCACGCCGGGGAAAATCTTTCCTCTCATCAATGATTTTCATCAATGGGAATCGTGGTCTCCTTGGGAAAAAATTGATCCTCAGATCAATCGCACCTACAGTGGCGCGCAGGAAGCCAAGGGTTCAATCTATGAATGGAGCGGGAACAAAAATATCGGTCGAGGGCGCATGGAAATTACCGAATCCATCCCGCCATCCAAGATCACCATCAAGCTGGACTTCTTCACGCCTTTTAAGGCCCACAATGCAGTAGATTTTGTTCTCACGCCCAATGGCAGTTCCACACTGGTTACACAAGCCATGTATGGCCCAAGTCCATTCATCTCCAAACTCATGGGCTTGTTCTTCAGCATGGAAAAATTGGTCGGCGAGAAGTATGAAGAAGGCTTAAGCAACCTGAAGAGAATGGCCGAAAAGTGAGAAGCTTTCTTGATTGCTATCATCAAACCGGTGCGGGCTGAAGCATGTTAACGGTTCCAGCAGCTACCACCAGCCTAACCAAGCAGTCCGCACGGACGCTGCGCGATAAAGCCGCGCAACGCCGGTGACTTTTACGTTTTTGCCGTCCCGTCAGCACCGACTTTCTGTCGCTCCGAATTTTCGCCGATCAAGCGAGCCCTTAAACACCTTTATTCTTTAACCTGTCATGAAATACATCTCTACCCGTGGCGGCGCGCAGCCGCAGGAATTCTGCGACATCCTCCTCGGCGGCCTGGCGCCCGACGGCGGACTCTATCTTCCCGAGTCTTATCCGCAAGTGGCCGACCGGCTCGACGAATGGCGCGGACTGTCCTATGCGGAACTGGCCTTTCGCATCCTCAGCCTGTTCATCTCGGACATACCGGCGGCCGACCTCAAAGCCATCTGCGACAAGACATATACGGCGCAGACCTACCGCTGGAGCCGCGATCCGGCCAAGGCAAGGGACATTACGCCGCTGACGACGCTGGAGCCCGGTTTCCATTTGCTCGAACTGTCCAACGGGCCGACGCTGGCCTTCAAGGACATGGCGATGCAATTGATGGGCAATCTGTTCGAGTACGTGCTGGACCAGCGCGGCGAGACCATCAATATTCTCGGCGCGACCTCGGGCGATACCGGATCGGCGGCGGAGTACGCGATGCGCGGCAAGCACAATGTACGCGTCTTCATGCTTTCGCCGGAGGGCCGCATGAGCGCCTTCCAGCGCGCGCAGATGTATTCGCTGCAGGATGCGAACATTTTCAACATCGCCGTGCGCGGCATGTTCGACGACGCCCAGGACATCGTCAAGGCGGTGTCCAATGATGCGGAATTCAAGGCCAGGTACAAGATAGGCGCGGTGAACTCGATCAACTGGGCGCGTGTCGCGGCACAGATCGTGTACTACTTCAAGGGCTACTTCGAGGCGACGCGGTCGAATGACGAGAAGGTGGCGTTCTGCGTGCCTTCGGGAAACTTCGGCAACATATGCGCCGGCCACGTCGCGCGCATGATGGGTTTGCCGATCAGCAACTTGGTGCTGGCGACCAACGAGAACAACGTGCTCGACGAGTTCTTTCGCAGCGGCATCTACCGTCCAAGAACGACGGCGGAAACCCGGGTTACCTCCAGCCCGTCGATGGATATTTCCAAGGCGTCGAACTTCGAACGCTTTGTCTTCGACCTGGTCGGTCGGGATGCGGCCATCGTGCGTGAATTGTGGCGGGAGGTGGACTCAGGCGCCGGTTTCAATCTTGCCGGTGGCCGGTTTGCGGCGCGCCTGCCGGAGTTCGGCATCGTTTCCGGCAGCAGTTCTCATGCCGATCGACTGGCGACGATACGCGATATCTGGGAAGGCCATGGCTTGATGATCGATCCGCACACCGCCGACGGCGTCAAGGTGGCGCGCGAACATCCCGTTCAAGGCCTACCGATGATCATTCTGGAGACCGCGCAGGCGGTCAAGTTCGCCGAGACATTGCAGGAAGCCCTCGGTCGCGATCCGCTGCGGCCAAAGGAACTGGAAGGCCTGGAAAGCTTGCCGCAGCGCGTTGAACTGATTGATGCGTCGGTGGACGCAATCAAGGGAATTATCGTTCGCGAATGCTGAAGCGGATTGGAAGCGCCACGGCGGAAAAGTCGGCGCTGGCGCTACGGTGAATTCCTGCCGGAGTCGGCAGGCGGGCGGCTACAGGTAGATGACTGCCGGGAACACCGTTACGGCAAGTACCAGAATCAGCCATTCCAGATTGTGGCGGCCGAGGAAACCGGTGAAATGCAAGACAAGCACAACGATGGCAAGAATGTAGTAAAGGATGAAAAGCATTTTTTTTATTCTCCGTAGGCGGCTACTGTCTCGGAAAACCACAGTTGAATGTCGATAGGCCGATTTCGGCGGATTCTAGCATCATTGACTGTTGGGCAAGAACAGGCTTGTCGGTTTAAGTTTGAACGGAATTTCCTGGCCGCGGCGCGCGCGTGCACCGCGAAACGCCGCCTGTCCCCGCACATCGAGAGTTTGCTGGACGAACTTCCCGCCACGGCCGCTGCCGCCGATCAGCAAAGGCCGGTCACCAGCGACCGCGACGCCAACCACTTCATCGTTCTTCGCCAGGTCGATCAGCATCAGCCCCTTGCCCTTGGCCATTTCCCTTAGTTCGAGCACGGGGAAGAGCAGCAATCGGCCGGCCTGGGTCAGTACGGCGACCGTGTCGCCCAGCACCGGCGCTGACGGCACGGGCCGTTCGTCCTTGTCCAGGGTCAGAAAGGTCTTGCCGGCCTTGTTGCGCGCCGTCATGTCGGCGACGCTGGCAACAAATCCATAGCCGCCCGATCCGGCAACCAGGTATTTGCTGTCCGGCGAGGCGGTCAGGGCCAGCGCCAGCTTGCCGCCTTCCTGAAAGTCGATCATGGTGTTCAGCGGTGCGCCGTCGCCGCGCCCGCCCGGCAGATCGGAGACGCGGACACTGTAGCTGCGGCCGTTGCTGTCGATCACGACCAGCGGCCAGACCGTGCGCGATTCCGTCACCAGCCACGGCGAATCGCCGGTCTTGTAGCCGATGCCGGCGGGGTCGATGCCATGGCCCTGGCGCGAGCGCACCCAGCCATTTTTGGAAATGATCACGGTCACCGGTTCGTCGGGCACCGCGATTTCGCCCTGCGAGATCGGCGTCACCGCTTCCATCAAGGTGCGCCGATCGTCGCCGAAACGCTTGGCGTCCTCGGCGATTTCCTTCTGGATCAGCTTGGTCATTTCGTTGCGCGAGTCGAGCAACTTGTTGAGCTGGCCATGCTCGCTGCGCAAGTCACCGAGTTCCTTTTCGATGCGGATGCCTTCCAGCCGCGCCAGCTGGCGCAGGCGGATTTCGAGGATGTCCTCGGCCTGGATATCCGTCAGGCCGAAACGCGCCATCAGGTCCGGTTTCGGCTCGTCCGATTCGCGGATGCAGCGGATGACTTCATCGATGCGCAGGAAAACCGTCATGCGTCCTTCGAGAATATGCACGCGGCGCAAGACTTCGGCCAGCCGGTGCCGGGTGCGGCGCTCCACCGTGGCGAAGCGGAAGGCAATCCACTCATGCAGGATGGTCAGCAGATTCTTCTGCTGGGGTCGGCCGTCGCGACCGACCATGGTCAGGTTGAGCGAAACGCTGGATTCCAGGCTGGTATGCGCCAGCAGTACGGCCATGAACTCGTCCTGCGGGATGCGCGAACTCTTGGGTTCGAGCATGATGCGCACCGCCTGCTGGTCGCTGGATTCGTCGCGCACGCTGTCGAGCACGCCGAGCACCAGCGCCTTCAGGTTCTTCTGTTCCTGGCTGACGTCCTTCTTGCCCGTACGCGGTTGCGGGTTGGTCAGGCCTTCGATTTCCGAAAGTACCTGCGCCACCGAAACGCCGTGCGGCAGTTCGTACACGATCACGCGCCACTGGCCGCGCGCCAGTTCTTCGATGCGCCAGCGGGCGCGCATGCGCAGCGAGCCGCGGCCGCCGGCATAGGCGTCGCGGATATCGGCCGGCGTCGAGATGAGCTGTCCGCCACCGGGAAAATCCGGTCCCGGCAGCACGGCGAGAACTTCTTCCAGCACCGCCTCGGGCTTCTTGATCAAAAGGCGCGCGGCCTCGGCCACTTCGCGCAGGTTGTGCGGCGGAATCTCGGTCGCCATACCGACGGCGATGCCCGAGGCGCCATTGAGCAGGACCACCGGCAGACGTGCCGGCATCAGTTGCGGCTCGGTCATCGAGCCGTCGTAGTTGGCGCTGAAATCCACCGTGCCGCGATCGATTTCGGACAGCAGCAGTTCGGCGAAAGGCGTCAGCCGGCATTCGGTATAGCGCATCGCCGCGGCGCCGTCGCCGTCGCGCGAGCCGAAGTTGCCCTGGCCGTCCACCAGCGGGTAGCGCAGGCTGAAGTCCTGGGCCACGCGCACCATGGCGTCATAGACGCTGGTGTCGCCGTGCGGGTGATACTTGCCGATCACGTCGCCCACCACGCGCGCGCTCTTGACGTGCTTGGCACTGGATGCCAGGCGCATTTCATTCATGGCATGCAGGATGCGGCGCTGTACCGGCTTCAAGCCGTCTTCCACCTGCGGCAGGGCGCGCGCGCGCACCACGCTCATGGCATAGGCGAGGTAGGCGCGCTCGGCGTAGCCCGCCAGTGGCAAGGCGCCGCCGTCGCCGTTTTCGGCAAACAAAGTCGGCGCTGGCGGTACGGCGGGCGGCGGCGGGTTGCCCGTTGCGGCGTCTAGTGCGACGGGCTCGTCGAACATGTCTGGGGTGTCGTTGCTCATCTCTTCTCTTGAATCAGGTTCTCAAATATCGGCTTCAATCAAATGACCCTTGGCTTCCATCCAGGAGCGGCGCGAAGAGGCTTCACCCTTGCCCATCAGCAGATTGAAAAGCTTCAGGGTGTTCTCGTGGCTGTCGGGCAGATCACTGATCGGCAGTACGCGCCGCGTCGCCGGTGCCATGGCCGTCTCGCGCAACTGGTCGGGATTCATTTCGCCGAGGCCCTTGAAGCGGCCGACTTCGACCACGTCTTCGCGGATGCCTTCCTTGATCAGGCGGTCCTTGATGGCGGTGAGCTCGCCTTCGTCCAGTGCGTAAAGCCGGCGTGCCGGGCGCTTTTTGCCCGACGCCGGGACGTCGACGCGGTAGAGCGGCGGCTGGGCAATGTAGATGTGGCCATGGCGGATCAGGGCCGGAAAATGGCGATAGAACAGCGTCAACAACAGGGTCTGGATGTGGGCGCCGTCCACGTCGGCGTCCGACATGATGATCAGCTTGCCGTAGCGCAGGCCGGACAGATCCGGGCTGTCTTCGGGGCGGTGCGGGTCTATCCCCAGTGCGACGGCGATGTCATGGATTTCGGCATTCGCAAACAGCCGGCCGGCCTCGACTTCCCATGAGTTGAGCACCTTGCCGCGCAGCGGCAGGATGGCCTGGGTCTCCTTGTTGCGCGCCATCTTGGCCGAGCCGCCGGCGGAATCGCCCTCGACCAGAAACAATTCATTCTCGGCGATGTCGGTCGATTCGCAATCGGAGAGCTTGCCCGGCAGCACGGCGACGCCTGACTGTTTGCGCTTCTCGACCTTCTGCGCGTTCTTCTGTCGCGCCAGCGCCTGCCGGATGGAGATCTCGGCAATCGCCTTGCCGGCCTCGACATGCTGGTTGAGCCAGATCTCGAAGGGATCGCGGATCATGCTGGAGACCAGCTTGACCGCCTCGCGCGAGTTGAGTTTTTCCTTCACCTGGCCCTGAAACTGCGGATCGAGAATGCGCGCGGATAGAACGTAGGCCATTCGTCCGCAGACGTCGTCCTGTTGCAGCTTGACGCCGCGCGGCAGCAGCGCGCGATGTTCGATGAAGGATTTGACCGCCTCGAACACGCCGGCGCGCAGGCCGGCTTCGTGGGTGCCGCCGGCCACCGTCGGTATCAGATTGACATACGATTCCGACGCCACCGCCTCGACATGCCAGCCGAGCGCCCAGGCCGCGCCCTCGCCGGGAGCGAAGTCGGCGTGATCGGCATCGGCGTATTTTTCGGCGGCATAGAGCGGGGCAACCGCCTCGGCGTTGTCGGCCAGTTCACTCAGATAGCCGGCGAGGCCGGTCGGATAGCTCCAGGTCCGGCTGCTGATGCTGCCATCGGCTTGCTCGATGTCGAGATGCACCTTGACGCCGGGCAAGAGCACGGCCTTGGAGCGCAGCAGGCGCTCCAACTCGGCGGGCGGGACTTTGGGTACATCGAAATATTTCGGATCGGGCCAGACGCGCACCCGGGTGCCACTTTGGCGGCCGCAGCTTCCGGTCTCTGTCAGCGCGCCGATCGTTTCACCGCCGCCGGAGAACTCGATGGCCCAGATCTTTCCTTCGCGCCGCACTTCCACCGAGACGCGCGTCGACAGCGCGTTGGTGACGGCGACGCCGACGCCATGCAGGCCGCCGGAAAACGCATAGGCCGAATTGCCCGCGCTCTTGTCGAATTTGCCGCCGGCATGGAGCCGGGTAAAGGCCAGCACCACCACCGGGATTTTTTCGTCGGGATGCAGGCCGACCGGAATGCCGCGGCCATCGTCGGTGACCGTGATCGAGCCGTCCAGATGCAGCAGCACGTGCAGGTTTTTCGCATGGCCGCCGAGGGCTTCGTCGGCCGAATTGTCGATGACTTCCTGGATGATGTGCGCCGGCGAGTCGGTGCGGGTGTACATGCCGGGGCGCTCGCGCACCGGCTCCAGGCCTTTGAGGACACGGAAGGAGGATTCGTTGTAAGTGGGCGTGACGGCCATTGTTTTTTCGGATGAGTGAGTTCAGTAGGGTGCGTCGGCAAGGCAGTCGACCAAGCCGATGCGCCAGTCGGGCAGCGCCAGGCCGAAGTCGCGCTGGAAGCGCGAGCAGTCGAGTCGCGAGTTGGCCGGCCGTGCCGCGGGCAGCGGAAACTCGGCGCTGGTGATACGGCGAACGGTGGGCGACGTATCGATCAAACCGGCATTGCGCGCTTCTTCGAAGATGGCTTCGGCGTAACCGTGCCAGCTGGTTTCACCGGCGGCGGCGAGATGGTAGAGGCCGTCCGGAGCTTCGCGACGGGCGAGGATCAAGGCGCTGACATCGGCCAGATGGCGGGTCCAGGTCGGAGCGCCGATCTGGTCATCGACGACACGAAATTCATCGCGCTCCTTGCCCAGTCGCAGCATGGTCTTCATGAAGTTCGCGCCGTGCAGGCCATAGACCCAACTGCTGCGCAGGATCAGGTGGCGCGCGCCCGAGCCGGTAATCGCGGCTTCGCCCGCCAGCTTGCTGCGACCATACGCCGCGAGCGGCGCGGTCGCGTCGTCTTCGGTGTAGGGCGTCGGCTTGGCGCCATCAAAAACATAGTCCGTCGAGTAGTGGATCAGCAGCGCGCCAAGGCGTCTGGCTTCTGCGGCGAGGACGCCGGGCGCCTCGGCGTTGATGGCATCGGCCAACTGCGGCTCCGACTCCGCCTTGTCGACGGCAGTGTAGGCCGCCGCATTGACGATCGCGGTGGGCGCGATGTCACGCACGGCAGCGCGCAGGGCTTTCGCATCGGCAAGATCAAGCTGGCTGCGGTCGCAGGCTATCAGTTCGCCCAGACTCGCCAGCGAACGTTTCAGCTCGCGGCCGAGTTGCCCGCTGGCGCCGGTGAGTAGGATTTTCATCTTCAAAACAATACAAACTTCTCACCACAGAGACACAGAGACACCGAGGAAAGCAGATTCATGAACGTGATTCTTCGCCTTTCTCTGTGTCTCCGTGTCTCTGTGGTGAATGGTTTTTGGTTCATTGGAAGGTTTCCGCGTCCTTGAAAGACCGCCCCGCGAGATCCTTGGCGGCCAGCACGGGCTCTCCCGTCAATGGCCAGGGGATCGCCAGTTGCGGATCGTTCCACAGCAGCGTGCGTTCGTGCGCCGGACTCCAGTAGTCGGTGGTCTTGTAGAGGAACTCGGCGGAATCCGATGTGACGCAAAAGCCGTGGGCGAAACCCGGCGGAATCCAGGCCATGCGGCGATCAGTGGCGGATAGCGTGAAGCCGACCCATTGCCCGAAGGTGGGCGAGGAGCGGCGCAGATCGACCGCGACGTCGTAGACTTCGCCGAGCGTGACCCGAACCAACTTGCCCTGGGCGTGTTCGATCTGGTAATGCAGGCCGCGCAGCACGTTTCTTTGCGATTTCGAGTGGTTGTCCTGGACGAAGTCGGCATCGATACCCAGTTCGGCGAAGCTCCGCTTGTTCCAGCTCTCGTAGAAATAGCCGCGCTCGTCGCCGAAGACCTTCGGTTCGATCAGCAGTACCTCGGGTATCGCGGTGGGTATCAGTTTCACTCGCGCACCTCGTATTTCAACAATCCGGCAAGGTACTGCCCATACTGGCTCTTGCTCAGCGTCCCGGCCAGTTGTTCAAGCTGCGCGTCGTCGATCCATTTCTGGCGCCAGGCGACTTCCTCGGGGCAGGCCACTTTCAGGCTCTGGCGTTTCTCAATGACCTCGATGAACTGGCCTGCCTCGAGCAGCGACTCGTGGGTGCCGGTGTCCAGCCAGGCCATGCCGCGACCCATGATCTCGACCTTGAGCTGGTTTTTTTCGAGGTAGATCCGGTTGAGGTCGGTGATTTCCAGTTCGCCGCGCGCCGAAGGCTTGAGGCCGGCGGCCATGTCGCAGACCTGGTTGTCGTAAAAATACAGACCAGTGACGGCATAGCGCGACTTCGGTGCGGCCGGCTTTTCCTCGATGCTGATGGCGCGCCCGGATTTGTCGAACTCGACCACGCCATAGCGTTCCGGGTCGTTCACCGCATAGGCGAACACCGTGGCGCCCGCGCCGACTTTTACGGCGCGCTGCAGTTGGCCGGCCAAGTCCTGGCCGTGGAACAGGTTGTCGCCGAGGATCAGCGCCGAGGGATGGTCGCCGACGAAATCGCGTCCGATGATGAAGGCCTGAGCCAGGCCGTCGGGGCTGGGCTGCACCGCGTAGCGGATCGCGATGCCCCACTGCGAGCCGTCACCCAGCAGTTGTTCGAAACGCGGGATATCCTGCGGTGTCGAAATCAACAGGATGTCGCGGATTCCCGCCAGCATCAGCGTGGTCAGCGGGTAGTAGATCATCGGCTTGTCGTAGATCGGCAGCAACTGCTTGGAGACGGCCAGCGTCACCGGATGCAAGCGGGTGCCGGAACCGCCGGCGAGAATGATGCCGCGAGTACTCATTTGATAGCCCTCCCCCTAGCCCCGATCCCACTGCCGGTTTTGCACAACCGGCCGGCTGCGGCAGCGCGGAGCAGTGCTCCTCGAAACCCTGCCTTCGCCCCGAGGCAGGGGGTAACAGTGGTTCGCCGCTGTGCGGCTCCATGTTCTGGTTGACGCCCCTTCGGGCGGCCGTGCGGGGCGCTCATGCGCGATCTCCGTAGTTGCGATCCATCCATTGCCGGTATTCACCGGAGACAACGTGAGCAACCCAGTCCGGGTTGTCCAGATACCAGCCTACCGTTTTCTTCAATCCGGATTCAAAGCTTTCCGTCGGTGTCCAACCCAATTCGCGCTCGATCTTGGTCGCATCGATGGCATAGCGCTTGTCGTGGCCGGGGCGGTCGGCGACGCCGACCTTTTGATCCCGGTAACTGCGGCCGTCGCGCCTCGGTTTCAGCTCGTCGAGCAGGGAGCACAGGGCGTCTACCACCTCCAGATTGGTTTTTTCGTTATGGCCACCGATGTTGTAGGTCTCGCCGCTGATGCCCTTTTCGAACACCAGGCGCAGCGCCCGGGCGTGGTCATCGACGTAGAGCCAGTCGCGCACGTTGTCGCCCTTGCCGTAGATAGGCAAGGGCTTTTCGGAGACGGCGTTGTGGATCATCAGCGGGACCAGTTTTTCCGGGAACTGGCAGGGGCCGTAGTTGTTCGAGCAGTTGGTGATCACGGTCGGCAGACCGTAGGTGTGATGCCAGGCCCGCACCAGATGGTCGGAGGCCGCCTTGGAGGCCGAATAGGGCGAATTCGGCTGGTAGGAACTGCTTTCCACAAACAGCCCGCTTTCGCCCAGTGAGCCGAAGACCTCGTCGGTGGATACGTGATGGAAGCGGAAGGCCGGTTTGTCCTTTGCCTCCAGCATGGACCAGTAGGCTCGAGCCGCTTCGAGCAGGGTGTAGGTGCCCTTGATATTGGTCTCGATGAAGTCCCCCGGACCGTGGATCGAGCGGTCGACGTGGGATTCCGCCGCGAGGTGAATCACCCCGACCGGGCGATGCGTCTGAAACAGGACGTCCAGCGCCGTGCGATCGCAGATGTCGCTGCGGCTGAAGACGTAACGCGGATCATCGGCCACGTCGGTCAGCGATTCGAGATTGCCGGCGTAGGTCAGTTTGTCGATATTGACCACGCGCCAGCCGCTCTCGGCGACCAGCAGGCGGATCAGGGCAGATCCGATGAATCCGGCGCCGCCGGTGACAAAAAGGGTATCCATTACAGGGCAGGAAGCATGCGAGGGGCTTGGGAGTGGCTGAGGATGAGTCGTGGGGCGGTATTGTATTCGATCACTTCCGGGGGGCTACCAGCGACGTCTGACAGACTATGGCATCGTGGCAAAGTGCCGCTCACCACAGCGGCGAGTTGACAAACAAACAACTTGAAGCTTAAAATATTTACACTGTAGATAAAAGCATTCCGAGGAGATTCAAATGCGCATCGTTTGCCTGGGCGGAGGTCCTGCCGGTCTGTATTTCTCAATCCTGATGAAGAAGGCCAATCCGGCCTGCGATATCACGGTGATCGAACGCAACCAGGCCGATAGTACCTTCGGCTGGGGAATCGTGTTTTCAGACCAGACCATGGATGGCTTTCGCCAGGACGATCCCAAGGTGGTGGAGGAAATCGAGCGCAATTTCCACCACTGGGACAATGTGGATGTGTTCTTCAAGGAGCGGCGGATCACCTCCGGCGGCCACGGTTTTTGCGGCATAGGACGCTTGAAGCTGTTGCAGATTTTTCAGGCTCGCGCCAAAGAACTGGGCGTGAATCTGAAGTTCGAGACCGAATTCAAGGATCCGGATGACTATTCCCGGGAATACGATCTGGTCATCGGCTCCGATGGCGTGAACTCGACGACGCGGAGAAAATACGAAAGCCATTTCAATCCGCGCATCGATGTGCGCAAGTGCCGCTTCATCTGGCTCGGCACGAAAAAGAAGCTCGACGCCTTCACCTTCGCCTTCAAAGAAACCGAGCACGGCTGGTTCAATCTTCATGCCTATCAGTTCAACGAAGAGTGGGCCACCTTCATTGTCGAGACGCCGGAAGAGACCTGGCTCAAGGCCGGCATCGACAAGATGTCGGCCGACGAATCAATCGGATTCTGCGAGAGCTTGTTCGCCGATCTGCTTAATGGCAGCAAATTGGTATCCAACGCGACGCACCTGCGCGGGTCGGCGGTGTGGCTGAAGTTCAATCGCGTGCTTTGCGAACACTGGTTCAAGGACAACATCGTGCTGTTGGGCGACGCGGCGCATACCGCGCATTTCACCATCGGTTCCGGCACCAAGCTGGCGATGGAGGACGCCCGCGCCCTGGTCAATGTGCTGAACAGTAGCGACGGCGACGTGCCGGTGCGCTTGGCCCGGTACCAGTCGGAACGCGAAATCGAAGCACTGAAACTGCAAAGCGCGGCGCGCAATCGCATGACCTGGTTCGAAGATGTCGAGCGCTATGTCGGCATGGAACCGGAGCAGTTCGCCTTTGCCGTACTCACCGGCAGCCAGCGCGTCGGTCACGCCAACCAGAAGCTGCGCGACGGGGCATATACCGACGATTTCGATCGCTGGTTTGCGTCAAGATGCGGCATCTCGGACGTCGGTGCCGGGACGCCGGTACCGCCGATGTTCACACCCTTCAAGCTGCGCGGAATGACCCTGGAGAACCGGGTCGTGGTGTCGCCGATGTGCACCTACTCGGCGCAGGATGGCATGCCCGTCGATTTTCATCTGGTGCACTACGGCAGTCGCGGCATGGGCGGGGCGGCGATGATTGTCACCGAAATGACCTGCGTCGCGGCCGACGCGCGCATTACCCCGGGATGCACCGGCATCTGGAATGACGAGCAGATGGCTGCATGGAAGCGCATTGTCGGCTACGTACATGCCAACGGGCATACCAAAATGGCCATGCAGATCGGCCATGCCGGGCGCAAAGGCGCTACCCGCTTGGCGTGGGACGCCATCGACATGCCCCTGCAGTCGGATGACTGGCCGCTGATCGCACCCTCGGCGCTGCCCTACATTCCGGGTACGTCGCAGACGCCGAAAGCCATGGATCGCAACGACATGGATCGCGTCAAGGCCGACTTCATCGCCGCCACGCGCCGTGCTGCCAGCGCCGACTTTGACATGATCGAGTTCCACGCTGCCCACGGCTACCTGATGTCATCCTTCATTTCGCCGCTGACCAATCGGCGCGCCGACGAATATGGCGGCAGTCTGGAGAACCGTTGTCGCTATCCGCTCGAGGTGTTCCGCGCCATGCGTGAGGTGTGGCCGGCTGACAAGCCGATGTCGGTGCGGATCTCGGCCCACGACTGGGTGGCTGGCGGAACCACGCCGGATGACTCGGTAGATGTTTCCCGCTTGTTCAAGGACGCCGGCGCCGACATCATTCACGTCTCGTCGGGCCAGGTCAGCAAGGACGAAGTGCCGGTTTACGGGCGCATGTTCCAGGTGCCGTTTTCCGACCAGATCCGCAACGAACTGGATGTGCCGACCATCGCCGTCGGCAACATCTTCGAAGCCGACCACGTCAACACCATCATTGCCGCCGGTCGCGCCGATCTCTGCGCGCTGGCCCGTCCCCACCTCGCCGACGCGGCCTGGACGCTGCACGCGGCAGCCGAGCAAGGCTATACCGACATCATCTGGCCCAAGCAGTATGTGGGCGGCAGAACGCAGCTCGAACGCAATCTGGAGCGCGCGGCGCAGCTCGCGTTGAATGCGTGACTCTCATGCCTAGCCCAGTTGGCAGGCATGCGCTGGTCACCGGCGGCGGTCGCGGTATCGGCGCCGCCGTCGCAAAAGCCCTGGTGTCAGCCGGCTACCGGGTCACGATTACGGGCCGTGACCGAGTCGCGCTGGACGTCATGCTTGATCAACTCGCGGCTCCCGATCGCTGCCGTGCCGTGACCATGGATGTGAGGGACCCCGGTTCGGTGGAGCAGGGGATGGGGCAAGCCCGGTCTGCGTTCGGCCCCGTCGCCATCCTGGTGAACAATGCCGGGCAGGCCGAGAGCGCGCCCTTCCATCGGACCGATGCAGCGATGTTTCAGCGCATGCTGGAGGTCAACCTTGGCGGGGTATTCCATTGCACTCAATCGGTCCTGCCCGACATGCTGGCAAGCGGATGGGGCCGCATCGTCAATGTCGCCAGCACGGCCGGTCTGGTCGGCTACGCCTATGTTGCCGCCTACTGCGCGGCCAAGCACGGCGTCATCGGGCTGACCCGCGCGCTGGCGCTCGAGTACGCGACCAAGGGCATCACCGTGAATGCGGTGTGTCCCGGCTACACCGAAACCGACATCGTGAAAAGCGCGGTGGCCAACATCGTCGCCAAGACCGGTCGCAGCGAGGACGAGGCGCGAGCCGAACTGGCCAGCGGCAATCCGATGCGGCGGCTGGTGAATCCGCAGGAAGTCGCCGATGCAGTGCTCTGGATTTGCGGTGAAGGCGCCGCCAGCATCAATGGTCAATCGATCGCCGTGGCCGGCGGCGAAGTCATGTGAGGAGACAGCGATGAAACATCTTCAAGGAAAGCCGCACGAACTGCCGGGCAACCGGCAAAGTCTGGGATCGTATGCGGCACGCCATTTCAGCTATCGCGTCGAGGCCGGAGTTGCGCTGATCAGCCTGAATCGCCCGGAGCGGAAGAACCCGCTGACCTTCGACTCCTACGCCGAGTTGCGCGATCTGTTCCGCAACCTGGTCTACGCCGCTGACGTCAAGGCGGTTGTGCTGACCGGCGAAGGCGGCAATTTCTGTTCCGGCGGCGACGTGCACGACATTATCGGCCCGCTGACGCAGTTGGACATGCCTGGCTTGCTGACCTTCACGCGCATGACGGGTGATGTGATCAAAGCCATGCGCGCCTGTCCGCAGCCCATCGTCGCCGCCATCGATGGCATCTGTGCGGGCGCCGGCGCGTTGTTGGCGCTGGGCTCGGACATGCGGCTGGGAACGGCACGTTCCAAGACTGCGTTTCTGTTTGCGCGCGTCGGCCTTGCCGGTTGCGACATGGGTGCGTGCGCCATGTTGCCGCGCATGATCGGCCAGGGCCGGGCCAGCGAACTGCTGATGACGGGTCGCGCCATGGCCGGCGAAGAAGCGGAGCGCTGGGGATTTTTCAATCGCCTGTGCGATCCGGACACTCTGGTGGTCGAGGCCACCAAACTGGCACAGGATCTCGCCGCCGGCCCGAGCTTCGCCCACGGCATGACCAAGAAAATGCTGCAGCAGGAATGGAACATGGGAGTGGATGAAGCCATCGAAGCCGAAGCCCAGGCTCAGGCCATTTGCATGGCGACCAACGATTTTCATCGTGCCTACCACGCCTTTGTCGCCAAGCAGAAACCGGTTTTCGAGGGGGATTGAGCCGTGGTTGACACAAGTTATCTCGATTGGCCGTTTCTTGAACCCCGGCATCGGGAACTGGCGCAAGCGCTGGAGCGCTGGGCTGACAAAAACATCGACGACGTGCCGCACGCACGCGGTCAGGAGACAGATGACGCTTGTCGCGAGTTGGTGCGCCAGTTGGGCGCTGCCGACTGGCTGCGCTACGCGGTCGGCGGCACAGCCTGCGGCGGCAGCGCCGAGACCATCGACACGCGCGGCATTTGCCTGATTCGCGAGACCCTGGCGCGACACTCCGGTCTGGCCGATTTCGCCTTCGCCATGCAGGGCCTGGGTAGCGGCGCCATCACCCTGCACGGCACCGAAGAACAGAAGCACACCTACCTGACGCGCGTTGCGGCCGGATCCGCCATCGCAGCATTCGCCCTGTCCGAGCCCGAGGCCGGCTCCGATGTCGGCGCCATGCAGTGCGCGGCACGACGGGACGGCGACAGCTACGTGCTCAACGGCGAAAAGACCTGGATCTCAAACGGCGGTATTGCCGATTTCTACGTTGTCTTCGCCCGTACTGGCGAAGCGTCCGGCACTCGCGGCATCACCGCCTTCATTGTCGATGCGCAGACGGCGGGTCTGGAGATCGCCGAACGCATCGAAGTCATTGCGCCGCACCCCCTCGCGCGCCTGAGTTTCAACAACTGCCGCATCCCGGCAAGCCGTCGCCTCGGTGAGGCCGGGCAGGGTTTCAAGGTGGCGATGCGCACCCTGGACATCTTTCGTACCTCCGTCGCCGCTGCGGCGCTCGGCTTTGCCCGTCGTGCGCTGGACGAGGCGGTACAGCGCGCCGTCAGCCGCAAGATGTTCAACCAGACCTTGGCCGATTTTCAGCTGACGCAAGCCAAACTGGCCGACATGGCCGCCGCCATCGATGGCGCGGCCCTGCTGGTGTATCGCGCCGCCTGGCTGCGCGATCAGGGCAAGACCGTCACCCGCGAAGCGGCCATGGCAAAAATGGTCGCCACCGAAATGGCGCAAAAAGTCATCGACGACGCCGTGCAGATATTCGGTGGTCTCGGGGTGGTGTGCGAGATACCGGTGGAACGCCTTTACCGCGAGATTCGCGCCCTGCGGATTTACGAGGGCGCAACGGAAGTACAGAAACTGATCATCGCCCGCGAACTGCTGAAGGATGTCGCGGCCAAGGAAAAATAATGACGGAAACTCGGGAGATTCAAATGAAAATAAGTCCGCAGGAAGTTGCGCCCCAGTCAGGCATCCAGATATTGCAGCCGGCGGGGTGGGCGGCGCCCAAAGGCTATTCGAACGGAATTGCGGCACGGGGGCGCACGGTGGTCATTGGCGGACAGATCGGCTGGGACAATCAGTGCCGCTTTCACACCAGCGACTTTGCCGAGCAGGCCAAGCAGGCATTGCAAAACATAATCGATGTGCTGGCGGAAGCCGGCGGCAAGCCGGAACACATCATTCGCATGACCTGGTACGTGATCGACAAGCGCGAATACATCGCCTGCTATCCGGAACTCGGTCGGGCCTATCGCGAGGTGATGGGCCGCAACTTTCCGGCGATGACGGCGGTGCAAGTCGCCGCTCTGATGGAAGACGAAGCCCGTGTCGAGATCGAAGCCACCGCGACCATTCCCGACTAACAAGCGGCGCACATCGCAACGGCAAGCGATGCTTGGTGGCGTCCGCCGACTGGTGGAACCGGCGCGATTCATGATGCAGGTGCCGGTTGCAAGCGGCTTTTGTGGCGGGTATCCGGTGTAAAGCAGTCGACTCGGCAGGGCATGGATATCTTTGTCCCGCAGGGGATTGCGGAAGCCTCGCTGATAAAATGTCAGCATGAAAGCGAGTCATTCCGAGTTTATTCAGTCACGAGGCCGGCGGCTCCATGTGCGGGTGTGGGGCAGCGAGTCCGCGCCTTTGCTGGTGCTGCTGCACGGCTGGTGCGATGTCGGTGCTTCCTGGCAGTTCGTTGTCGACGCCCTGGAACGTGACTGGCGCATATTGGCCCCCGATTGGCGCGGCTTCGGTTTGTCCGAATGGAACAGGGACGTCTATTGGTTTCCCGACTACATGGCTGACCTCGAAGCCTTGCTCGATCACTATTCGCCGGCTGTGCCGGTGCGGCTGGTCGGGCACAGTCTGGGCGGCAACGTCGGCTGTCTTTACTCGGGAATTCGTCCCGCGCGCATTGCCGGTCTGGTGAATCTGGAAGGCCTGGGCATGCGTCGTTTCACGCCCGACGAGGCGCCGGGGCGCTACGCCAACTGGCTGGATCAACTGCGCGATACGCCAAGCTTTCGCTCCTATCCGGATCGCGCCGGATTTGCCGCGCGACTGCAAAAGGAAAACCCGCGCCTGTCCGACGCAAAAGCCAGCTATCTCGCCGACCACATGGGTGAAGACGATGGGGCGGGAGGGATTCATCTGGCGGCCGATCCCTATCATCGCGGAGTGAATCCGACCATCTACCGGGTTCAGGAAGCGATGGCGATCTGGCGCCAGGTGACGGCGCCGGTGCTTTGGGTGACGGCGGACGACTCGTTCATTTTCAAGCAGCTGTATGCCAAGGACTCCGACGAATACCGCCAGCGCATCGCCTGCTTCAAGGATCTGCGGGAAGTCGTGCTGAAGGATTGCGGCCACAACCTGCACCATGACCAGCCGCAGCAGGTGGCGTGCCTGATCGAGGAGTTTTTCGCGACATGAAAGCCCTGAACGCGGACCTGCACTGCCATTCGACGGTTTCCGACGGACTGCTGGCGCCCGCGGAACTGGTGCGCCGGGCAAAAGAAAACGGCGTCGAGCTGCTGGCGCTGACCGATCACGACGAACTGGGCGGGCTGGAGGAAGCACGCACGACAGCGGGAGAACTCGATTTGCCATTTGTCGACGGCGTCGAAGTGTCGATTTCCTGGGGCGACGATCAGACCGTGCATATCGTCGGCTTGGGCATCGATCCGGCAAACCAGGTATTGATCGACGGCCTGACTCAGGTACGCAGCGGACGCGATGCGCGCGCCGGACGCATGGCCGCCGAACTCGACAAGGTCGGAATCCATGGTGCCTACGAAGGAGCGCTGCGCCATGCCGGAAATCCGTCATTGGTCAGCCGTTCGCATTTCGCGCGCTTCATCGCCGAGCAGGGCCATGCCAAGGATGTGAAGTCGGTGTTCGATCATTGGCTGGCCAAAGGCAAGCCCGGTTATGTCGAGCACGCCTGGGCGACGCTGGAGGACGCGCTGCGCTGGATAATCGGCGCTGGCGGCACGGCGGTGATCGCCCATCCGGGCCGCTATCGCTTGTCAAAGGCAGAGCGGCGTCAGTTGTTCGTCGCATTCAAGGATCTGGGCGGACGCGGTATCGAGGTCTTGTCGGGCGCGAACAAGGACGAAGAGGTTCGCGAGTTTTCGCGCATCGCGCGCGAGTTTGATTTTCTGGCATCGCGTGGATCGGATTTTCACGGGCCGGGAGAAAGCTGGGTGGATTTGGGCAAAATGCCGGATTTGCCCGAGGGCCTGACACCGGTCTGGTCACGGCTGGTTTGAGCGTGCCGCCCGTGGCGCGCCGCATTTCGGAATAAGCATGGCACAGTTATTTACGATTCATCCTGAACATCCTCAGCCGCGGCTGATCAAGCAGGCGGCGGAGATCGCCAGAAGCGGCGGCCTGATCGCCATGCCCACGGACGCCGCCTATTCGCTGGTTGGCGTCGCGGGCTATGCGCCTCTGCTGGACCGGATTCGCAGCATCCGCGGCGTCGATGAGCGTCATCACTTCACACTGATGTGCCGCGACCTGTCCGAGATCGCCACTTATGCCCGAGTCGACAACAGCCAGTATCGTCTGCTCAAGGCCACCACCCCCGGCAGCTATACCTTCATTCTGGAGGGCACCAAGGAGTTGCCGCGCCGCCTGCTGCATCCCAAGCGCAAGACCATCGGCCTGCGCGTGCCCAACCATCCCCTGGCGCTGGCGCTGCTGGAAGAACTGGACGAACCCTTGCTGACCTCGACGCTGATCCTGCCGGGTTTCGACGCGCCGCTGGCCGATCCCGACGAGATTCGGGAGCATCTGGAAAAGCAGCTTGATCTGGTGATCGACGCCGGGCATTGCGGCATCGAAATGACCACAGTCATCAATCTGACCAGCGCCCAACCGGAGTTGGTACGGGCCGGACATGGGCCGCTGGAGCCGTTCGGGCTGGAATGAAGCGGTCTGATAGAATCGCCCACTCCCATGAATGTTATCCAGACGCTGGCGATTTCCGCCTTGCCGGTAATCTTTGCGATCACGCTGCACGAGGCGGCGCACGGCTACGCCGCGCGGTACTTTGGCGATCCGACGGCCTGGCAGATGGGACGCATCAGTCTGAACCCCTTGCGCCATGTCGACCCGGTGGGAACCTTGCTGGTCCCGGCGCTGATTCTGCTTGTTTCGGGCGGCGGGCTGTTGTTCGGCTGGGCCAAGCCGGTGCCGGTGAATTTCGGCAATCTGCGTCGACCCAAACAGGACATGCTCTGGGTGGCAGCGGCTGGACCGGGGGCAAATCTGGCGATGGCACTGGCCTGGGCGTTGGTCTTGAAGTTGGCGGTGGGGCTTCCGGCACTTGAGTATTCGACAGCGCTGAGAGAAATGGCACTGGTCGGCATCAGCATCAATGGCGTGTTGATGGTACTGAATTTGTTGCCACTGCCGCCGCTGGACGGTGGCAGGATAGCGGTCAGTCTGCTGCCACATCGCGCTGCCTGGAAGTTTTCGCAGCTGGAACGCTGGGGATTTCCCATTTTGTTGGCGCTGCTGTTTCTCGGCGTGCTGGAAAAAATCCTGCGGCCCTTGCTGCATTTGTTCAACAACCTGATTCGCATTCTTTTTGGTTTCTGAAATGTACGCAGAAAAAGTTCTCTCCGGCATGCGCCCCACCGGGCGGCTCCATCTTGGCCACTATCACGGCGTGCTGGCCAACTGGATCAAGCTGCAGCACGAATACCCCTGTCTGTTCTTCGTCGCCGACTGGCATGCGCTGACGACTGCTTATGATGAACCGGGGAATATCAGGGACAACACCAATGAAATGGTCATCGACTGGCTGGCGGCCGGCGTCGATCCTTCCCAGGCAACCATCTTCATCCAGTCCAAGGTGCCCGAGCACGCCGAACTGCATCTGCTGCTGTCGATGATGACGCCCCTGAGCTGGCTTGAGCGCGTGCCGACCTACAAGGATCAGCAGGAAAAACTGACGCACAAGGATCTGACGACTTACGGTTTTCTCGGCTATCCCTTGTTGCAGGCCGCGGACATTCTCATTTACCGGGCCAATCGCGTTCCGGTCGGCGACGATCAGGTGCCTCACGTCGAATTTACGCGCGAGATCGCGCGCCGCTTCAATCACCTGTATGGCCAGGAACCGGGGTTTGAGGACAAGGCGCGCGAGGCCGTCAAGAAGCTGGGCAGCAAACGCGCCAAACTCTATGGCCAGCTGCGCACCCGCTACCAGGAAAAGGGCGAGGATGAGGCGCTGGAGCAGGCGCATGAACTGCTGAACGAGGCACAGAGCCTCTCGCTGGGCGACCGCGAACGCTTGTTCGGCTGGCTCGAGGGTTCGCGCAAGATGATCCTGGTCGAACCCGACGCACTGCTCACCCACGCCTCGCGCATGCCGGGGCTGGATGGCCAGAAGATGTCGAAATCCTACGGCAACACCATTAGCTTGCGCGAGGATGCGGACTCGATCACGCGAAAGATTCGCACCATGCAAACCGATCCCGCGCGCGTGCGGCGTACCGATCCCGGAGATCCGGAGAAATGTCCGGTGTGGCAACTGCATTTGATCTATTCCAGCGAAGAGGTTCGCGACTGGGTGCAAACCGGTTGTCGTTCCGCCGGAATCGGCTGCATCGAGTGCAAGCAGCCGGTGATCGATGGCGTGCTGAAGGAGCAGGAGCCGATGCGCGAGCGGGCGAAGATGTACGAGGAAGACCCGCAACTAGTGAAGAACATCATTGCCGACGGTTGCGAAAAAGCGCGCAAGCTGGCGCAGGAAACCATGCGCGACGTGCGCGAAGCCATCGGGCTTGACTACTCGTGATCGACAGCGCCTCCTCGGCTCAGTCCGGCGCATCCACCGCCGTGCCGCCAGCGCCGACTTTTGTCGCTCCCGACGCGATCGCGGCGCATCTGCCGAGAATCTATGGCGAAGTGATGGCCGAAATGCCGCGCGACCTGTACATCCCGCCGGACGCGTTGGAGATCATTCTCGACTCTTTCGAAGGACCGCTTGACCTGTTGCTGTACCTGATTCGCCGCGCCAACATCAGTGTTCTCGATATCCCGATGGCGCCGCTCACGGCCCAGTACCTGGTGTATGTCGAGGCAATGCGCAAGGGAAACCTGGAGCTTGCCGCCGAATACCTGCTGATGGCGGCCATGCTGATCGAAATCAAGTCGCGCATGCTGCTGCCGCGGCCACCCAAGGCCGAGAACGGCGAGCCCGAGGATCCGCGCGCAGAACTGGTGCGTCGCCTGATCGAGTACGAACGCATGAAAGCATCAGCCGCGAAGCTCGACGAATTGCCGCAGGTCGGTCGCGACTACGAATGGATCACCGTCTGGATTGCCGACAAGGTCGTCGAGCGGCAGCCCGAGGTCAGTTTGCATGACCTGCAGGTGGCCTGGCTTTCGCTGATGAAGCAGGCCAAAATACATCAGCACCACAAGATTCATCGCGAAGAGCTGTCGGTGCGCGAGCACATGAGCATCATCCTGCGTCGGCTGCAAGGAGGCGGTTATGTGGTGTTTGATCAGTTGTTCGATCTGGGCCTGGGAGCCCAGGGTCTGGTAGTGAGTTTTCTGGCGATGCTGGAACTGGCCCGCGAATCGCTGATCGAGATTACCCAGAACGAGGCCATGGCGCCCATTTACGTGAAACTGCCCGATGTTGCCCCTGTATAAACCCGAAGACTACAAGCGCGTCCTGGAAACGGCGCTGCTGGCGGCGACCGAGCCGTTGCCATTGTCCGAGCTGAAGAAGCTCTTCGAGGAAGAGTTCGATGACGACACCTGGCGTACACTGCTTGATGATCTGCGTCGGGATTGGACCAATCGTGGCGTGGAACTGGTTCAACTGGCTTCCGGCTGGCGCTTTCAGACCCGGCCCGACTATCAGTCCTATCTGGACCGGCTCAAGAACGACAAACCGCCGAAGTATTCGCGCGCGGTAATGGAGACGCTGGCAATCATCGCCTATCGCCAGCCGGTGACGCGTGGTGACATTGAGGATGTTCGGGGTGTTGCGGTGTCGCCGAATATTCTGAAGACGCTGGAAGGGCGTGGCTGGATCGACGCCGTAGGGCATCGGGATGCGCCAGGAAGACCTGCACTGTATGCGACTACCCGAAGGTTTCTCGATGACCTCGGCCTGCGCAGTCTCACGGAACTGCCGCCGTTGACCGAAATTGAAAGGGTGATGAACCTTGAACAAACCACAGCCCCCGAAGCCGTCCCGCCCCAAGCGACCGGCATCCAAGAACCGGACCCCTCCGAGCCAGGACGAGCGTCAGAGCAGCAGTCCGGCGACGCCAGCGACGGGCAACTCGAAATCCCCGACGGGCAGCCGGAAGGCTCCGTCGAATCGTCCGGCACGCAAAGCTAGCCCGTTTCGCCCACCGCAAGGCCCTCAGGGGTCGCGGACAGATGCACCGCGCAGCCGCGGTGGTTCGGCATTGCCCTCGCACGCGAGAAGGCGCACCGAGCCTGTCTTCATCGATCCGCCCAAGTTGCACAAGGCCCTGGCCGATGCCGGTTATGGATCGCGGCGTGAGCTCGAGGAATGGATTGTCGCCGGGCGCGTCAGCGTCAATGGACAGCCCGCGCATATCGGTCAGCGCGTCGGCCCCGAGGACAAGATTCGCGTCAATGGCAAGTTGGCGCAATTGAAATTCGGCCTGCGTCCGCCACGCGTGCTGGTATACCACAAGCCAGAGGGTGAAATCGTTTCCAAGGACGATCCCGATGGCCGCCCCAGCGTGTTTGCCAAACTGCCACGACTCAAGAGTGGGCGCTGGATATCCATAGGCCGACTGGATTTCAACTCCTGCGGCCTGCTGTTGTTCACCAATGACGGCGGGCTGGCCAATCGCATGATGCATCCGCGCTATGAAATCGAACGCGAATACGCGGTACGGATTCTGGGGGAAGCGACGCCGGAAATGCTCGAACGCCTGCGTGCCGGCGTCCAGCTCGAAGACGGGTTGGCCAGTTTCAGCCTTATCGTAGAAGCCGGCGGCGAGGGCGCAAATCGCTGGTATCGGGTGGTTTTGGCCGAAGGGCGCAATCGCGAAGTGCGGCGGATGTTCGAGGCCGTCGGCGTGATGGTCAGTCGGTTGATGCGTGTACGCTACGGACCGGTGCATTTGTCACCTCGACTCAAACGCGGCCAGTGTCGCGATCTCGAGCCCGGCGAGGTGCAGGAATTGCTGAAGTTGCTGCCGCCGCAGCGAAAAACCACTCCTTCGGCCGTCGCGGGCGGAATTGGTGATACCGAAGAGGAGTTCGGCAGCGACGCCGAGGTCAGTGCCAACCGAATTGATTTTGCAGAGAAATGATGCCTCTGATATAATCTTTCGGCTTTGGTTGGCGCCGTTCTCGGGAGAGAGAAGGAATGGGCTTTTTGGCCCATTTTCTATTTGTGCGACGTGTTTGTGAGTATTAATGCAACTGGCTGATTTGATAGAGACTACTGTTGTCGGTTTGGGATACGAACTGGTTGAATTCGAGACCAGTCCGCGTGCCCGGCTGTTGCGCGTCCTTATCGACAGGACGGTAGGTGATGGCGCAAATTCTGGCGGCATCAGCGTCGAGGATTGCGCCGCTGTAAGCAATCAACTCAGCCGTGTCTTCATGGTCGAAAACGTCGATTACGACCGCCTGGAAGTCTCGTCTCCCGGACTTGATCGCCCGTTGGTCAAGCCCGACGACTATCGGCGTTTTGCCGGGCAGGATGTGCAAGTCAAGTTGCGGGTTCCGCTGGGCAATCAGAGAAATTTCAGCGGGGCGCTCGAAGGCCTGGAAGAAGTCTGCGGAGTTGAAATGGTGTGCCTGCGAGTGAATGAAACACAGCATCGGTTCGCGCTGGAGAATATTGATCGCGCGCGCCTGGTGCCGAAGTTCTAATGAATGCTGGAGGTCTCACATGAGCCGTGAATTGCTGCTGTTGGTTGATGCCTTGGCCCGCGAGAAAAATGTTCCGCGGGACATCGTCTTTGGTGCGCTGGAAATGGCGTTGGCGTCTGCGACAAAGAAGCGCACTTGCGAAGAAGCCGACGTGCGGGTGGATATCGATCGCGAGACCGGGGAGTACGAATCATTTCGTCGCTGGCTGGTTGTTCCGGACGACATGATCGAGGATCCGGAACTGCAGATCGGCATTACGGCTGCACAACTGCAGATTCCGGAAATCGTGCTCGAGGACTACATCGAGGAAGGGCTTGAACCGATCGATTTTGGCCGAATCGGTGCGCAAGCGGCGAAGCAGGTGATCCTGCAAAAGATTCGCGATGCCGAGCGCGAGCAGTTGCTGAACGACTTTCTCGATCGCAAGGAATTTCTGGTCAGCGGCACCGTCAAGCGCATGGAGCGGGGTAGCGCCATAATCGAGGCGGGGCGAATCGAGGCTCTGTTGCCGCGCGATCAAATGATCCCCAAGGAAAATCTGCGGCCCGGCGATCGCGTTCGCGCCTGGCTGATGAAAATCGACCGTCAGGCTCGCGGGCCGCAACTGATCCTGTCACGCACGGCGCCGGAATTCATCATGAAGTTGTTCGAACTCGAGGTGCCCGAGATTGAAGACGGACTGCTCGAAATCAAGGCGGCCGCTCGCGATCCCGGAATGCGCGCCAAGATCGGCGTCAAGTCCAACGATCCACGCGTCGATCCAATCGGAACCTGCGTCGGCATGCGTGGCTCGCGCGTGACGGCGGTAACCAATGAATTGTCCGGAGAGCGCGTGGACATCATCCTCTGGTCTGCCGATCCAGCGCAGTTTGTCATCGGCGCACTGGCGCCGGCCGAGGTGCAGAGTATCGTCGTCGATGAAGAGCGGCATGCAATGGATGTCGTGGTCGACGAGAACAACCTCGCCATCGCGATTGGCCGGGGTGGGCAGAACGTACGCCTGGCGTCGGAACTGACCGGCTGGACCATCAATCTGATGACCGTCGAAGAATCCCAGGAGAAATCCGAAACTGAACACAGCTCGATCCGCGCTTTGTTCATGGAGAAGCTTGATGTCGACGAGGAAGTGGCAAATATCCTGATCGAAGAGGGCTTCTCCACGCTGGAAGAAATCGCTTATGTACCGCTGGCGGAAATGCTTGAAGTGGATGCCTTCGATGAGGCAACCGTCACCGAACTGCGCGACCGTGCTCGCAATGTGTTGCTGACCGAAGCCATCGTGGATGAGGAGCAGTTGGAAAAGGTCGCTGACGACATGCTGGCGCTGGAAGGCATGGACAAGTCACTCGCGGCGAAACTGGCAAAGAACGGCATCACTGATCGGGATTCGCTTGCGGATCTGGCAACCGACGAGTTGATCGAGATGACCGGCATCGATGTGGAGCGAGCAACGGCGCTGATTACTGTTGCGCGTGCCCATTGGTTCGCCGAAGAAGAATGAGAGGTACGGCATGGCTTTGATGACTGTTTCCCAATTTGCTACCGAGCTGAAAATGCCGGCGCCAGCCCTGCTGGAGCAGCTGGCCAAGGCCGGCGTTAGCAAGCAAGCATCCAACGACACTTTGTCCGAACAGGACAAGTCCCGGCTGCTTGACTATTTGCGCAAGTCGCACGGCGACACGACGCCTAAAGCCAAGATCACCCTGACCCGCAAGCAGACCAGTGAGATCCGGGCCTCCGATTCGACCGGTAAGGCACGTACGATTCAGGTCGAGGTCCGCAAGAAGCGTGTATTCGTCAAACGTGATGCCAATGAACTTGCCGCCGAAGCCGGGGCCGAAGCTTCAGCAGACGTTGCGGTTGAGCCGTCGGCTCCCGTGGCCATTGCCCCGGAACCGGTCCCGGTTACCGAAGTCGCGCCCAAGGTCGAGGCTGAGGCAGTTGTCGTCGAGGTGGTAGTGGAAGCGCCACCCGTCGCGGACGCTGAAGTTAAAGTTGAGGCTGAACCAAAGGCAGCAAAGCCAAGCAAGCCGGCTTCAGTCACCCGGTCGGTGATTGATCCGGCGCAACGGGCGTTGCGGGAGGCCGAGTCGAAGCGCCAAGGCAAGCTCTCTGCGATCCAGGCGGCTGAGTTCAAGGAAAAGAACGAGCGCGAGGCCAAGACACGCGCCGAAGCCGAAGCGCGCCTGGCAGAGCAGCAGGCGCAGTTGGCGGCAGACGAGGCCAAGAAGGCGAAAGAGCAAGCGGCTGGAGTCTCCGGTACGATTCATAAACCGGCAGTGAAGCCAGGCGAGAGCAAGGCCAAGCCGGTCAAGAAGGATGCCTGGAAGGATGATGCCGCCAAGCGACGCGCCATCAAGACGCGAGGCGATGCAGGAACTTCCGGTTGGCGCGGTTCCAAAGGAGGTGGTCGTCATGGTCGTCATGGCCATTCTGAGGACACTCCGGCGCCGCAGCCAGTCGAAGCCATCGTTCGTGAAGTTCATGTGCCGGAGACAATTTCGGTTGCAGATCTCGCTCACAAAATGACTGTCAAAGCGACCGAGGTCATCAAGACCCTGATGAAAATGGGCTCGATGGTTACGATCAATCAAGTGCTCGATCAGGAAACCGCGATGATTCTGGTCGAGGAAATGGGTCACATCGCATTTGCGGCAAAGCTTGACGACCCCGATGCCTTCCTGGTCGAAGAAGGTGAGCACAAGGATGCGGTACAGCTTCCCAGGGCGCCGGTCGTTACCGTAATGGGTCACGTCGAT
Organism: Burkholderiaceae bacterium; assembly: GCA_021738065.1. GTDB lineage: Bacteria > Pseudomonadota > Gammaproteobacteria > Burkholderiales > Rhodocyclaceae > Sulfuritalea. The sequence continues at coordinate 31,245 of JAIPCT010000023.1, forward strand.
CACGGCAAGACTTCCTTGCTCGACTACATCCGGAAAAGTCGCGTGGCTCATGGCGAGGCTGGTGGCATCACACAGCACATCGGCGCCTATCACGTCGAAACTCCCGGGGGCATGATCACGTTTCTCGATACGCCGGGACACGAGGCGTTTACCGCAATGCGTGCTCGCGGCGCCAAGGCGACCGATCTGGTGATTCTCGTCGTCGCCGCAGACGATGGCGTCATGCCGCAGACCAAAGAGGCGATTCATCATGCAAAAGCTGCCGAGGTTCCCCTGGTTGTCGCCATCACCAAAATAGACAAACCTGATGCCAGTCTCGAGCGAGTGAAGCAGGAACTGGTCGCGGAAGGCGTGGTACCTGAAGAGTACGGTGGCGACTCTCCCATCGTTGGCGTCTCGGCGAAAACCGGTGAAGGCATCGACTCTTTGCTGGAGCAAGTGCTATTGCAAGCCGAGGTGTTGGAACTCGTGGCACCCGTGGAAGCGCCGGCCAAGGGTCTTGTGATTGAGGCCCGTCTCGACAAAGGCAAGGGTCCGGTTGCAACCATTCTGGTTCTTTCCGGAACACTGCGTCGAGGGGATGTACTGCTTGCCGGCGCTGTTTTTGGCCGTGTGCGAGCAATGCTCGACGAGAACGGAAAATCAATAGAATCCGCGGGACCCTCAATACCAGTGGAGATTCAGGGTCTTACCGACGTGCCGGCAGCCGGTGACGATGTCATGATTCTGCGCGACGAGCGCAAGGCACGGGAAATCGCATTGTTCCGTCAGGGTAAGTTCCGTGACGTCAAACTCGCCAAGCAGCAGGCTGCCAAGCTCGAAAACATGTTTGACCAGATGGCTGAAGGCGAGATTCGGACACTGCCGCTGATCGTCAAGGCGGACGTTCAGGGCTCGCAGGAAGCATTGGTGCAATCATTGAACAAGCTTTCGACGGAGGAAGTCAAGGTTACCGTGGTCCATGCAGGAGTGGGCGGCATCAGCGAATCCGATATCAATCTGGCTGCTGCCTCGAAGGCTGTGGTTATTGGCTTCAATACCCGCGCCGACGTCGGCGCGCGCAAGGCCGCCGAAAGTCTTGGCGTCGATATACGCTACTACAACATCATCTATGCCGCAGTGGATGAAGTAAAAGCCGCCCTGTCTGGAATGCTCGCTCCCGAAAAGCGGGAGGTCATCATGGGTTTGGTCGAAGTCCGTCAAGTCTTCAAGGCCTCCAAGGTCGGGGCAATCGCCGGATGCATGGTGTTGTCGGGTATTGTCAAACGCAATTCATCGGTCCGTGTTCTACGCAACAACGCCGTGATTCACACGGGAGAACTGGATTCACTGAAGCGTTTCAAAGACGATGTGCGCGAAGTCAAGGAAGGCTTCGAGTGCGGACTGAGCCTCAAAAACTTCAACGACATCATCGAAGGCGATCAAGTCGAGTTGTTCGAGGTTCAGGAAATCGCTCGTACTCTGAACTGATTCCTGATGCCAGCAAAGCGCGGCTCAAATCGTGGATATGCGCGTTCCGACCGCGTTTCAGAGCAGATTCGACGAGAGCTGGCGGATCTGCTGCGGTTTCACCTCAAGGATCTGCGCATAGCACCCAAGCTGACGCTGGTAACGCTTACAGCGGTTGAAGTCACGGCGGATTATGCGCATGCCAAAGTGTTCTATACCTCGCTGGCGGACCCTGAGGCGAACGAAATGATTGCAGAGGGATTGCAGCATTCGGCTAGTTTCCTGCGCCGGGAACTGGGTCGCAGGGTTCGCATTCATCATATTCCGGAGCTGCACTTTGTTTTCGACCCGTCTGTTCAGGAAGGTACTCGCATTTCGAAACTGATAGACGAGGCTGTGGAATCGGACAAAAAGCAGCACGACGAGTGAATGCTCAGCATCAAAAAGGCAAACAAGTTTGGCGCAAAGTTGATGGAGTCCTGTTGCTGGACAAATCCCTCGGGCTTTCATCCAACCGGGCGTTGCAGTCCGCTCGCCGACTCTACAATGCTGAAAAGGCCGGGCACACGGGGACGCTTGATCCTCTGGCGACAGGGCTGTTGCCCTTGTGCTTTGGCGAAGCGACAAAGTTTTCCGGCGAACTGCTTAATGCGGACAAGCGCTATATCGGAACAGTTCAACTCGGCGTCACCACCGATACGGCCGATGCCGAAGGTTCCGTCCTGGAGCGGCGGCCGGTAGACGTTTCCCTCCTGGATGTGAAGGCCGCGCTAGGGGCCTTTGTCGGCGAGTTCGACCAGATTCCACCCATGTACTCCGCACTCAAGCGTGACGGCAAGCCATTGTATGAATACGCCCGCGCCGGAATCGAAGTGGAGCGGGCGCCGCGGCGCGTGACGATCTACGAGTCGCGGCTGCTAGAGGAAGAGTTCAATCTGGAGACTGGACGCTTTGTTTTCGAAATCCGGTGTAGCAAGGGCACCTATGTGCGAACACTGGCAGCCGATATCGGCGAACGCCTGGGTTGCGGCGCACATCTTGTTGCGTTGCGACGCACCGGAATTGGCAAGCTTGGTGTCGAACAGGCGCATTCTCTGGCAACGCTCGAAGATTTGACCGCAGAACAAAGAGATGAATTGCTGCTGGCACCGGATTCACTGCTGTCCGATCTGTCCTCTGCGCACTTGGACGCTGCCGATGCGGTCAGGCTGCGGCAGGGGCAAGCTGTTCGCTGGTCGGGTGAAGCAGATACCCGACTGCGGGTTTACGATCCAGATCACCACTTCATGGGTGTTTGCAAGCTTGTCGCGGATGGCTGGTTGCAACCTTTGCGGCTGGTTTCTAGTTCATGAGTGACAAATTAGCTTCAATACTTGAAAAGCATCCGTCTGAAACGCTATAATCCACGGTTCTCCAAGAGCCCAACATCACAGGATCAGCAAGGAAACCACAATGGCAATTTCCACTACCGACAAAGCCACCATCGTCACCGACTACCAGCGTGCCCAGGGTGACACTGGCTCTCCTGAAGTGCAGGTGGCGCTTCTTACCGCGCGCATCAATGACCTTACGGGGCATTTCAAGGCGCATACCAAGGATCACCATTCCCGTCGCGGTTTGCTCAAGATGGTGAGCCAGCGCCGCAAGATGCTCGACTATCTCAAGCGCAAGAATGCTGACAGCTATCGTTCGCTGATCGAGCGTCTTGGCCTGCGCAAGTAGTTCGCGACCTGCGCCGGTCCGGGCCATCCTAACCCCACGCGCGATGCGCTGTGCACCAGAAACTGCGCAGGCTTGCTGAACAGGCCGGTACCGCCAAGATGGCAGTACCGGCTTTAATTTTTTGCCGAAAGGAATTGTTGTGTTGAATCCGATCAAGAAGAGCTTTGCCTACGGTGACCATACCGTCACCCTTGAAACTGCTGAAATAGCCCGTCAAGCCGGCGGCGCCGTCATTGTTACGATGGACGATACGGTTGTGTTGGCGACGGTGGTGGGCGCGCGCAACGCCAAGCCGGGCCAGGACTTTTTTCCCCTGACGGTCGATTATCAGGAGCGTACTTACGCCGCGGGCCGCATTCCGGGTGGCTTCTTCAAGCGTGAAGGTCGCCCTTCCGAGAAAGAGATTCTCACCTGCCGACTGATAGATAGGCCGCTCCGCCCCTTGTTCCCGGACGCCTTCTACAACGAAGTGCAGGTGGTATGTACCGTGATGTCGTGCAACCCGGAAATCGATCCGGATATTCCGGCGATGCTCGGGGCCTCGGCGGCCATGGCGATCTCCGGCATTCCGTTCAGTGGTCCGATCGGTGCGGCGCGCGTTGGTTACATCGATGGCAACTATGTGCTGTGCCCAACCAAGACTCAACTGGAAAACACTCAACTCGATCTGGTGGTTGCCGGTACCGAGACTGCGGTTCTGATGGTCGAGTCAGAGGCCAAGCAGCTTTCCGAAGAAATCATGCTGGGTGCCGTGGTATTTGGCCATGATCAAATGCAAGCCGCAATCAAGGCCATCAACGAATTGGTGGAAGTCGCTGGCAAGCCCGAGTGGGACTGGCAAGCGCCGGCGAAGAACGAGCCGCTGATTGCCCGGGTTGCCGAATTGGCCGAAGCCGAGTTGCGCGAGGCCTACCGCATTACCAGCAAGCAGGATCGCACGCTGAAGACCCGCGAAATTACCAAGAAGACTATTGCGGCCTTGACCGAGGGGATCGAAAACCCGCCGGACTCCAATCTGGTCGGCAATACAGTGTTCGATCTTGAGGCGAAGATTGTCCGCAGTCAGATCCTCAATGGCGAGCCGCGTATTGACGGTCGCGACACGCGTACCGTACGCCCGATCGTGATCCGCAACGGTGTTCTGGCCCGTACCCACGGTTCGGCGCTATTCACTCGCGGCGAAACCCAGGCTTTGGTCGTCGCCACGCTAGGTACCGGTCGCGATGAACAGATCATCGATGCCCTTCAAGGGGAGTATCGTGACCGCTTCATGCTTCACTACAACATGCCCCCCTATGCCACCGGTGAAACGGGGCGTGTCGGCACGCCAAAACGCCGCGAGATCGGACATGGACGCCTTGCCAAGCGCGCCCTGCTAGCCGTTTTGCCGTCACCTGAGGACTTCGGTTATTCGATGCGCGTGGTTTCCGAAATTACCGAATCCAATGGATCCTCTTCCATGGCGTCAGTGTGTGGCGGTTCGCTTGCTCTGATGGATGCGGGTGTGCCGCTCAAGGCTCATGTGGCGGGAATTGCCATGGGCCTGATCAAGGATGGTGGCCGCTTTGCGGTATTGACCGACATTCTCGGCGATGAAGATCACCTCGGCGACATGGACTTCAAGGTTGCCGGTACCGAAGAGGGCATTACCGCCTTGCAGATGGATATCAAGATTCAGGGTATCACCAAGGAAATCATGCAGGTCGCGTTGGCTCAAGCCAAGGATGCGCGTTTGCTCATTCTGGAGAAGATGCAGGCCTCGATGTCCGGACATCGCGAGGAAGTTTCCAACTTTGCGCCGCGCATGATCCATATCAAGATCAATCCGGAAAAGATTCGTGACGTGATCGGCAAGGGTGGTGCAGTAATCCGCGCCTTGACCGAAGAAACCGGCTGTGTGATCGATATCGAGGATGATGGTTCGATTACCATTTCTTCCGTGAATTCCGACGCCGCTCAAGTGGCCAAGAAGCGTATCGAGGACATAACCGCGGAAGTTGAAGTCGGCCGCATCTACGAAGGTACTGTGCTTCGCCTGCTCGACTTTGGCGCCATCGTCAGCCTTTTGCCCGGCAAGGACGGTCTTCTGCACATCTCGCAGATCGCCAGCGAGCGCGTTAATGCAGTCGCCGATTACCTCAAGGAAGGCCAGGTCGTCAAGGTCAAGGTTATCGAGACCGATGACAAGGGACGCGTTCGTCTTTCCATGAAGGCGATAACTGCCGAAGCCGCTGTACCTGCTGCTGATTGACGGGCAATCAGCAGACAATAAAAAAGGACGCTACGGCGTCCTTTTTTATTGCTGAAATCTTCGTAGACGCGAATAAGGGTTACTTGCCCACTTGCTTTTGGCTTCGGCCGCTACGCTTAACGTTCGCTGCGCTTACGTTAGCCTGCGCCGAAAGCAGGCTGGAATTACTTCCCAACCTGTTTTTCGCGGTGCTCTTCAAGAGTCTTGCAATCGATGCACATTGTCGCGGTGGGTCGTGCCTCAAGCCGCTTCAGGCCAATTTCTACGCCGCAGGAGTCGCAATACCCGTACTCGCCGCTTTCGATATTAGCGATCGATTCATCGATCTTCTTGATCAGTTTGCGCTCGCGGTCGCGATTTCGCAGTTCGAGCGCAATGTCTGATTCCTGACTGGCCCGATCATTCGGGTCGGCAAATACGGTTGCCTCGTCTTGCATGGTATGAACGGTACGCTCGATATCTTCGCTCAATTCGTCCTTGAGGGAAGCCAGAATGTCGCGAAAGTGGGCCAACTGCTTCGCGCTCATATAGCTCTCACCCTTCTTTGGCGTATAGGGCGGGAATTGTTTCTTGTGCAGCAGATCTTCAGTCATTGCAGATAATCCGTTTTTTCAGCGAACCGGCTTTATAAACGAAACCAAGGATCACCGCAAGTCGATGTTTTGGCGATCGGGCGCATCGCCTGCCGCCGGCGTTTCCATTGGTGTTTCCTTCTATTCTTCACAAGCACGAAAAACGGTCGTTTACCCTCTCCCGTTTCCTGTTTTTTCCCGACACATCAATATGCGATTGACTGGCATGGACCGAGTTCTGTACAATCGCGCCCGTTCGGGGTGTGGCGCAGCCCGGTAGCGCGCTTGCTTTGGGAGCAAGATGTCGAGAGTTCGAATCCCTCCACCCCGACCATTCCATTCATGGTGATTCGATGGCGATCTGGTAGATATCAGATCGCCAGAAGCAATTGGTTTTCCTGCCTGCTAACAGGCGGCCACTTCGGGTGATGCGTTCTTCGAATGCGGAACTGGGCACCGGAATATTCGCCCAGGAGGCAGCGGGCGCGTGCGACAGCGATGGGGCGCAGGGAGCTAGTCCTTGTTTTCAAGTATCCTTTTCAGGTTGGCAAAGGGCGAGTGCGTTGCTGTGGCCGCGCTCCCGGTGGTACCCGGATCCCCGCTTACCGCTTCCAGTTGTCGCTGATGCTCATTGTCGTGGCAGTAAAGGCACAGCAATTCCCAGTTGCTGCCGTTGGGCGGGTTGTGGTTGTGGTTGTGGTCACGATGATGCACGGTCAACTCACGCAGATTGGCGCGGGTGAATTCGCGCGCGCAACGGCCGCAGATCCACGGGTAAATCTTCAACGCCTGCTCACGATAGCCTCGTTCGCGGGTGTCAGCGGCGCGACGGGCTTCCGTGACGATGCGGTCAAGCCTGTCTGACGAGGGGCCGGCCATTCCTGTTATTTTTCTTGCAGGAGATTGTTCAATCGTTGCGCCCGACTCTTGGACTCGGCCTTGTTGATCTCGGACACCTGGCGGCCATAGGCTTCGCGCGCTTCTGGTCCTTGCTGAGTCGCTTCGATGCTGCGGATGCAGCGCCAGCGTTTGCCCGTCTTGGTAACGATCAGGCGCATTTCGTTGCGGGGGTGATGCGAGCGACAGTGGTAGCAGTAAGTGGGCTCTATTGCCATAACAATACTCGAGTGCGAGACAGTGACGCTCAATTATGCCTCGCTGGACGATATTTTTGCCGTCCTTCGTGAATCGGTGGATTTTGCAGCCTGTGTACTGAACGACCAATGACCGCTGACCGGTTTCACTGTAAACTCGCCGGATACGGTTCTGCGTTCGTTTTGCTGACCGCTTTGCGCTCAAAGGGACCCTCGATCCCGGGACGAGGCGACCGTGTTGCAGGTATTCCGCCCGTAGCTCATCTGGATAGAGCACCGGCCTTCTAAGCCGGGGGTAACAGGTTCGAGTCCTGTCGGGCGGACCATTTTTCCAGGATCCTCGAAAGGTCGGCAAGATGAAATCAACAAGTTTTACCGGTTTCGACCATGCCGAAGCGGAGTTTGGAAAAGAGATCGGCTTGAGTGATTGGATGCTGATCGATCAGGCACGCGTGAACGCTTTCGCTCAGGTTACCGGCGACGAGCAATGGATACACGTCGATGTCGAGCGCGCGCAGCGCGAGTCACCTTTCGGCGGACCGATTGCACACGGCTATCTGACGCTGTCGTTGTTGGCGAAATTCGCAGGGGAGTGCATTGCTGTCGAAGGCGTCAGGCATGCGCTGAACTACGGCCTCAATCGCGTGCGATTTGTCGCGCCGGTCAAGGTTGGCAGTCGGGTGCGTGCGCACTTCGTGCAGGCCAAGGTGGAAGAGATTGCCGGTGGCATGCAGCTCGAATGGCAGGCGACTATCGAGATAGAGGGCAGCGACAAACCGGCCTGTGTGGCGCAGATGCTCACTCGCTGGTATTTCTAGCAGGAATCAGCCTGTTGTCCACGAGTGAATCCCTGCTTCTGCCGGCGCACGTTTGCGTTGCCCGCCATGGCGAAACTGACTGGAATACGCTGGGCATACTGCAAGGCTGGACCGATGTGCCCATCAACGAACAGGGTCGAAGACAGGCCTATGAGCTGGTTGCTGCGTTTTCCGGCTTGGGTTTTTCCAGTATCCATTCCAGTCCGCTGATCCGCTGTCTGGAAACCGCGCAGATCATCGCGCGCGCCTTGCGCCTGCCGCCGCCCATTTGTCGCGATGGCCTCAGGGAAAGAAACTTTGGCGTTATCCAGGGCATACCCAAGGCTGAATTGGCGACGCTGAATCCGGTTTTGCTACAGCAGATTCTCAAGCGGAACCCGGCCACTCATTTCGAACAAGGCGAGACCATGGACGAATTCGCCGAACGGGTGCTGGAATCGATTCAAGATATTGGTGAGTGTCATCGGGGGCAGCGCACGCTGGTCATCACCCACGGCTGGACCATGGACGTGATCACGCGCCATATTGCCGGATTGCCGCGCAGCGCGATTCTGAACATGAAACGCAAGAACGGCGAATGCGTCTGGCTCGATGTGGATGGGGAGTCGATCACGACTCTGTAGAGGTGCCCGGCTGACGCTTAGCTGCCTTGCGGGAAGTCGGCACCGAGCGAAATCTCGCGCCATTTTTCCATTTCGGATGAAAACTCTTTGAGCTTGGTCGTCGCGGCATCGAAAGCCGGTCGCCCGAGAAGCAGATGAAGTGGCGGCTCCGGTGACTCGACAGCCTTGATGATCGCTGCGGCGGCGCGTACCGGGTCGCCGGGCTGGGTGCCGCTATAGCCCTGAATCGCCGCTCGACGCGCGCCGGCAGAGTCGGCATAGTCGGCAATGGCATGGCTCGGTACTTTCAGCGAGCGTCCCGCCCATTCAGTGCGAAACGGCCCGGGTTCGACCACCGTCACCCTGAGCCCGAGCGGCGCCACTTCTTTTGCAAGTGCTTCCGACATGCCTTCGACCGCGAACTTGGTGGCGTTGTAATAACCGATGCCCGGATAGCCGACGAGTCCGGCCATTGATGAAATATTGACGACGTGGCCCGCGCGCTGCTTGCGCATGATGGGCAACACCGCCTTGGTCATCTCGGCGAGGCCGAAAACATTCGCTTCGAACATGGCGCGAACCTCGGCATCCTCGCCTTCCTCAATCGCCGCCAGATAGCCGTATCCGGCATTGTTGACCAGAACATCGATGCGGCCGAAGCGGGATTCGGCCTGTCGTACGGCATCCGCGATCTGCGTCGGATTGGTGACGTCAAGGGTCGCGATCAACGCGTTCTCGTGTGATGCGAACTCCTCGAGAGTGGCTGGATTGCGCGCGGTCACCACTACGCGGTTTCCGCGCTGAAGCAGGATGCGCGTGAGTTCGCGACCGAAACCGGTCGAGCAGCCGGTGATGAACCAAACGGATGTGTTGGAAACCATGGTCAATACCTCCTTGGATGCGCGTGCAATTTAGATGTCTTTCTTCCGAAATTCACGAGATGTCTGCCAGTGGCAGCATTTCGACGGATCGTTTTTTTTTGTTCGCGCGAGTCACCGTTCGTGTGCGCGATCAATCCAATCGGTGACCAGCGGCCAGAGCGCGGTTTCGCTTTGTGGTTTGAAAAATCCGAAGTGGCCAATTCGCGGCAGGCCGTGGTCGACGGCTTTCAGGACTCGGTAGTCAACCTGCCGCAGCAGGTAGGCGTCATGGATCAAGCGTGAACCGTCTTCGAGCAGCAGTTCGTCATCGGCAAAGGTAAGGGCGAGCACCGGAAATTCCGCGCTCGCATAAGCTTCACGTGCGCCCGGTTCGCCGGTCAGCAGATAGTCAGGTGTCAGGCACCAGCGCCGCCACTGGAACATGGCGCCGCTGGGCAGGTCGCCGATGATACCGAGTCGGGCACCGGGGAAGTAGCCAAAAACCGGACAGAGCGCTGGTGCCAGCACGTGCCAAAGCAAAGGTGCCGTGCGACGGATGCGCGGCGTGTTGTGGCGCATGGCGCCGCTTCCCACAGCGATATTGATCAAGCCGGAGAGTCGCTCACGCGAGGGCAACAAAGGGGCTACCTGACCGCCGAAACTGTGGCCGACCACGAATAGGGGTTTTCCCGGTGAGCGTTCGCTGACGTCATGCAGAAAGCCATCGTAATCCTTGACCAGCCAGTCGCTCAAATCGGCTTTGACCTTCCGCAACGGGCCGGGTCGAGATTCCCCGATGCCGCGGTAATCGAATGTCCAGGCGGCGTAGCCCTGGGTGGCCAGATATCGGGCGAACGCCGCATAAAACGACTGCGGCACTGCCATGGCGGAGGCGATGATCACGTTGGCCTTGGGTTCGCCTGCCGGCTCGAAATGGTAGGCGGCAATGGCATGCCCGTCATGGGCGGAGAACACAACGCGTTTCATTGCCGAGGTTTTCCGTAAACCGTCGCCGAAAAACGATCCAAGATGTGTGCGTCAATCAATAGTGGGCGCATCAGTAGCGCTTTGGTGTGGAAAGCACCGCCATTGTGACGCGTGAAACACACACCAGCCTTTCCCGCTCATCGTGAATCCGGACATCCCAGACATGCGTACTGCGTCCGACGTGCAAGGGCCGAGCGACACCATAGACCCAACCACTGTCGACAGCGCGAATATGATTGGCATTGATCTCTTGACCCACGCAATGGTGCTGCTCGGGATCAACCACATACGCGGCGGCCCAGGAGCTCAGCGTTTCAGCCAGCACCAGTGAAACACCTCCATGCAAAACCCCGGCGGGCTGGCGGGTCCGCGCATCGACAGGCATGCGGGCTTTCAGATAGTCGTCCCCGGCTTCGATCAGCTCGATGCCAAGGTGCCCGTTCGAACATGCCTGGCCGCGCCGGTTGGCTTCTTCCAACGGAAAATGTGTGTACCAGATCGCCAAGGTCGATTGTCTTTAGTTGGAAACGCCGGTTGCGTGAGTGGGTGCCAAGACTATACCGTACTGTGGTTTGACTCAGGTTCAGCCCGACTTGCCCCACAATACCGGCTGGATTGAGGTGGTGTTGTTGAGCATTCCCGAGCTTGATCGGGTGCCCACCGCATCAATGCACAACTGTCCGAAAGGAAAACACAATGGTATTGCTCGAGTTTTCGATGGCGCCTTCGACCAAAGGCGAAAGCATGAGTCCCTATGTTGCGCGCTCGCTCGACATCATCGACAAGAGCGGTTTGCCTTATCAATTGACCGCCATGGGCACCATCATCGAAGGCGAGTGGGCCGAGGTCATGGCGGTTGTCACCGCCTGCTATGAAGCCATGCGCGTCGACTGCGAGCGGATCGGAACCCACATCAAGATCGACTACCGGGCAGGCACGGGTAGCCGCATGACGTCGAAAGTGGATGCCGTCGAGAAAAAGCTCGGTCGCAAGCTTGCTACCTGAGGCGAGATCTCCGAAACAACCTGGGTACCGCGTCGGTCTGGCCGACCTGCATTATTTCGTTGCTTGAATCATGGCGGAGAGGGCGGGATTCGAACCCGCGGTAGGCTATGAACCTACACACGCTTTCCAGCCTAGCGATTTTTTAACGTCGAAAGCCTGTATTGGCAAGTCTTTCAGGCTCGTATAGTATCAACAAAAAACCCCGTTGGGAACAATTTGGGAACAGTTGAACTATGGCGACCTATAAGCAGCGCGATAACGGCGCATGGCAAGCAGTTATTCGGCGGAAGGGCTTTCCTGTCCAATCGAAGACGTTTGAAAAAAAGACCGATGCAGAGATATGGGCACGCAAAGTGGAGTCCGATCTCGATAGGGGTACCTCCATACCTGCTAACGAAGCCGAACGTACAACATTGGGTGATCTGATCAAAGAGTTCGTGACGGATTTCGCTCCCCATCATTACAGGCAACGAGAAGACAAAAAGGAAGCGTGGCGCTT
>JAIPCT010000148.1 GCA_021738065.1 Burkholderiaceae bacterium
TCAGTACGCCGGCTCGATGCAGGCGGTCCAGCTCGCGCATCAGGCTGCCTTTACCGACCTTTGCCCAGCGGGCAATCTCGTTGGCGTAGAAACTCTGGTCCGGCTTGCCATACAGCAGGCCCAGCACCTTCTGCTGGGTCGCAGTGAACAGGGCGTCGCTGAGCGGCAGGGTCTGCATGATGTTACCGATAAGTCCCAATAGGGGAATGATAAGTCCTCTTCTGGGACTTATCAAGTAATCCGGCCATCACAGCGTCTTGATTTCCGTGTCCGGCGAGAGCAGCTTGAAGACCTGCTCGACGTTGATCTTCACGCTGTCGCTGACGAAGCCGGAATCGCGGAACACCACGCGCAGCGGCTTGTGCGCCGCGAGTTGTTTGACGAAGTCCTCGGCTATGCCGGTCTCGAAGCAGGCGGCCAGGGCGTTGCCATCCACGAAGAACACCGTCTTGCCGGCGATGGTTTGCTGGCTGATCGGCAGGGCCAAATCGACGCCCCAGTCGAGCAGCACCTGGAACAGCAGGTCTTCGGCGCTGCGGTCGGCGCGGATGTTGTCGACCAGGCCGGGGAGCGTTTCCTGGGTGACGCCGTAGCGCCAGCGCCGAGTTTTAGCGGACTCGGGAGTTTTGGCGAAATGCTCGTGCAGTGCATGGTGATGTGTCTCACCGGCACGGAGAAAAGGAAAGGCGGTAAACAACGAAAGCAGCGTCCCGGATGTGCCCATAGCGGTCAAACACCCTCTATGAGAGCGAGCTTTCAATGTCCAAGCTGTGTCGACAGGCTCACCAATTTCTCACCGTCCTGCCCAATCGAAAACAAATCAGCTGGCTACGACCACCTCAATCGAATTATCTCTGAGCGCTCATCATGCCAGGCAGCTTGCCGGCTCCAGTTTTCAGCCATCCGTTAGAACATCGATTTGCTTCTCTTTCAGCGCCCTTATAGTTTGTTAGCATGCCGTAGCATGCACAATCTCCGAAGCGACAAGCCTAGCTAGTGATTGCAGCGTAGGCTGGCGATCTACATGGGATTAACGGTACGGGTTGAGATAATGCTCGCCGTCCAATTGATTTCGTGGCGCGGGCGCTTGTCATAAACGACTTTCAGGGAGGAATGACATGCTGACAGGTACGATCGTGTTGCTGCTGGCCTTGGCACTTGCGGGTCTGTTGGGCTATCGCCATCATAGGCGACGTTCTTTATCGGAACCAGAACAAGGCCAGCAGCCCGCCGAAGCGCAGTGCGAGATGCTCGCGTTGCGCAAGTACGTCCTGTCGCCACAAGAGGTATCCGCAATTCCAGATGCGGACCGCGCCCTGATGATCTGGTGCGGGCAAATCCACGACGAACTGATGACGTTTTTGGGAGCTCGGCGGGCAGTTGCTAACACGAGCACCGATAGTGCTACTGAGCTAGAGGCGAAAGTCGCACAGGAACTGGCCATCGCCAAGGTGGTTGCAGGAAAGCTTTGGGAGGGGTGGGCGCTCTTGGAAAAGGGCTTCTTCGGCAACAGTCTTTCAAAAAGGTACGAACCGCTTCTGGATCCAGGAACCAAAGAATCCCTGGGCGCGCTCAAAAAATACTTCAGGCACTCCCCGCGGCTGTATGCCTTGCGTAACAGCTACGCGTTCCACTATGACTACGACGCGCTCAAGACTCTTCCCGATGGGTGGGACCATGCGCCCGATGATCTCCACTTTTATGTAGGACCGGTTCCGGCGCAGTCGCTGTTCTTCCTGTCTGAAGCGATCGTAAATCGTTCAATGTTCATTCAGCTCGGCGCGGGCAACTTGGCCGATGGCGTGCAGAGGTTCTGGGATGACATTGGCAGCATGGCCAACGCTCTTATCGCAGTGACCGCAACTCTTTTTGGAACTGTCCTGCAGGAACACGTCGGAGGCCCCACGAAATTGGCCAGCGTTACCGTCGGGGTGGTGAACCCGCCTTCGATCGATGCGCCGACCCTTCCGTTCTTCGTCCTGATTCCAGTAACCTGTCGAGACCGGCCGAAACCTCAGCCGATGTAGCGATCGGCGCAAGTGACTAACTATCGGCCTGTGTGCATCCGAGATATAACAGCAAAAGTAAATATGGCAATGGGGAATTGAAGGTCAGTCGAATGTCTGCCAAGGAACCTGAGCTCGGACGGCCGCTCATGGCCGAACTCCGACGCCCAAACCGCAACACAGCACAACACGCTTGCTTGCACGGCTGCGGGCCCGAACCAGTACATTTGCATTCTGACCGCCGTATCGCCAGCGCCGAGTTTCAAGGGCTTTCGGGCGGCGTGAGCGGCCACGATTGCCGGCGACCGGCCTCATTGCGCAATCGCGACTCACGGCGCAGCCGGCAGCGCGCGAGGCATCCGGCGCAAGGTTTCTGATTGTCTTCACAGGTGCGACACCTAGAAACCCACCAGATCATCCACCGGCAACTTCAGCGCGGCGCCGGTGATCCGCTCCAGGGTTTTGCCCACCACGTCCACGTTGTTGTCGAAGCCGCCGTGCGAGGCGTCTTGTTTTTTCTCCTCAACTTCGCCTTCCCTGCCGAGCCGGCTGGTGATGCGGGTTTCGCCATGCACCGTCAGGCGTGCCGCGAGGCCGGAATTCTGGGCGGCGGCGCGCCAGTTGATGAGGTCTTCGGCGGTGGCGGCCGCGCCGTCCCATCCGGTGTAGGCGGTGTCATAGACGTTCGCCATGCCGAGCAGGGGCATGCGCTGGTCGGATTCCAGCGCGTTGGAAACGAAATACAGCAGCGACTTGCGGTAGATGAAGGCGACGTTGTCGTCCTGCTCCACCGCGTCGGACAGCAGGTTGAGGTGCAGGTTTTTCATGATCCCGGCATGCGGTGCGTAGTGGCGGTTGGCGAAGCCCACGGTGCATGCAGGCGCATACAGCTGCACCGACTTGACGCGCGGAATCAAATCCTTGTGCGCCAGGTTGCCGAGCAGTCGCCCCAGCGCGATGGAGCCGGCCGAATGCCCCACAAGGTGCAGTTCGAAACTGTCGCCCCAGACCCCGGACAGCGCGCGCAGCGCGTCGCTCAGCAGGTCGCCGCCTCGACCGCTGGCCGCCGCCAGCTCGGCGTTCTCTTTCATCTCGCTCCACAGGGGGCGGGCGAAGGGGCGGCCGATGGTCTTCTCCACCACCGGGTCGGTGATGTTGTTGGTGATCCAGTCGAGCGGGCCGCCGACCATGCCCGCGGCGCCGGGCTTGATCTTGTCTTCGAGGATGTCGCAGAAGGCTTCGAGCAGGCCGCTCTTCCACACCAGGAACAACGGGTAGCAGCCGTTGCCGAGAAAGTAGCGGCCCATGGCGCGGGCGCGCTGGATGGCATCGCCTTCGCTGTTGAGCCCGCCATGGACATAGAGCACCAGCCGCTTGACGGGGTCGGCATGGGCGCGGAACCATTTGTCCGGCAGCACGCAGGCCTGGTGTTGCAGGCTGCGCGTCACTCCGTCGAGCGAATCGAAGCGCGCGACATGGCCGTTGTTGCCGAGCACGATGCTGTGTTCGTAGGCCTGGTCTTCGCTCCACCAGTCGGCGCTCGCCCCGGCAACGCCGGCGGCGGCCGAGGTGCCGACCCCGGAGGCCAGCCGCCCCGACACCACGCCCGGCACGCCGGTGGCCGCCACCCAGGCATCCATGCCGTGGGCCAGCCAGTCGGCATAGCCGATCACGGCGAAGCCGCCGGCGCCCCAGTCCTTGCCCCAGGAGTTCTGGATCACGAATCCGCTGCGGTTGAAACCCACCAGCGCGAAGGCGTGGCCGCCGCGACGCGAGGGCCGGCCCGCATACTCGATCAGCGGCAAATCGGCGTGGCGCTTGGGCGCCCTGGCGGCGGTCGCCACCTTGTCCCAGCCGTGGTGCGTGTATGAGGAGACGAAAATCGCCCCCACCTCCTTGATCGCTGCCTGCAGGTCGGTGATGGCTTTCGGCTCGATGCGGTAGTACACCCCCAGTGTCTGCTCCGTCGCGTCCTTGTCCCAGCCGGACTGCGGCAGGGATTCGGCGCCGGACGCATACGGCCAGCAGGATTCGCGGCATACGCCGTTGTGATACCAGCCCTTGAGCGCGCCGCGACAACTGGAGCCGTCGTAATCCTCGCCTTCGTATTCGTCGTAGCGCCGGGCGAAGTGGTAGAGCATGCGCGGGCTCACCGACTCCAGCTTCCCCGGCATGTCGGCACCGCGCCAGCGCAGGTGATTCACCACGCAGGCCAGGCCGAAGCCGGTGCACGCGCCTTCCTGTCCCTGGTCGAGGATCAGCCCGGCCTGGGTGTAGGCGCCCATGAAGCGCTCGATTTCCTTGTCGGCCGGAAAAATCGCCGGCAGCGAATGCGGCGGCGGCTGGTAGGGCCGGTCGCGCAGGTCGGCCGGGTCGGCCTTCACGTTCAAGTTTGCGCGCCGTGCTGCCGGCGCCGGTTTTTCCGCCGCGGCGGCACGTGGCTTCGCGGCCCGGGCGCCGACGCCGACGGCAGGCCGGGCCGGCGCGGCCCAGGCTTGCTGCGCCAGGCGATAAGCCTCGGTAAAACGCTCAAGGCCGTGGCTGCCGCCATTCACCACCTTGCGCGCCGCCTTCATGTCGTCCGTTGCCAGCGCCTGGCTCAGGGCCGCCCGGTTGGCGTCAATGTAGGCCGCCAGCAGGCAGGCTGCCACCTCCGGCGCGCAGGCGGCATCGGGGTTGTCGGCCAGCGCGATGTTCAGGAGCTTGCCGTATTTCTCGTAGTTGGCACGGCCGGTGAGCTGGACGAAACCGCGACCGCGAAAGCGCGCGCCGTCGCCGATCCGGGTGTTACCCAGATTGCTCCGTTTCTCGTAGGCGCTGAACGCGGCCTGGCCGGGCAGGGTGTTGAAGTGCGACGGCAGTTCGGCGATCGGCACGAAGCCCTCGGTCTCGGCGCGGATGGTGGCCAGCGCGGTCGCCACCATGCCAGCCTCACGCAGGTCGAAGGCGGCCAGCGCGGCCACGACATAGGGCAGGTTGCGGGCGATGCTCGACGTGCGGGTGTAGGGGAACACCTTGCCGACCCGCAGCGTATCGACGCTCACCGACAAAGTCGGCGCTGGCGATACGCCGAGCGCGGCCAGCGTGCGCGGCCCGGCGATGCCGTCGGCCACCAGCCCGACGCCGAGCTGCCAGGCGCGCAGCGCCGTTTCGGTATCGGCGTCGAACGTGTCGCCGCCGCTCAGGCCGCGATAGATGGCGGCCTCGCGGCCGAGGGCGGTGAGCAGGCTCTGCTTGAATTCGGCAACTTTCTTGCCGCGATTGCCGCGCATCAGCAACAGCATCCTGGTGCTTGCGTTGTTCATGCTTCACTCTCCTTTCAGCTGCCTGTTTTCTGACTATGGAATGCAAGGCGGCGACGGTCTCGGCAACTGTATTTTTCCCCGCGCCTTGCGGCAAATCGGTTGTGCCGCGCCCCTCAGTTATCGGCAGCCTTTGGCTGGCGGCTTTTCCACCACGCCGCGACTGCGCCGGCAAGCGCGGTGCCGAGCCCGCCCAGCAGCCACTTCCAGTATTTCTCCCAGAACTCGTCGAGCAGCCAGGTCCAGGTGACTTCGACCTGAATCAGCTTGTCCAGCTTGAGCACCTCGTCAGGCTCGCCCAGCGACTTGGGCAAAATCGCCCAGACCCGCAAATGCAGCGGCAGGCTTTCGCCGACGCGCCGGGCCTTGATGTCCCAGCTCCATTCCGTGCGGCGATTGGCGTAGATGTTCTTTGTCCCGTCAAAATCCCGGGCTTCCGTCGGCGTGATGAGGAAATCATCGCCGGTCAGCGTGGCGCGCATTTTCGGGCTCCAGTCGAGCTGTCCCGATTCCGCCAGCGGCGCCTCGTTCGGGCGCAATTTCAGCAAGGCCGTTTTCAACTCGTCGGCCAGGCGGAGCGGCTCGGCGGCGGGATCGATCCAGAAAAACACCGTCACCGGCGTGGCAACCTTGATCGGAGTCAGCGGATTGAAGGCGTAGGCCGCCTGCTTCAGCTGCTGGCGATAGGCGTCGCGTCGCGCCAGCAGCGCGCTGTCGGCGGCGAACTCCGGCGAGGCTTCGGCACTCGCGGCTACGGCGGCGCTGGCGGGCCGCCGCTCCATCAGCTTGCCGGGCGCGGAAGCCGCCGACGCTGCCTCGGCATCGCCCTTCGCCTCATGCGTCCCATTGGGCATGGGCGGCCCCGACCCGTTCTTCGCTTTCGGGGGTTCAGCAGGAGGCGAATACGCGGGCGACGTTGCAGGCGACGACGGCGGAGCAAGCACGGGAACCGTCTCCGCCTTGGCGGGAAATTTTTGCGTGTCCTGAGGGGGCGATGGGCAGCCGGCAAGAAACAGGCTCAGGATTCCGGCGGTGAACAAGCGTGCATGAGATCTCATGAAGCCCTCCACATCCCGCATCGGTGGGCACCGCCAGAGCAGAGCCCGGGATTTGCCGCAACGGTTTTCCCGCTGCGTGCCATGATTCCGGCGCGCCGGCCGGATTATCCAAATCGCGTAATGGCATGCGCATCAAATTAGACGCCCGATTCGCCCTCGATGCAAGCAGAAATTTGCGGCGTGCCCCTGCGCAACGCCGTATCGCCGGCGCCGAGTTTTCGGACAAGACGCGGGGATTCAGGGCAAAAGCTCACCACGGAGAACACGGAGAGCACAGAGAAAAACCGGGCGCTGTGGTTCAACGGCGTTTATCAGGTCCAATGCCTGACGCGAAAATCTCCGGCGCTCAGGCGCCGCCTTCCGGACCGTCATCGGCTATCGGGAAACGCTACGCAGCGGCGCGTTCCGCAGACCTAAAAAGGTCGCACGCCGATCAGCCAGGTGTGGCCTAACATGGCAAAGGCCGCCCAGCTGCTGATGCCGATCGCTGCCACGGCGACATCGCGTGGCCAGCCAAGGGCCGCGTAGGTCTTGCCGGCGAGCCGGTCGCGGCGGCGCGATATCGCGAAGCTGGCGACCGCCCAGGCGAGGAAACTGCCGAACAGCAGGGCATCGGCGAGATTGCCGTTGGCCAGCAAATGGGCCAGGGCCCAGAGCTTGACGCCGGCCACCATGGGGTGGCCGAGCGCGGCCTTGATGCGGTTGCCGGGAACGTAGGCGGCGACGATCAGTATGAAGGCGGGCAGGGTCAGCAAGGCGGCCAGGTGCCGCGTCCAGGAGGGGCTCGGCCACAACACCGGCGCATCCACGCGGGCCATGCCATAGCCCCAGATGATCAGGCCCAAACCAACCAGGGAGATGAGTGAGTACACGCCTTTCCAGCGCGCTTCGCCGAGGCGGGCGCACTGCGCGTCGCGCCAGTCGGCGGCGAAAAGGCGCAGCGAGTGTACGCCGAGAAAAATGGCCAGGCCGAGGATCAGGAAGCTCATGGTGCGCCTTTCAGCAACAGTGAAGTGCGTCCATCTTACTTGTGAAGTCAAGTATTCGGGTCCATGTTCACCCTATCGAGACCAAGGAGAACACGCATGTCGATACGCCAACTGCAGCAAACCATCCGCTCCGTCGCCACCTCGGACGGCGCCGGCGTCAGCCTGCGCCGCAGCCTGGGGCAGTCGCAGTCGGCGCGGGTCGATCCCTTCTTGATGCTCGACGAGTTTTCGTCCGACGACCCAAACGACTACATCGCCGGCTTTCCGTCGCATCCGCATCGCGGCTTCGAAACCGTCACCTACATGCTCGACGGCCACATGCTGCACGAGGACCATCTGGGCAATCGCGGCGACCTGCTGCCCGGCGGCGCGCAATGGATGAGCGCCGGGCGCGGCATCATCCATTCCGAAATGCCGCAGCAGGAAAGCGGACGCATGCGCGGCTTCCAGCTCTGGATCAACCTGCCGGCGGCGGAGAAAATGCAGCCCGCCGCGTATCGCGACATCCGCCCCGAGGAAATCCCGACGCTCGAACTGCCCGGCGGCGGCGCGGTGCGGGTGATCGCCGGCCGCATCGCCGTCGCCGGCCGTGAAGTCGCCGGGCCGGT
>JAIPCT010000024.1 GCA_021738065.1 Burkholderiaceae bacterium
CAGGTCACCATGGGCGCGGCCTACGCGACCAAGATGAAAATGGGCAAGCTTGACCTGTATAAAGGCCTGTTTGCCGAGGAAGGTGGCTTCGATATTCCGGAAAACTGGAACATCGGTATAGCCTTCAAGCCGAATGATCAATGGAAGTTCGCGGCCGATTACCAGCGTATAAATTACGGCGGAATCAAGTCGATCTCGAATTCCAGCGTGATGCCGCTTGACCCTGCTCTTGCAAACGCAGGTATTCCAAACTCATTGGGCTGCTCAACCTGCCGTGGATTCGGTTGGCAGAACGTCGATGTGATCAAAATCGGAGCGGAATACCAGTACAGCAAGGATCTGATCCTGCGTGCCGGTTTCAACCATTCCGATAACCCTATTACTTCGCGGGATGTCACGTTTAACTTTCTGGCACCAGGAGTGGTGCAGGACCACTACACGCTGGGCTTCACTTACAACGTGAGCAAGGATTCCGAGCTGACCATGTCCTACATGCACGCGGCCAAAAATTCGGTTAGCGGGTCGAGCCTGTTTTCGAATTTCCTCGGTGGCGCTTCTGCCGGTACCGACAAGATCGAGATGTATCAGGATTCGCTCGGCATCGCTTACGGCATGAAGTTCTAATCGGCTGATAGCGTCGAAAGGCGATTGATTCAAGACAAGGGCTGAAAGCGCTAGCGCTTTCAGCCCTTTTCCTTCCGAAATTTCAAAAACACAATGTCCATAGGGGGAGAGATATGTCCAAAATTTGGAAAAATCTGAGTCTCATTATTCTTACGCTCGGCGCTACAGCTGCTTTTGCCCAGGATGCACTGCTGAAGCCTTTTGTGCTGGCTTCCAAGGGTGCCGGTGACGTTGCGCAAGCAGTGGAGGCTTCCAAAGCTGCGCTGACCAAGGCGGGATTCGTCGTGGCCGGTAGCTATTCGCCGTATGCGAACACCACTGTTATCGGCGTGACGAACGACGAGTTGCGCAGTACTGCGGCGAAGTCGGAGCATGGCGGCTTTGGCGCGGCATTGCGTGTGGCGGTGGTCAAGGTCAAGGACGTCGTCCAGGTTTCTTACACCAACCCGCCCTACTGGGCCAATATTTACCGCATGCAGGGTGAACTCAAGGATACCGCCGCCAGGTTGCAGGCGGCGCTGGGCAAGATCGAAGAGTTCGGTGCCGAGGGTATGACGGCGGCCAAGTTGCGCAAGTATCACTACGCTTTCGGCATGGAGTACTTCGACGAGCCAAACGAGTTCGTCAAGTACGCCAGCCACGAGGACGCGGTGAAGGCAGTCGAGGCCGGACTTGCCGCGGGCAAGCATGGCGTGACCAAGGTCTATCGGGTTGATGTCGCAGGCAAGAAGGAAGTGCTGTTCGGCGTCGCGATGAAGGGGTCGGGCGACAGCAAGATCATGGATGACGCTTACATCATGACTGAAATCGACTTCAAGGACACAAAGTCGGCCGCTCATCTTCCCTACGATGTTTTGGTATCGGACAACAAGGTGTTTGCCCAATATGCGCGTTTTCGCATCGCGGCCAGTTTCCCGGATCTGTCCATGATGGGTGCCAACAGTTTCATGAATATCATGAAATCACCCGAAGCCATACGCGAGGCGCTGTCGCTGACGGTGGGCGGCAAGAAGGACGCGCGCTGAACAGCGCGCGGCAAAGGAGAAGACCATGCAACTGGATATGATTACGATCGTCGGGTTTGGCGCGGTTCTCATCATGCTGGTCAATCTGTTTCAGGTGATCAGCCTGAAATCCCAGATCAGCGGCGGCGTGGTAGGCAAGAGCTGGAATGTGATGATCCTGCTGGTGGTGCTGTTCGCCGCTGGCTACATGATCTTGCCGTTTCTCGCCTCCATGCCGGTCGAAACCTTGCGCATCATCGTCTCCCTGATCCTGTTTTTTGGGGCGATCTATGTTCTGGTTACCATCCGCCTCATTTACGGCATCATCAGGGAGCTATCCTCCTGAAGGATGCAGGGCATGGCTGATCTACAAGGAGTCTACGCCCGCACCGAGGCGGGCGTAGCGGAGATCAAGGCTCGCGCGCTTGATCTGACGCGCAAGCAACGCAATCTCCTGATCGTCATTGACGGCAAGAATGCCCTCGGCTCGTTCGTCAAGATGGCCGGCTGCGCGCCGGAGCAAATGGACGACGTGTTTGGCCCCCTCATCGAACATGGCCTGATTGCGCCGGTCATCGGCACGGTGAATCCGGCACTTGCGCAAGATGCGCCGCCAAGTGGCGTACCGTCGCCAACATTGCCACCTGCGGCGCAGGAACTGATAGCACTCGCGGAGCGGGTATTCGAAAAGCATGCCGGCCCCGTTGTGCTCAAGCTGGAAAAGGCCGCGGCTTCTGGGGCGGACTTGCTGACCGCCGCCGAGAGTGCGGCGAAACTGGCCAAGCTGACCATAGACGAATCCAAGGCCCGGGATTTTCTGGCCGAAGCGCGTCGGCTGATGTCCGCCTAAGCGAATCGGTGCTGGGTGCGGGGCGTCATTCGGGAGGCCGGATTACAATCGGGCCAGTTGCGCGCGGAGTTTTTCCACCAGCGAACTGAAGTTTTCCAGCCGTTCTTTCTCTTGCGCCACCACCGCCGCTGGCGCGCGCGAGACGAAACTCTCAGTGGCAAGTTTTCTTTCAGCTTTCTCGATTTCGCCGGCGACGCGGGAAATCTCCTTGCCGATCCGCTCTTTTTCTGCGGCGACGTCGATCTCTATCTTCAGCATCAAACGGAACTCGCCGACGATCTGGACCGGGGCATCGGAGTCGGGCAGTGTTTCAGCCATCGTGACTTCCGAAAGCTTGGCCAGTGCCGCCAGATAGGGCGCATACGCGGCCAGGGTCGCCGTGTCACCAGCGCCGACTAAAGGCACTCGCTGGGCCGGCGAAATGTTCATCTCGCCGCGCAAGCTGCGGCAGGCGTTGATCATCTCCTTGAGGCGTGCTACCCAAGCTTCCGCGACCGGATCGCAACGCGTCAGGTCGGCTTTCGGATAGGTCTGTAGCATCAGCGACCGGCTATCGGCGGCGGCATCCGCTCGCCCTGCCAATGGCGCGACGGTCTGCCAGAGTTCTTCTGTGATGAACGGAATCAGCGGATGCGCGAGGCGCAGCACGGTCTCCAGTACGCGTACCAGCGTGCGGCGGGTGGCACGTTGTTGCGCTTCGCTACCCTGCTGGACTTGTACTTTGGCCAGTTCCAGATACCAGTCGCAGTACTCGTCCCAGACAAATTCGTATATGGCGCGCGCCAGCAGATCAAAGCGATATTCGGCAAAGTGCTGCTCGACCTCATGCTCAACATGTTGCAAGCGGCTGACAATCCAGCGATCCGCAGGCGAAAAATCGAGATAGCTGGCGTTGCACGCATCCGGGCCGTGCCGCGAAAGTCCGCAGTCCTGCCCTTCGCAATTCATCAACACGAAGCGCGAAGCATTCCACAGCTTGTTGCAGAAATTGCGGTAGCCCTCGCAGCGCTGCATGTCGAACTTGATGTCGCGCCCGGGGCTGGCGAGGCTGAGAAAGGTAAAACGCAACGCATCGGTACCGAAGCCTGGAATGCCGTTCGGATATTCTTTGCGCGTGCGTTTTTCGATCTTGACGGCGTCCTTCGGATACATCAGCCCGGTGGTGCGCTTCTTCACCAGATCGTCGAGCGAGATGCCGTCGATCAGATCGATCGGGTCGAGCACGTTGCCCTTGGACTTGGACATCTTCTGACCTTCGGCATCGCGGATCAGGCCGTGCACATAAACGTGCTTGAAGGGGATCTTGCCGGTGATGTGCTTGGTCATCATGACCATGCGCGCCACCCAGAAAAATATGATGTCGAAACCGGTGACCAGCACCGACGAAGGCAGATAGAGATCGAGCGCGGGATTCGATTTGGCCGGCCATTCCGGGGTCCAGTCCAGGGTCGAGAAGGGCCATAGCGCCGACGAATACCAGGTGTCGAGCACATCTTCGTCACGCGTCAGCGCACCCTTGTAGCCGGCGGCTTTGGCCAGCGAGTAGGCTTCAGCCTCGTCGTGCGCCACATAGACCTTGCCATCGTCGGCGTACCAGGCGGGAATCTGGTGTCCCCACCAAAGCTGACGCGAGATGCACCAGTCCTGGATATTGTTGAGCCACTGGTTGTAGGTATTGGTCCATGTTTCGGGCACCAGCTTGATTTCGCCCGAGGCCACGCATTCCAGCGCCTTGCCGGCGATGCTTTTGCCGTCCGAATTTGGCCCACTCGCGGGTTTGCTGACGGCGACAAACCATTGGTCGGTGAGCATCGGCTCGATCACCACGCCGGTGCGGTCGCCGCGCGGTACTTTCAGCTTGTGCTTGTCGGTTTTCTCCAGCAGGCCAAGGGCTTCGAGGTCGGCGACGACGAGCTTGCGCGCGTCGAAGCGATCCATGCCGCGATACTTTTCCGGCGCATTGTCATTGATCTTTGCGTCGAGCGTGAGCATCGAAATGACCGGAAGTTGGTGGCGCTGACCCACCGCGTAGTCGTTGAAATCATGCGCCGGCGTTACCTTGACGCAGCCGGTGCCAAACTCGAGATCGACGAAGGCATCGGCGATGATCGGCAGCTCGCGATCGCACAGCGGCAGCGTGATGGTCTTGCCGATCAGGTGCAGATAGCGCGGATCGTCGGGATGCACCATCACGGCAGTGTCGCCCAGCATGGTTTCCGGGCGCGTCGTGGCGACGGTCAGATGGCCCGAGCCGTCGCTCAAGGGGTAGCGGATGTGCCAGAGGAAACCGTCCTCTTCCTCGCTCACCACTTCCAGATCGGAAACCGCGGTGTGCAGTACAGGGTCCCAGTTCACCAGGCGCTTGCCGCGGTAGATCAGGCCTTCCTTGTGCAGCCGGACAAAGGTTTCGGTGACGATTTTCGACAGACCGGCATCCATGGTGAAGCGTTCGCGCGTCCAGTCCGGCGAGGTACCCAGACGACGCATCTGCTTGGTGATGGTGTCACCGGAGAAGGCTTTCCACTCCCAGACTTTTTCGAGAAACTTCTCGCGGCCCAGGTCATGGCGCGAAATCCCCTGGGCGTCGAGTTGTCGTTCCACCACGATCTGTGTGGCAATACCGGCGTGGTCGGTGCCCGGTTGCCACAGGGTATTGTCGCCGCGCATGCGGTGATAGCGGGTCATCGAATCCATGATGGCCTGATTGAATCCATGCCCCATGTGCAAGGTGCCCGTCACATTCGGCGGCGGCAGCAGAATGCAGAAGTTCTCGGTCTTGTTGGTGTCGAGACCGGCGGCGAAATAGCCGCGCGACTCCCAGATCGGGTACCAGCGCCGCTCGATTTCGGCGGGTTCGAAGCTCTTGGCGAGTTCCATAGGTCGTGCAGATGGCGAAAACCAGCAATTTTAGCGGAAGCCGGGGTCCCGACCTGTCCAAATCTGCACCTTGTTTTAGTTGCGGCCGCTGCGCTTAACGTCGATAAAGCCGACGTTAGCCTTCACTGAAACTCGGCTCCGCCGAGTTTTCCGTTATCATTGCCGCCTCCCGAAGCAGGCACCGCATGGTTCCCAAGGCATTTCCATGATCCGAAAGTTGCTGCGCCGCGTATTTCGACGTGGCGATTCCTCGTCGTCCAGCGCGCCGGCCATGATTCCCGTGGCCCGTCACGGTATTCGCCGCGAGCGGGTTTCGCTCGGCGCCCGTCGCACCTGCGAAACCCTGCAAAAAGCCGGGCACAAGGCGTTTATCGTCGGTGGTGCGGTGCGCGACTTGATCGCCGGCATCGAGCCCAAGGACTACGACATCGCCACCGACGCAACACCGGAGCAAGTGCGCGCCCTGTTTCGTCGCGCCCGCATCATCGGTCGCCGCTTCCAGATCGTGCATGTGATGCAAGGCGGCGAAACGCTGGAAGTGTCCACCTTTCGTGCCGCGCATGATGCGGATACGGTCAAGGATGAGCACGGCCGGGTGCTGCGCGACAACGTTTTCGGGTCGATCGCGGAAGATGCCGCGCGTCGCGATTTCACCATCAATGCGCTGTATTACGATCCCACTTGCGAGACCGTGATCGACTATCACCACGGCGTGGCCGATTTGCAGCAGAAGACCCTGCGCATGATCGGCGAGCCCAGGCAGCGTTATCGCGAAGACCCGGTACGCATGCTGCGTGCCGTGCGCCTCTCCGCCAAGCTGCATCTGACGCTGGATCCGGCGGTGCGCGCGCCGATTCGCGAAATGGCCGAGTTGATGGAGAACGTGCCGGCCGCGCGCCTGTTTGACGAGATGCTGAAATTGCTGTTTTCCGGGCATTCCGTCGAATGCGTCAAGCGTTTGCGCGACGATGGACTGCATCATGGCCTGCTGCCCCTGCTGGACGTGATTCTGGAACAACCTCTGGGCGAGAAGTTCGTCATGCTTGCGCTGGCCAGTACCGACGCGCGTGTCAAGGCAGGCAAGTCGCTGTCTCCCGGTTACCTGTTTGCAACTCTTCTCTGGCACGAGGTGCTGGCCGTTTGGGAAACTCGTAAGGCCAAGGGCGACGTGCCGATTCCCGCTTTGTATGAGGCCATGGACGAAGTGCTGAATGTGCAGGGCGAAAAGCTTGCCATCACGCGGCGCATTGCCGGCGACATCAAGGATATCTGGGCGCTGCAACCACGCTTCGAAAAGCGCGCAGGGAAAACCCCCTATCGTCTGATTGAACTGCCGCGCTTTCGTGCCGGCTACGATTTTCTCGCCTTGCGTGCCGAGAGCGGAGAAATCGACGCGGAAATCGCGACCTGGTGGCATGACTTTCAAAATGCGGATCATGATGGCCGCGACGCCTTGCTGATACCGGACAGCGCGCCCAAGAAGCGGCGACGCCGGGTTCGCGGCAAGAAGTCACTGGACGAAGGCGGCTCGGTTCCGGCATCCGGCGAAGACTGATGTGAGCCAGCGGTGCTTTGTCGCGCTGGGCGCCAATCTGGGTAAGCCGGTGGTAACGGTCAATGCCGCGATCGCCGCTTTGCGCGAACTGCCTGGCGTATCATTTGTCGCTGCATCGTCGCTGTTTAGAACGGCGCCGGTCGGCCTCAAGCATCAGCCGGACTTTATCAATGCCGTGGTGGAGATGATCGCCGTCTCGCCAGCGCCGATTTTTCTGGCACAGTTGTTCGCGATCGAAGAGCGCTTTGGTCGCCAGCGCAGCGTGAAAAACGCGCCGCGCACGCTGGATCTTGATCTATTGCTCTACGGTGACCAGCTCAGCGATGATCCGCGATTGACCCTGCCGCATCCGCGTCTTCATGAGCGCGCCTTTGTCCTTGCGCCATTGGCCGAGCTTGCCCCCCAGCTGACGATCCCCGGCCATGGCTGCGTCGGCGATCTGCTGCTGCGCTGCGCCGATCAAGCGGTTGAAAAGTTGGTGCCACAGTCAGTTTGAGCGGGTCGCCATCGGTGCCGCTTGCCGTTGTCCGGCGAACGTGCTGCTGTTCACGGCGTCGAAATTCTCCATGAATTTCGCCTGCTGCGCCCATCTCGGAATTCTCAATGATCGAACATGGCGGATTGCAGGCCGACAGTCTCGGAGTATCGCGCTGTTCGAGAATCTGCCAAGGCCGGGGCCGGTCAATCGCATCGGTGACTGAGCGATGTCGCCGGCGCTGTTCAGGAAGCTGAGAAAACCATCACCCTCACGGTAATCGTCCCCTATCCCAAATTCCACACGCGGCTTCTGCTCAAGCTCAATTACCTTTTGGGCGGGTTTGTGTATCCTAGGCGCCGTTTACTTTATGTTTCGATCAACATGACCTATCTTGCCAGCAACAAGCCGATCACCCTGCCCGAACTGGCGCGCATGAAGCGCGAAAACCAGAAGATCGCCATGCTTACCGCCTACGACGCAAGCTTTACTGCATTGGAAGATCGCTGCGGCGTCGATGTGATTCTGGTCGGCGACTCTTTGGGCAATGTTTTGCAGGGCAAGACTTCGACGCTGCCGGTAACCATGAAACAGATGGTGTATCACACCGAATGCGTCGGCCACATCGCGCAACGGCCGATGGTCGTTACCGACATGCCCTTCGGCAGTTATCAGGAATCGCGCGAGCAGGCCATGCGCAATGCGGCGCGACTGCTCGCTGCGGGCGCCGAAATGGTCAAGCTGGAAGGCGGCGAAGTGATGGCTGACACCGTGCATTTTCTGGTGGAACGCGGCGTGCCGGTGTGCGCCCATATCGGTCTGACGCCGCAGTCCGTGCATGCCCTGGGTGGCTACCATGTGCAGGGGCGCGGCGAGGCCGCCAGCGCCCGCATGAAGGCCGATGCGCAGGCTCTGGAACAGGCTGGCGCGGCGCTGATGGTGCTGGAAATGGTGCCGGCCGAGCTGGCCGCCGAGATCACCCAGCTGTTATCCGCCTGCGCCACGATCGGCATCGGCGCGGGCAAGGAATGTGATGGCCAAGTGCTGGTGCTGCACGACATGCTCGGCATCTATCCTGGCAAGAAGGGACGTTTTGTCAAAGACTTCATGGCCGAAGCGCAGAGCATCGAAGGGGCTGTCACGGCCTATGTCGCCGCTGTCAAGGACGGCAGTTTTCCCGCTCCGGAGCACTGTTACTGATGCAGATCCACCACACCATCGCCGCCACCCGGGCGGCTCTTGCCGATGTCGGCCGCATTGTTTTTGTGCCGACCATGGGCAATCTGCACGATGGCCATATCGCCCTGATGCGGCAGGCGCGAGCTCATGGCGACTGCGTTGTCGCCTCGATTTTTGTCAATCGCCTGCAGTTTCGGCCCGGCGAGGATTTCGAAAAATACCCGCGCACCCTGGAGCCGGATTGCGAGCGCTTGCGCACCGCCGGCGTCGATCATCTTTTCGCACCGGATGAGCAGGAACTGTATCCGGTGCCGCAACGCTATGTGATCGAACCTCCGGCGGAGCATGCCAACATCCTCGAGGGCGAGATTCGGCCCGGCCATTTTCGCGGCGTCGCCACGGTGGTGATGAAGCTTTTTTCGGTGGTGCAGCCGCAGGCGGCGCTGTTCGGCAAGAAGGACTATCAGCAGTTCATGGTCTTGTCGGACATGGTCCGCGAATTCAGCATTCCGATCGAAGTCATTCCTGGCGAAACCGTGCGCGCCGATGACGGTCTGGCCTTGTCGTCGCGCAACGGATACCTGTCCGCGCAGGAGCGGGCGGAAGCGCCGAATCTGTTTCGGGTGCTGAGCCACGTGGTTGACTCCGTACGCAAGCGCCGGCGCGACTTTGCCGCTCTCGAGCAGGAGGCCGTTGCCGAACTTCGCGGGCGCGGTTGGGTGCCGGATTATGTTGCGCTGCGGAAAAAAGATGATTTACAATCGCCGTCCGCTCACGATTCCGGATTGGTGGTGCTGGCGGCGGCGCGATTGGGAAGCACGCGCCTCATCGACAATCTGGAAGTTTAGGCCGCCGCGAAGCGCTCATGCCGGCGACGTGCCAGAAGCGAACGCAACCGGAGTTGATGTGTGCCTGGGATCTTCTTCCGGTGAGCCTCTACCTTTGCATGAGAAAGGAACGACGATGCAACGCACGATGCTTCAATCCAAACTTCATAGAGTCACGGCGACCCATGCCGAGCTCCACTATGAAGGTTCCTGCGCCATCGACGAAACACTGCTTGAGGCCGCCGGGCTCAAGGAATACCAGCAAGTCGATATCTACAACGTGACCAATGGCGAGCGCTTCTCGACCTACACCATGCGCGCGGAGCGGGATAGCGGCACGATCTCGGTCAACGGCGCCGCGGCGCGCCTGGTAGCCCCCGGCGATTTGTTGATCATCGCCGGCTACATCATGATGGACGAAGGCGAACTGGAGGGCTACGAGCCGGATCTGGTCTACGTCGACGCCAAGAACCGCATCACGCATCACAGCCGCCAGATACCCGTTCAGGCAGTGGCCTGACCAGGCCTGAAAGCCTGCTGGCGCCGGCGAGTCGTTGCGCCGCTGCGACGCTGTGACGCCGTGTCGCCAGCGCCGACTTTTAGGGACGCAAGCGGGTGGGGGTCACGGTTTGTGCCTGCTCCCCCAATCCGTCGATGCCGAGACGGACCTGATCACCAATCTTGAGAAAGCGGCCGCGTCCCATGCCGACACCCTGGGGCGTGCCGGTGCAGATCACGTCGCCCGGCAGCAGGGTCATAAAGCGTGAGACATAGCTGACGATTCCCTTGCATGAAAAGATCATGTCGGCTGTGGTCGAGTCCTGCATCCGCTCGCCATTGACATCAAGCCACACTCGCAGTTGCTGTGGATCGGCGATTTCGTCCCGGCTGACCAACCAGGGACCGATGGGACTGAAACTGTCGCTGCTTTTCCCCTTGTCCCATTGACCGCCGCGTTCGAGTTGAAAGGCGCGTTCGGTCACGTCGTGAAACAGGCAATAGCCGGCCACCCGCTCCAGCGCTCGCGATTCGGCGACGTGACGGGTTTCGCGGCCGATGACGATTCCCAGCTCGGCTTCCCAGTCCAGCTTGCTGCTGCCGATGGGCATCAGGATCGGGTCGTTGGGGCCGGTGATGGATGTCGTGGCCTTCATGAACATCACCGGTTCGGCTGGGATCGGCATGTTCGCTTCGAGGGCATGGGCGCGATAGTTGAGGCCAATGCCTACAATTTTTGAAATACCGGTGAACGGCACGCCCAGGCGCGGCTTGCCGCGCACGATCGGCAGGCTCTGCGGATTCAGGGCACGCAAACGTCTTTGGCCGGCTGCCGAGATTTCACTCCAGCCGATCCCGGCGACATGGCGGGAAAGATCGCGCAGTGTGCCGTTCGCATCGATCAGACCCGGTTTTTCGCGACCACGCGGGCCGTAGCGGACCAGTTTCATTGTGTCTCCTTGTGGATGGGGGCGTTGAGTGCTGCGTCAGGATGGATCTTTCTTGCGCTTTCCGCGCAAGATCGCCTCCGGCTGTTCATCCAGGGTTTCCGCCAGCAGGCGCAGGGCATTGGCGGCACGGGTGATTTCTTTCAGCGCGGCGTTGACGTTGGTCATCGCCGGCGACTCCTGCTCGGTAAGGTGGCGCACCGCCGCCGCGGCTTTCGCCAGTTCCTCGCTGGCTTGGCTCATCCCCTCGACCATGCGCGAATCGGGTTGCGCCAGTCCGGCAACCCGGTCAGCGGCGGTATCGAGCTTGACCATTGCCGCTTGCGCGGCCAGCAGCGCCTTGTTCAATTCGGCAAGATTGGCCCTGACATCGTTGAGGATGGGCCCCCCCTGAGCGTCGAAGCGGGCCGCCAGCGACTCAAGGTGGCGCAAGGTCGCTTCCAGCCGCTGCGGCAGTTCCTGCGTCGTCCGCGCCGACATCAGTTTATTGACCGCGCTGCTGATTGCGGCGACGTCGGTGAGAAAGCTGTCCATGGGGAAGCCTTCAAGCTTGGTGGCCAGTTCCTGCACGGTCGTGCGTATGGTCGGAATTTCGCTGAGATCGGGGTCGAGCGCGGCAAAAACCGCCGGTTTGTCGGGGTGAAAATCGAGGTCGACGTACAACTGGCCGGTGAGCAGACTTTGCATCCGCAGCCGTGCGCGCAAGCCCCGTTCGACCAACTGTTGCACCGTCGCGCGATCGCGCAGGTCGATCGGCTCGCCGCCGCTCGCGCGCACCGCCTGCGGCTCCAGTTCAATCATTACCGGCACCACGAAGCGGCGACTATGCGGGTCGAGGCCGAGCTGGATTTGCTTGACCGTGCCGACCTTGACTCCAAGGAATACCACCGGTGCGCCGACCTGCAGCCCCTGCGCCGCGCCGGCAAAGTACAAAACATGTTGCCGCCGCTCGCCAAACCAGTTGCCGCCGGCCAGTAGCAGGGTGGTGGCGACGGCCAGTGCGGCGGCGCCAACGACGAAGGCGCCGATCAGCGTGGGATTGGCCTTGCGGCTCATGCAGTGCCCCCGCGGGTGAGGAAATTGCGCACCTTGGGATGTCCGTTCTTCAGCGCTTCCTGCGGATTGCCGGTGGCGATCATGGTGTGGCTTTCGGAATCGAGATAAATCGAATTGTTGCCGATACTGAGGATGCTGGCCAGTTCGTGCGTTACGACGACGATGGTGGTGCCGAGACTGTCGCGCAGTTCGACGATCAATTCGTCGAGGCGGCGTGCCGTCAGTGGGTCGAGGCCCGACGAGGGCTCGTCGATGACCAGGATGTCGGGGTCGAGCGCCATCGCCCGCGCCAGGCCGGCGCGTTTTTTCATGCCGCCGGAAAGCTCGGACGGATAGAACTCCTCGAAGCCGGCGAGCCCGACCAGCGCCAGCTTGAAAGCGACGATCTCGTCGACGCGATCCTGCGGCAGGCCGGTGTATTCGGCGATCGGCAGGGCGACGTTTTCGGCCAGCGTCAACGAACTCCACAGCGCGCCACCCTGGAACAGGATGCCGAGGCGGCGCTTGAGCCGCTGCCGCGCCTCCGGCTCGACGTTCCAGAAATCCTCACCGCCGTAGAGCACGGTGCCGGCGGCGGGCCGTTGCAGGCCGACCAGGGCGCGCATCAGCGTGGTCTTGCCGCAGCCGTTGCCGCCCATGACGACGAAGATGTCGCCCTGGTTGACGGTGAACTCGATGCCGCGCTGGACGATGAATTCGCCGTAGGCCATCGTCAGGTCGCGGACTTCGATGTGGGGGGCGTTGTCCATCATGCCTCCGCCGGGCCGTCCCGAGGAGGCATGCGCGGCTTGCCCCCTCTGGGGGTGGGGGACAGCGAGCCGGGTTTGCGAGCGTGGGGGGCCACGTTGTTCACCATGCCTCCGCCGGGCCGCCCCAAGGAGGCATGCGCCCCCCCTGTGGGGGGCAGCGAGCCGGGTTTGCGAGCGTTAGGGGCCATTTAGATACCCAACTGGTAATAGACGATGGTCATGATCGAGGCGACGATGGTGATCAGCAGGATCGCGGTAACCACGGCGGACGTGGCCGCATGGCCCACCGCCTCGGCGCTGCGGCCGCACTGCATGCCGCGCAGGCAGCCGGCAAAGGCGATCATCGCGCCATACACCGTGCCCTTGGACAGGCCGACGGCGAAATGCTTGAGTTCAAGCGCACGCAGAGTTTCCGTGTAGTACTCGAAGACGCCGATGTCGAAGACGGTCACCGACACCAGCAGTCCCGCCAGCATGCCGATGAAGCCCGAGTAGAGCGTGAGCAGCGGCACCATCAGCATCAGTGCCAGCATGCGCGGCAGCACCAGGAAGTCGATGGCGGAGATGCCCAGCGTCTTGTAGGCATCGATCTCCTCGTTGACCTGCATGGTGCCAAGCTGGGCGGCGAAGGCCGCGCCAGTGCGACCGGCGATGATGATGCCGGTCATCAAGGCGCCGACTTCGCGCACCATGCCGATCGCCACAAGATCGGCGATGAATACTTGCGCGCCGACCAGGCGCAATTGGTCGGCGCCGAGATAGGCCAGGATCAGGCCGACGAGAAAGCTGATCACTGAGACGATGGGCAGCGCGCGCGGCCCGACTTCCTCGATTTCGAGCCACAGGTCGCGGCGGCGAAAGCGGGCGCGCCCGGTCAGCAGCCGCAGCAGGGACAGTGTGACCTCGCCGAGGAAGCCGAGCATCTGCGGCGCGCCGTGAAAGAATCCCAGGCTTGCCGCGCCGACCGAGGCTAGCAAACCTGCTGCGTCATCGCTCCGGCTGGCCAGTTCCTGCTCCGGTACGGCGATCGCCATCGCCAGCAATCGTTGCGCCCCCGGTGGGAGCCCACCGAAATCAACGGCAATATCGCGATCCATGCAGAGCTTGCCGATCACGAAAACAAAACTGGGTAGCCCCGAATCCCAGTCGGCGAGCCGGCTGGTATCAAAGCGGATGTGGCGGATCTGTGGATTCAGCCGCTCTTGCAGGCTATCGGCCGAAGGCAGATGCTGGTCGATGCACCAGCATCCACCGAGAACTACGGTCAGGGCGTCGGCGCCCGCCGGCTGCAGATCAAGCTGCCATCCTGCATCGCTGCGCATGGCCGACTTATTCTATTTCTTGCCTAGTCCGCCGAGTAGCGCGGCAACCGGTTTTTGTGGACGACTCGGCGACGGCTTGCCGGCAGCGGCTTCGACCGCATTGGTTTTACTGACGTATGGCTTGTTCGGGTCGAAATCCAGTTTCGGCAGACGCGAATCGATCCGCGGCAGATGGGCTGCGGGTGATGGAAGATGAGGCGGTGGCCGGCGATCATGCTGCTTGGTTTCGCGCTCGCGGCGCTTCTCTTCGTGCTCGCGGCGATGGCCGCCGCCACCGCTGCGCTCGCGCCCGCGTTCGCGTTCTGGCGGCGCACTGCCAAGATTGAAGCCGGTGATCTCGACGCGGTCGATCTTGCGCTTGATCAGCTTCTCGATGTCGGCCAAGCGCTGGGTTTCCTCGGGTGCGAAGAGCGAAGTGGCGTTGCCCGATTTGCCGGCGCGGCCGGTGCGGCCGATGCGATGGATGTAGTCCTCGGCGGTATGCGGCAATTCGTAATTGATGACGTGGGGCAGATCGTCGATGTCCAGTCCGCGCGCGGCGACGTCGGTGGCAACCAGGACGCGGATCTTGCCGGACTTGAAGGCTTCCAGCGCCTCGGTGCGCTGTTGCTGGCTCTTGTCGCCGTGAATGGCATCGGCGGCGATGTCTTGACGCTCGAGGTATACCGCCAGCCGGCTGGCACCGAACTTGGTGCCGACGAAGACCAGCACCTGCTTGGCATTTTCCTCGTCGTGTGTCAGCAGATGCACCAGCAGGCTGCGCTTGAGGTCTGATGCCACGGGGTAAACCCGGTGGGTAACGGTCTCGGTCACCATGTTGCGCCGCGCTACCTCAATCAGTTGCGGTGCCTTGAGCATGCTGTCTGCGAGATTCTTGATCTCGTTGGAGAAGGTCGCCGAGAACAGCAGGCTCTGGCGTTCCTTTGGCAGCATGGCGAGGATGCGTTTGATGTCCGGAATGAAGCCCATGTCCAGCATGCGGTCAGCCTCATCAAGCACCAGCACTTCGACGGCATTGAAGCTGACGCTTTTCTGCTGCACGTGGTCGAGCAGGCGGCCCGGCGTGGCGACGACAATCTCGCGGCCCTCGCGCAGTTCGGCAATCTGCGGCCGGATATCGACACCGCCGTAGATGCAGACGGAACGCAGCGGCAGGTGTTTGCTGTAGGTGACCACGCTTTGATGCACCTGCATTGCCAGCTCGCGTGTCGGCGCCAGAATCAGCGCGCGCACCGGATGACGGGCGGGGGAGGGCGAGCTGCTGGCATAACGGGCCAGGCGTTGCAAAAGCGGGAGGGTGAAGCCGGCGGTTTTGCCGGTGCCGGTCTGGGCGCCACCCATGACGTCCTTGCCGGCCATGATGATGGGAATGGCCTGTACCTGAATCGGTGTCGGTGTCGTGTAGCCGGCGTCGGCGATGGCGCGCAACAATTCGGGCAACAGCCCCAATTGGGCAAAAGTTCCCGCAGGGACGCAGGGCGCCGGCGCTGGCAGGACGGCGGCCAGCGCTGCCTCCTGGGTGGCGTCCAAGCTTGCGTCGGCGGAATGGGCAATACTGTCTGGGGTCGCGTTCAAATGAACTCCTGAATCGGCCTGCCCCTCGCGGGGAACCGGTTCAGGCGGCGAAGCGCTTGAGGAAGATGCGGCAGGATGCCGAATTGGGCGCCAACCGGCAGGGCGCGCATGACGCGTATTGTATTACAGTCGGTCCGCCCCTGTGCCGACCGCCCAATCCGGGCTCATTTGAACAGGCCCTTGATCGCGGCGCCGGCCTTGTCCAGCGTATCTCCGGTGGACTTCATCAGACGCTCAAAACTCACGGCGCCGGTCAGTCTGGCTTTCAAAGCGCCGGTGACTTCCTGTCCAAGCTCGCCAGGAGTGATTCCACCCTTGTCCTTGCCGATATTTTTCAGGGTGATATCGGGCAGCGCGAGGTCAATGGTTTTCCCATTCATGAAGGGCGCACTGGCTTGCGCTTTGGCGTTGCGGATGGTGAGTTCCTCGACGATCAGCTTCTTGCCTTGCCGTGCGTTGCCAGCCGGGCCAAGATAGGCGCTGATGTTCTTCTGTATCGCGTCGAAGTTGGTCAAGGAATCGCCTTTTTCGTAGATCACGTCGGGAGCAATGATGGCGATGCGGCGAATCAGGATGACATTTTCGGCGAGAGTCGCCTGATCGATTTCGACATCGATCCTGCTGACCTTGAGCGCATGCGCGGTTTTGAACCCGGCCGGATTGGCGACGAGCAGATGACTGACGACCGCTTTGCCGTCGGTTGGCCTGATCTTTACGGCCTCGACATTGACCTTTGCCTTTGTCATGGCAGTGCCATAGTCGGCAATGGCGTCTTTGATCAGGCCGTCAATACTGTCGGAAAGCCAGAACAGGCTCGCACCGATGATTGCCGCAACCACAAGCAGTCCGGTCGCGAGCTTTTTCATCGAGATTTCTCGAATAGGCGCAGCACGGCCTGGAACAGGGTGTGATCCGGCTCGCCCAGCGCCTCGACGGCAGCCAGATGATGGCGGCCGTTCAGCGGAATCTCCCGATCGAAGCAGTGCGGCCAAACTTCGGCGATGAGTCGGGTTTGGCGCTTGAACTCGGCACTTTCGTCACTACCGACAGCAGTGATCAAGGGCGTGGAGAAACGCGGCCGATAGCGGCATGGACTGAGGAATCGCGCCTGTTCCTCATCAAGATTGAGATCGTCGCGCAAAAAGGGCGCATGCGCGAGCGGTCGGAGATCATAGAGCCCGGAAATGCACACCGCGCCGGAAAGCAGGTCGGCGGGCAAATCGCGCGACCACCTTGGCCAGTCGGCGGCAAGCATCATTGCGGCGAGGTGGGCGCCGGCAGAGTGTCCTGCGACCACGATGCGCCGCCTGTCGATGTCGAAGCGCGGCAGATTGCGATACAACCAGGAAAAGGCGCGCAGCAACTGAAGGATCATCTCCTTGATCGATGTGGCAGGGGCCAGACCGTAATTCGGAATCGCAACGGCAACGCCTTCGCCGACGAAAGCCGACGCGAGAAAGGAAAAGTCCTGCTTGTCCAGGGCTCGCCAGTAACCGCCATGGATGAATACCAGAAGCGGCGCGTTGGCCGAGTCCGCCTGAAAAAGATCAAGCGATTCGGCAGCCGAGGTGCCGAAAAACAAGTCTGGCTGGTGGCACAACTCTTTTCGGGCAGCACGAGACTCCGCGCGCCAGCGATCAAAAACCTGCTGATGATCCGGGATTGCCGCCCGGGCGTTGTATTCGCGATCGAGTTGTTCGGGTGTCAGCATTTCTCGGACTCGATTGATCAGCGCGGCACCCGGCGGCGCGTGGGGCTAACTCTTGACGACTCGTTTCGCCGGCGTGGAGATCGGCTTTCCAGTCGAGTTCTGCGGTACTGCGGCATTGCCTGATTCAGCCGGTTCCAGGGGGCGGAAACTGCTTTGAGGCAGGGGTGCGGGCTGCGCTTGCGCCGGCGGTGGCGTTTGCGGTTGCTGCATCTGGGATTCTGGCTTGACGACATCGAGTTTGTTGTCGCGCATGTAGGCGTCCATGTCGCGCCAGCCGGTATAAATGGCGGCTTTCGGTGATCGTTTGTTGATCTGGTAGCAGTCTTCAAGGCCCCGGCCCGCCAAACGGCAACCGCCGCCGATGGCATTGCCTTCGGCTTCATCGCGCGCCAACTGCGCGGCGGGTGTTTCCAAGCCGAGCTGCTCACAGCCGGCGAGCAGACAAGCCAAGGAAATCAGTATCAGACTATGTTGGAGCTTCATGCGGGGATGTATGCTGACAATGAGTTTCCGGGTTCGCTGCGATCTATTTCTTTGCGGCTGCCTGGGCGGCGCTGGTTTTCAGCACGGCGAGCAACTCGTAAAGCTGGTTGCGCTGGCGCTCATCCATTCCGGCGAACAGCTCGACTACCCACTTTTCGTGCGATTCGGCCATTTTGCGAAAGCTGCGGCGGCCTTCCGGCGTCAGTTTGACGATGTAGGCACGCCGGTCTTTCGGACTGTCCTCCCGCACGACAAGCCCCTCCGCGACGAGTTGATCGGTAATCCCCGTCACATTGCCGCCGGTTACCATCATTCGCTTGGATAGCTCGCCCATCTTCAGTCCCAGCGGCGAACGCTCGAGCTGAGCCATCAGGTCAAAGCGCGGCAAGGTGATATCAAACTCGGTGCGCAAGCGTGAGCGGATGTGGTTTTCGATCAGATTGGTGCAGGCCAGTGTGCGCAGCCACAGCCTGAGATCAGGGGCATGTTCGGACGTTGCACGAGTTTCGGTATCGGACGCGGCCGCAGACGAGATTTTGGACATAACGCTCTATTGGCGCTTGCAAAGAAGCGCGTCTATTTATATCGATGTCTAAACTATCAAAATACACAGGTTTCCGCAATGATATGAATGGCGAATCCGGCAAAAAGCTGTTCGACTCAGACAAAATCCGGGTTAATCACGGCGCGCAACAGTGTTCGCGACCCATCATCGCGCTTGCGGCGGGTAAACCACCAGACCCCACCTTTCTTGAGCGACCAGTCGTCTTCGTTGCCTCCCAGCAAAAGAGACGCGACACGGCCCAATGTCGGCTGGTGACCAATGATGAGGATTGCGCCGTTGTAGTCGGGCCAGCCGGCAACCTTGAGCACGCTCGACGCCGAGGCGCCGACATCAAGTGCCGGTTCGATTCTGTAAGGCAAGTCGAGCATGTGCGCGGTCTGCTGGGTGCGTTCAGCGGGGCTGACAAGTACGCCGGGTTTGCGCGGCAAATGCTGATGCAGCCAGCGGGCAACCTTTCTGGCTTGCTTTTCACCGCGCGCTGTCAGGCGTCGCTTGTGGTCGGGGAGCGTCGGGCTGCCGTTTTCGGCTTCGGCGTGACGCCAGAGTATCAGGTCCATTCGTGGTTCTCCTTGCCAGGCCCAAGCCTGAGCCAATCGTGTTTCATGAGTATGACTCAGCGGCCGGAGCGAGTTCTGGCAGTCGCAGCCGGGTAATACGTGGCTGCGCTCGCGCGATTTTTTTCAGGAGTTTCGCGTAGCGGCGGCCATGCCAGCCTCCGATTAGAGTGACCGCCTCACGCAGTCCCGGGTCATCACCGGCGCAATTCATCAGCAGCGAGCCGGCATTGGTCAGATCGTTGAGTTGTCCCAGCGCATCCTGCATGGTGGCGAGTTGTTTCAGGGCGCGTTGCAAAGCGCGTTGATCTGCCAGTGGCGAAAAAAACTCCAGCGCATAGCGCAGGCGTTTGACTCCGATGCGCATGACGTGCAGCGACGCCGGGTCCTCGATTCGAGCCGCCAGGCTTTGTTGCTTCAGTTTTTTGCGTAGGCGACGCAGGCGATCCGCGGCGAATTCCAGCAGATCGATTCTGCCTTGCTCGGTTGGCGGTGGCGCATGCAGGGACTCGAGCGCGGTCAGCAGCATGCGCCCATATTCCGGTGCCGCCAGCATGGCGAGGGTCTCGGCGCGCGCCATATAGCGGCGGTTGGTAATCTCGCTGGACAGAGCGGGAAGGCGCGGTTCCTTGGGCAGCGCGGCAAGCACTGGATCGACAATTTCGGAGAGCAATACATCCAGATCGCGTGCGCAGCCCAACTGCTGCATCAGCGCCGAGAGTGGTGCCTCCAGGGGATTGGCAAGCGACTCGGGCAGTATCGGGGCGAATAGACGCAATGCCGCGCGCAGCCTGCGTGTGGCAACACGCATTTGGTGGATGTACTCGGGGTCTTCACTGCTCAGCGCGCCCGAATGATTCTGCTGCAGGTGCTCCAGGCAGGATAGCGCGATGCGATGAAAGGCTTCGAACGGGAGCATTGTCGCCGACAGGGCAAGTTCTTCGGCTTTGATTGGCGTCGGCGCAGTGCCCGCGTGCAGTCGATAACCGCGCTCGGCCTTGGACACCACCGATGGCGTCAGGGCGACGCGCTGGCCGAACTGTATCGCAAGGTCGAATATCGCGTGGACCGGCGCGCCGTCCAACTCCAGTTCGATTTCGGAGATGGCTTCCCGGCGACCGTTGGCGATGATCCAGCCCCGATCCAAGGTCACCAATACGGCGCCGGGCCCGGCGCCAAATCGCCAGCTTATGCGGCGGAAACGTGTTTCGCAGATGGGTACGATGCCTGCCAGCAAACGAGGTCGCTGCAACCACTCGCGCACGCCTGACTGGTCGATGAGCGAGAAGTCAAATCGGCCGCTGTAGGGCGTTTCCCATTCGGGTCGGCTGCTGAGTCCCGCCGCTGAGCGCCCTGCAAGCTTTATCGTTTGCAGCCAGTCGCGCCCCTTGCGCCGCAGGCGCAAGGCAATCCCGCGGTGGCGCAGGGAAAGTTCCGCTGTGTCGTAGTAGATATTGTCCAGATTCTCGGTACGACGCTCGACCGCCAGTTTCAATAGCGGGTGACGCAGAAAACGTGCTTGATCGGCTTCGGCAAGCGCCAGCTTGAGTTCGACTTCTTCAGCCATGGTGGGTATTGCAGCCGGTAGCCCTGTCTTCGACGATTGAGACTGTTTGAGTTTGCGCCATCAGGGTCTGGCTACTCATAGCGAAGTGCCTCGATGGGCAGAAGGCGCGAGGCTTTTTTTGCCGGATAGTAGCCAAAGAACACGCCGACCACTCCAGCAAAGCCGGCCGCCAGCACAATCGAGGCACTCGACAGTTCGGTGCGCCAGTCGGCGAGTTCGGCGATCAACATCGAACCGCCGATGCCAAGCAGGATGCCTATGGCGCCGCCAATCAGGGAGAGCGTGACGGCCTCGACCAGAAACTGGGTCAGTATGTCGCGGGAGCGGGCGCCGACCGCCATGCGCAGGCCGATCTCGCGGGTGCGCTCGGTGACCGAGACCAGCATGATGTTCATGATGCCGATACCGCCCACCAGCAGCGAGACTGAGGCAACCGCGGCGAGCAGCAAGGTCATGACCTTCGACGATGCCTCCTGCGCTTCAAGGATCTCGGACAGGTTGCGAACGTAGAAGTCGTCGTCCTGACCCTTTTGCAAGCGGTGGCGCTGGCGCAACAATTCGCGCATGCTGTTCTCCGCCTCGGCCATGTTGGCGCCATCCCGAATCTTGACCATGATCGAGCCGACGCTGCGACTTTTAGCGTAACGGGTCGACCCAAGCACGCGTTTCCTTGCCGTGCTGATCGGCATCAGCAGAATGTCATCCTGATCCTGTCCCATCATGTTCTGGCCCTTGCGGTCTAGCACACCGATCACGGTGAGCGGCACTTTGTTGACGCGAACCACCTGATCGATCGGACTGGATTCGCCGAAAAGGTTTAGCGCCACGGTTTGTCCGAGCAGTACTACCTTGCTGGCGCCATTCATTTCGGACGGCTCGAAGCCGCGGCCATCGACAATAGGCCATTCGCGCACCGCCAGGTATTCGGGCGTGGTGCCATAGAGGGTGGTGGACCAGTTGGCGTTGCCGATTACAACCTGACCCGAGCCTCTCAAGCTGGGCGCCGCGGCCTGGATGCCATCGACCTCCCGGTTCATCGCATAGGCGTCGTCCTCGGTGATCGTCAGTTGTGAGCCGTAACCCCCCCGTGCGCCGCTGGAGGTGGTGGAGCCGTTGAGGACCATGATGATGTTGGAGCCAAGGCTCTTGATTTGCTCTTCCACCCGCGCCTGAGCGCCGTTGCCGACGGCGATCATGATGATCACCGCGGCGACGCCGATGATGATGCCAAGCATGGTCAGGGCCGAACGCATCTTGTTGACGCGCAGCGCGAGCAAGGCAATGCCAAGCGTGGCGGTGAAGTTCATTTGAGCAAGGCCGCTGCGTCGTTGGCCGCGTTGCTCATGTCTTCGATGATCCTGCCGTCGCGAAAGCTGATGATGCGTTTTGCAAAGTGCGCAACATCGTACTCGTGAGTCACCAGCACGATGGTGATGCCCTCGCGATTCAGCTGTTGCAATAGGGCCATGATTTCGACGCTGGTGCGTGAATCCAGCGCCCCCGTGGGTTCGTCGGCCAGCACCAGTTGCGGGTTGTTGACCAGCGCGCGGGCGATGGCCACTCTTTGCTGCTGGCCGCCCGAGAGTTGCGCCGGATGATGATCCAAGCGATCCGCCAAGCCGACCTGGGCCAGGCGTTGCGCGGCATGTTGATAGCGGTCTTCCGGCAGCATGGCGCTATACAGCAGGGGCAGCGCGACATTGTCATGCGCCGAGGTCCGGGCGAGCAAATTGAAGTGCTGAAACACGAAGCCGACTTTACGGTTGCGTACGCGCGCAAGTTCATCTCCCGTAAGCCGCGAAACTTCCTCACCGCCAAGCCAGTAGCGTCCCCCACTGGGGTGATCGAGACAGCCCAGCAGATTCATGAAGGTGGATTTTCCCGACCCGGAAGGCCCCATGACCGCGACGAATTCACCCACCGCAATGTCAAGACTCACTCCGCACAGTGCCGGCACCGTGGTGCTGCCCATGCGGTATTCCTTGGCGAGTTCCTCGACCCGGATCAGTGTCTCCGCCATGATGAGCAGAATCAGAACAGGCGCGGGCCTGGCATACCGGAGGCCTTGCCGCCATTCTTGGTCTGCTGGCCGATGATCATCTCGCTGCCTTCCTTGATCTCGCCCGAGATGATTTCCGTCATGCTGCCGTCGGTGATGCCCAGACGCAGATTGATCGCTTTTGGACTGCCATCTTCACCCATGATCCAGATTCGACCGCTGCCGCCACCACCGCCGGCGCGCGCCGCTTGTGCGTCACTGGCCATTTCGGCGTAGCGGAGCTTTTGCTCGGTGCTCAGTATGAGAGCGACTTTCTCGCGGATTTCGGCACGATTGCGTTCCTGCGCGCGGTTTTTTTCCGCGTCAGGGAGGTCGCGCGCTGCCTGGAATTTTTCACGCATGCCGGCAAATATGGCATCCAGTTTGGCCCGCTGATCGGCGTCGAGCTTGAGCTCGGTGGCCAGGCGCTCGCGCAACTGAGCTTGCCCGCCGCCTGTACCACCCGTCGAAGTCGGCGCTGGCGAGACGGTGGTTTCGCTCTTCTTTTCGTCGGTCGCACCCGGCGGCCGATAGCGTAACGCGGCATTCGG
Source organism: Burkholderiaceae bacterium (assembly GCA_021738065.1). Classification (GTDB taxonomy): domain Bacteria; phylum Pseudomonadota; class Gammaproteobacteria; order Burkholderiales; family Rhodocyclaceae; genus Sulfuritalea. Next base: position 23,008 of record JAIPCT010000024.1, read on the forward strand.
CAGCTTGAGCGCATTGTCCTTGTGCGCGGTGACGATGCGGACATTGGCGGTCATTCCGGGAAGCAGGGTGAGATCGGGATTCGCGGCAGAAACCACCACGATGTAGGTGACGACATTGGATACCACGGTCGCCGCTTTCCTCACCTGGATGACTTCGCCAACGAAATCGCGGCCGGCAAAAGCATCCACTGTGAAGCTGGCTTTCTGCCCCTTGCGGATGCGCCCAACATCGGCTTCATCGATCGAGGTTTCCACTTGCATGTCGGTGAGGCTTTTGGCGATCACGAACAATTCGGGCGACTGCAGGCTGGCGGCGACGGTCTGTCCTGGTTCGACACTGCGCTTGACGACGATGCCGTCGACCGGAGCCTTGATCGCCGTGCGCTCCAGATCAATGCGGGCCTGCCCCAACTGAGCTTCGCGCTGGCGCACCTGTGCTTCGCTGTTTTTGGATTGCGATTCGGTGACTTGTAAAGCGGCACGACCGGCATCGAGAACACTCTGCGCCTTTTCCCGCTCAGCGGATGAAAGGAAGTTCCTCTCGACCAGCAGCTTCTTGCGCTCGAAGTCGCGCTGGAACTCCGCAAGATTGGCCTTGGCGCGCAGCACCTCGGCCCGCTGCACACCGAGCGCGGCTCGGGCAGCCTCCACGTCGGCTTCCGCCTGGCGCACCCGATACTGAAACGTCTCGGGATCGATGCGGGCAATCAGCTGATTGACTTTTACCGGTGAGTTGAAGTCGACCAGGATCTCTTTGATCTGTCCCGAAACCTGCGAGCCGACTTGCACCGAAACGACCGGGTTCAGGGTGCCGGTGGCCGAAACGGCCGAGGTAAGCGGACCGATTTCAGCCTTGCCCAGCTTGAACTTCGGCGCGTCGCCGACCGCGCCGAAACTGCGCCATCCCCAATAGCCGGCGCCCGCCAGAGCGATCAACACCAGGCCGACAAGGCCAAAACGAGCGGTTGTTTTCATGCCGGGGATTCTAGACGATCCGCTCCACGCGGCTGGTAACAAGATGTTAGGCGATGCCCGGATTGCCCTTCATGCCGGTCAGCTTTGGATCGTTGACCTTGCGCGCGCTGATGGTCTTTTTGTCCTTCAACCAGCCGGCGACGACATCCCAAACGGGTTCTCCCGTGGCAGCGGGATCAACCGGCGCCCAGCCGGCAACCTTGTAGGTTTTCTCCGCCATGATCGGCTTGCCGCCGAGGCGCATGTCTGAAATGCGGCGACCGGCTTTTGCGTTGGGGTCGCAGGTATAGCTCATGCCACCGACACGGACCATGTCGCCACCCTGCTGGTAGTAGGGATCGGGGTTGTAGAGGTTGTCAGCGATGTCTTCGAGTACCTCCTTGACCCGCTCGCCTTTCATTTCGTTCAGGGTCGCATAGGGATAAGTAATCGCGGTTTGATCCATCAGGTGCTCAAAGGTGATGGCGGTTCCCGGCAGCAGCGTGGTTCCCCAGCGGAAGCCCGGCGAAAAGCCAATGTCGGCGCCCTTGACTTCCATCAGGGCATCCAGAATCAGCTGATCCCAACTGCCGTTGAAGTTGCCCCGTCGATAAAGCAGCCCCTCCGTGACGGCGAGTTGCTCTTCAAGCTTTTGCTTGTGCGGAGTGCGTATCTTTTCGATATAGGCTGCCATTTGGGTGTCGGCGGGCAGCAGGTTGGAGAATATGGGCAGAAGCTTGTAGCGAAAATCCTGAACTTTGCCGCCGCGAACATCGAAGTCGAGCACGGCGAGGAATTTTCCGTTCGATCCGGCGTTGGTGACCAGCGTCTGGCCACCGGAATTCTTGACGATTATTGGCTGCGGCACCCCGTCATGGGTATGCCCGCCCATGATGGCATCGACACCCGTCACGCGCGATGCCATCTTGAGATCGACATCCATGCCGTTGTGAGACAGCACGATGACGACTTTTGCTCCCTTGGCGCGCACCTCATTCACCATCTTCTGCATGTTCTCGTCCTGGATGCCGAACGTCCAGTCAGCCATCATGTAGCGCGGATTGGCGATCGGCGTATAGGGAAATGCCTGGCCGATCACCGCGACGGACACGCCGTTCATTTCGCGCATTGCATAGGGCGGGAATACCGGATCGCCAAAGTCCGTCGTCTTGACGTTCTGTGCCAGAAAATCGATGTGGCCTTTCAGGTCCTTCTCGACGATTTCCTGCACGCGCTTGTCGCCCAGGGTGAATTCCCAGTGCGCCGACATCATGTCGACGCCGAGCAGCTTGCAGGCATCGACCATGTCCTGGCCCTTGCTCCACAAGGCGGTGGCGGAGCCTTGCCAGGTATCGCCGCCGTCCAGCAGCAACGCGTCTGGGCGCTGGGCACGCAAACGTTTGACCAATGTCGCAAGATGAGCGAAGCCGCCGACCTTGCCATAGGTTTTAGCCGCCTGGGCAAAGTCCAGATAGGTAAACGCATGCGCCTCGCGTGTTCCGGGCTTGATGCCGAAGGCCTTCAGCAGGTGTTCGCCGACCAGATGCGGCGCCTTGCCCAGCGCGGCGCCGATGCCGAGATTGACGCTCGGTTCGCGAAACCAGATCGGCAGCAGTTGGGCGTGGCAGTCGGTAAAGTGCATGAAACGCACATTGCCGAACTTCGGCATATCGTAAAGTGCGTCGCCATTTTCAGCGGCGAGCAGCGGGCGGGAATCAAGAGCGACACCCGCGACCGAGGCGGCGGCCAGCATTTGCAGAAATTCGCGGCGGTTCATCGAGGACATGGTGTTACCTCTCGGGGTGCGTAAAAAAGGCCTGACCGAGGCCAGGCCTGTGGTGCGGGGAGCCGTCTTACTTGTTGACGGGCGATTTAGGATCGACGAGCAAGGCGACAAGATCCTTGATCTGCTTTTCGTCCAGGGCGCCGACGTGGCCGAAGCGCGGCATCGCCGAACAGGCGGTGAAAGCCTTGGAGTTGTAGATCTTGGCATAGGCGTATTTCTGAGTTTCGCTGGTGTAGCCACGAGTCTTGCCAAAACCCAGCAGGCTCGGACCGATCGTGCCGTAGGAAAGCTCTTCGGGCGAAATCTGATGGCAGTTGTAGCAGTTGCCGCCATTCGGCGCGCCGGCCTTGGCATTCCATGTCAAGCCTTGGCCGCTCTGGGCCAGCTTTTCGCCCGCCTTCCAGTCGCCCATATAATTGCCATCGGCCGGGAGCTTCAGAGTTGTCGTTTGCTCGGACTCCAGCATGGCAGCCATTTCCGGCGACGGGTTGTCGCCGCTGCGGTTGCAAATGTCCTGCAGTTTGTCGGTGGCAACGCGATCCATTTTGGCGATGCCTTTTTCCTGGAAATCGCGCTTGACCGCAATGGTGGCTTTTTTCATCATTTCCGGCGAAGCGTGATGCTCGCGCTCGGTGGCGCAGCCCGCGGCGAGGAAGGTGGTGAGGGCCACGGCGGCGGCCAGCACGGTGGTGTTGATTTTTTTCATTTCGTCTCTCCTCTTTAGCGCTTCAGGGCCGGGCCCTTGTACTCCGCACCTTCGCCCATGACGGCCAGAAAGGTGATCAGAGCGTTGACCGATTCCGACATGTACTTGGGTTCGGGGAATCGCTGCTGGCGGAAGCAGTCATTGATGCGCCATTGCATGGAATGCAAGCGGCTGGTCGATACACGATAGGCCGGCCAACCTGTGTAGGCACCCTTGGCATCCGCTGTCTTGGTCAGGTTGGGAAGTTCCTGCAGGCGAATGCGCATTCCATCTACGGCATGACAGGTTCCGCACGAGAAATCGTAGGGACCGGCACGCAGATGGAACAATGCTTCGCCAAGCGCAAAGGCCTCCAGCTCCTTGGGATGACTGTTGGGCGGCGAAATCTTCATGCCCTTCGAGGCGGTTACCACATAAGCCAGGAGGTCCTCAATTTCGGAGGGTTTGTCGGCACTGCCAAAGGGTTTTTTCACGATATCGGCAGTGCTGAATCCCTGAATCGTCTCCCTGCACCAATTGATGCGCGACTCGATGTCCATGACGCGACCCGCATCGCCGAAGTAACGCGGGGTTTTGGCGTAAGCACCTTTGACCACGCCTGGGCCGAGGCCCAAGTCACACTTCTCGAGCGAGACGTTTTTAGGGCCGGCTGCCTTTTTCCACAGTATTTCGCCACGCGCTTCGTACAGTTCTGCCGGATTGTCATCACCGAGCATTTCGCGGTATTTTTCGATGCCGGCAATAGTGGGATCCTTGGCCTGAGCCAGAACCGACCCGGTCCATGTGACAGCCAGCGCTGCCATGATAGCGATGCGGTATTTCATGGTTTCTCCTCCAGGGTGCATGCCGCCGGTCTTGATTGCCGGCCTTTGCGGGGTAACGGATAGGGTGTCAGGCAACGGCGACTTCGTCGGACCGCTTGTCTCCTTTGTTGTCAACCCAACTGATAACGACCTTGTCGCCTGCTTTGGCGCCTTTTACTTTGAAGCCAAAGACCGGGTTGCGCGATACGGACGTGCCGATTTGCCCATCGACAACTATCTTGCCCGCAACCTCGACGGTCATTGATTGAATGAAATGGGCCGGGATGGTTTTGCCGGCAGCGTCTTTGCGCTGTCCGGTCTCCATCGCGTGGCCCATCAGAACTCTGATTTCAGCAACATCTCCGCTCAGTTTTGCGCGAATCTTCATTGGATCTGACATGGTGTACTCCCTTCTTTATCCTGTCTATTGGGTCTGCTTAGCCGCCGCAGCCGCCGACGGTAACCTTGACTTCTTTTTGCGCAATATAGAACTTGCCATCAGCCTTGACGACCGCCTTGACCAGCGACGTTTGTCCCAGTTTCAGGCGCACCGCAGCTTCCGGCAGGGCGCCGTTGGCAAAATCGAAATGAGCGGAAAGCGGTAGCGGATTCTTCTCGACCAGAATTGCAATTGAAACCGTGTTGGGAATGGTGCTCACCACGTCGACCGGCACGACAGCGCCGTTCTCCGCAATATCGGGGACCTTGAGGATCAGGCCCTTGTGTTCGCCTGGCGTTCCTGCTCCGAGACCTTTGAGTACGCCGGTCGTATCCTGGGCTTCAAACGCGGCCTTGTTCCACTCTGCCGCAAAAGCGGCAGTGGGCTTGAGCACTCCGGCTGCAATCAGCGCTGAAAGCGCCCCCAGACTGCCGGCGCCGCGAAGTACGGTTCTCCGTGTGACGTTCATTTCCATGCTTGGTTATCCTCCGTATCATTATTTTGAATCTATAGCTGTTTCGCGAGCAAACTTAACACTTGTTGAATCAGAAACAAAGCCTCATGGGTCGAGCGAATGTTTAAGTCTTGCATACAAATCGCGCAGCGTAAATGGGAAATATCTATTTGAGAAATCATGCAAGCAATGGAATAAAGTCAGGTGGGACTTCGTCGCAATTTCATTGCGCAGTGCACCAGTTGCACGATGCTTCCCGGTTTTAACGCGTGTCTCGTGGAACGCCACGATCAGTCGCGTACTCGGATAGTTCGGTCGCGTTGTGCGCGACACTGGAAATGGAAATGGAAATGGAAATGGAAATGCGCTTTTGGCATTTGGCGAATCTACCGCGCGTTACTGTTCACGGTCGCTTTGCGTCGGCTGGATTCATGGCGAATCGGGCTTTGATTCGTAGCTCAATGGAGTGCCGCGAGGCAAGCCGACAATAGATTCAGGCTGGGGACATTGTGAGACGATGAAGTTTGTCGGATAATGCGCGCCTCGCAGCGCTGGTTTCGACGTGCTGCGAACCCCCGGGCCGGGGTGACGGAATCGGTAGACGTAGCGGTCTCAAACACCGCCGCCGCAAGGCGTGGGGATTCGACTTCCCCCCCCGGCACCAAGAGCGCCAGTCATGATCGTGAAAACGGACAGTGCTGCTCTGAAATGAATGGATGTGGCGAGAATTCTCTCGAATTCGGGGTTGTTTTATTGGCGACGCGTTGGTGACACCCCATGCCGGTAACAAGGGCAGCAGGAGAAAAACTGCGGAATTCCGGATTACACTGAGCGCTCTGGACACTTGTTCAGCCTCGTGGAGGGTAGGTTTTGATAACGCCGAAATCTGGAGTTTCAATGACAGTGCTTCGGGCGCTGCCGATTTTCGAGACGCTCGACGACGACTGTCTTGCGCCCCTGACCCGGGTTTCCATGCTGCGTAATATTCCGCGGAACACCGTGGTCTTGCATGATGGCGATCGTACCGACAACATCTACTTTGTCCTCTCTGGCGCGCTGAAGGTGCAAGTCAGCGACAAGGAGGGACGCGAGGTCATCCTGTCGATGCTCGGTCCCGGAGAGCTCTTCGGCGAGATGGGCGTGCTCGACGACCATCCGCGTTCGGCGACGGTATTGGCGGTCGAGTCCAGCGAGGTGGTGATGATAGGCAAGGCCGATTTCAAGCAGTGCCTGGTGGACAATCCCGACGTCTCCCTGTTCATCATGCGCAATTTGACTAAACGCTTGCGCCTGGCCGACCGCAACATCGAGAGTCTTGCGCTGCTCGATGTCTATGGCCGTGTCGCGCGACTGTTGCTGGAATCGGCGGAAACCGTGAACGGGCGCCAAGTTGTGACGCACAAGATTTCGAAGCAGGATATCGCCAAGATGATTGGCGCATCGCGTGAAATGGTCAGCCGCGTAATGCGCGATCTCCTGGTTCAGGGACTGATAGAGGAAGAGGATGGGCAACTGATTCTGGTTGATCTGGCCGTGCTTAAGCGAAGCGACTATCAACGATCAGAGGAATGAGAGCCGTTCAAGCATAGCCTCGGCACAACGCCGATCAATTCCTGCTTCCCGTCTCATGCCATTTTGATGCCCTTATCGCTTTCCGATTTCGATTACACGCTACCGCCTGAACTCATCGCTCAAGAGCCTTTGCCTGCGCGTTCGGCGAGTCGGCTTCTGGTGCTTGACCGCAAGCGGCGGGCAGACAGCCAGTTTGTGGATTTGCCCAACCAGTTGCGTGCGGGCGATCTGCTGGTGATGAATGACAGTCGCGTCTTGCATGCGCGCCTGCTGGGTCGCAAGGACAGCGGCGGACAAGTCGAAATCCTGGTAGAGCGCATGTTGAGTTCTGGCGATGTGCTGGCACAGGTGCGGGCAAGCAAATCGCCGCAGCCGGGCAGTCGCTTGTGGCTTGAAAGTGCGCTTGATGTCGATGTGCTGGGACGGGAGGGCGAGTTTTATCGTTTGCGCTTTGCCGGCGACGCCGCCGAACTCATTGAACGTCATGGCCGCTTGCCACTGCCGCCCTATATCGATCGTGCCGCCGGGGTACCGGACGAAGAGCGCTACCAGACCGTGTATGCGCGGGAGAAGGGCTCGGTCGCCGCACCCACCGCCGGCTTGCACTTCGACAGGGATCTGCTGTCTCGCCTGCACGAGATGGGCGTCGGCATCGCCTATGTCACTTTGCATGTCGGTGCCGGAACTTTCCAGCCAGTACGGGTGAGCAACCTGGCCGAGCATCGCATGCATACCGAACGTTACGAGCTGCCTTCCTCGACTGTCGACGCGATCGCGAAGACGCGGGCGGCTGGCGGACGCATCGTCGCGGTCGGCACGACATCCTTGCGCGCGCTGGAATCGGCCGCCCTGGAAGGTGGCCTGAAAGTCGGCGCTGGCGAGACGGCGCTGTTTGTCACTCCGGGTTTCCAATTCCGCGTGGTGGATATGTTGATTACAAATTTTCATTTGCCGAAATCGACGCTGCTGATGTTGATCTCGGCATTCGCCGGACTGGAGGAAATCCGATCCGCCTATCGCCACGCGGTTTCCGAAAAGTATCGCTTCTTCAGTTACGGTGACGCCATGTTGTTGCATAGAAAAGCGGGATTGTCCGAGTGATTTTCGAACTGCTTGCCACTGACGGTGCCGCGCGGCGGGGCACATTGACGCTTGCGCACGGCGTAGCGCAAACGCCGACTTTCATGCCGGTGGGAACGTACGGTGCGGTCAAGGCCATGTCGCCCGAAGAGCTGGTCGGCATCGGCGCTTCGATCGTTCTCGGCAATACCTTTCATCTTTGGTTGCGGCCCGGGCTGGAGGTGGTCGCGGCACATGGCGGACTGCATCGTTTCATGGGCTGGGACGGCCCGATCCTGACCGACTCGGGCGGCTTCCAGGTGTTCTCACTCGGCGATCTGCGCAAGATCAGCGAAGAAGGCGTGAAGTTCGCTTCACCCATCAACGGCGATCGTCTGTTTCTCACGCCCGAAGAGTCGATGCGGATTCAGCATGTGCTGAACTCGGACGTGGCGATGATCTTCGACGAATGCACGCCCTATCCGGCGGAGTTGCTCGCGGCGGCCGAATCGATGCGTCTGAGCCTGCGCTGGGCCCGGCGATCGCGCGACGCGCATGACCGGCTGGAAAACCCGAACGCCTTGTTCGGTATTGTCCAGGGGGGCATGCATGAAAGCTTGCGCGACGAATCGCTGGCCGGCTTGATCGATATCGGTTTTGATGGTTTTGCCATTGGCGGCCTCTCGGTCGGTGAACCCAAGGATGAGTTTTCGCGCATCCTGGCCCACACGGCGCCGCGCTTGCCGGCCGACAAGCCACGCTATCTGATGGGAGTCGGCACGCCGGAGGATCTGGTGTATGCAGTCGGTCAGGGAATCGACATGTTTGACTGCGTGATGCCGACGCGCAATGCACGCAACGGTTGGCTATTTACCCGTCACGGCGATGTGAAAATCAAGAACGCGAAGCACAAGAACGATACCCGTCCGCTGGATGAAAGCTGTGGCTGCTATACCTGCCGGAATTTTTCGCGTGCCTACCTGCATCATTTGCACCGCATCGGCGAGATTCTCGGCGCCCGGCTGAACACCATCCACAATCTGTTCTATTACCAGACGTTGATGGCCGAAATGCGCGGCGCAATAGAGCAGCGTGATTTCGCCGCTTTTCGCCATCGCTTTAACCGGGGGCGGACCAGCGAGCAGGTATAATTCACCGGTTATGTCCGACATTCTTGGAGACTCATAGTGCTGATTTCAAATGCTTACGCGCAGGCAGCGGGTGCCGCCGCCGATCCGTCGGGCGGTCTGATGAGCATGCTGCCCATCATTCTCATGTTCGTTGTGCTGTGGTTCGTGATGATTCGACCGCAAATGAAGAAGGCCAAAGAGCAACAGAAGATGGTTAGCGAGCTGGCCAAGGGCGATGAAGTGGTCACCCAGGGTGGCATAGCCGGTCGCATTTCCAAGGTGGGTGAGAATTATCTCAGCCTGGAAGTGGCCGAAGGCAAGGATGGCGCGGTGGTGATTACCGTGCAGAAGAACTCCGTGGGCGCGCTGCTGCCCAAGGGCACACTGAAAAACCTGTAATTACCAAGCCGGCCGCGTCAACGCGGCAGCGGCTACCATGCCATGAATCGCTATCCGCTCTGGAAGAACGCCACGGTGTTAATCGCCCTGGTGCTTGGACTGCTCTACACCCTGCCCAATTTTTTTGGTGAAGCGCCGGCCGTGCAAGTGGCCAGCGTGAAGTCGACTCACAAAGTCGACGCCAAATTATTGGCCCGGGTGGAAGAGGCGTTGAAGACGGCGGCGATCCTGCCGCAAGGAATTGTTCTGGATCTGACGAGCATTCGGGTCCGATTGCCGGATACCGATAGCCAGATCAAGGCCAAGGACGTCATTGAAAAGGCGCTCAATCCTGTCGCCGACGATGCAAGCTATAGCGTTGCATTGAATCTGGTGTCGGACTCTCCCAATTGGCTGACGGGCATACATGCCCTGCCCATGTATCTCGGCCTTGATTTGCGGGGTGGCGTGCATTTTCTGTTGCAGGTGGATATGCAGGGCGCGCTGACCAAACGCCTGGATTCCACGGGCGCGGACTTGCGCAGCCTGTTGCGAGACAAGAACATTCGTCACAGCGGCATCAACCGCAACGGACAAACTGTTTCGATCGGTTTTCGGGACGCCGAAACCCGGGAAAAGGCGCTTGCCTTCCTGATCGACAATCAACCGGATTTACAACTGCTCGAAGCTCAGGACGGCGCCGATCTCAAACTGATCGCGACGCTCAAACCTGTGGCGCAGAAGCGCATTCAGGAATTCGCGGTCAAGCAGAACATTACGACCCTGCACAACCGCATCAACGAACTCGGCGTTGCCGAGCCAGTCATCCAGCAACAGGGCGCGGATCGTATCGTGGTGCAGTTGCCGGGCGTTCAGGACACCGCCAAGGCCAAGGATATTCTGGGTCGTACCGCGACTCTTGAAGTGCGCATGGTCGATGATGAGGCCAGCGCCGATCCGAATGTCATGGAGCGAGCGGCACGAGGCCAGCCGCCTCCCGGTACTGAATACTTCGTCGAGCGCGGTGGTCAGCCCTTGCTGGTCAAAAAGCAGGTGGTGTTGACCGGTGAACGGCTGACAGATGCCCAGCCGGGGTTCGACAGCCAGACTCAGGAAGCCGCTGTCCATTTGTCGCTTGATTCAGCCGGTGCTCGCATATTCAAGGACGTAACGCGTGAGAGCGTCGGCAAGCGCATGGCGATTGTGCTGATAGAAAAAGGCAAGGGCGAGGTGGTAACCGCGCCGGTGATACGCACGGAGATCGGCGGTGGCCGGGTGCAGATTTCCGGCCGCATGAGCACTGTTGAAGCCAACGATGTCGCCTTGCTGTTGCGTGCCGGATCGCTTGCGGCACCGATGGAAATCATCGAAGAACGCACCATCGGTCCAAGTCTCGGTGCCGACAACATCGCCAAGGGCTTCAGTTCGACGCAGTGGGGTTTTGTCGCGATCGCCGTGTTCATGTCTTCGTACTACCTGCTGTTCGGAGCCGTGTCGGTGTTTGCACTGTCGGCAAATCTACTGTTGCTGGTGGCGCTGCTTTCCTTGCTGCAGGCCACGCTGACACTCCCCGGTATCGCCGCGGTCGCGCTGACGCTCGGCATGGCGATCGATGCCAACGTGCTGATCAACGAGCGGATACGCGAGGAACTGCGCGGCGGCAATTCCCCGCAGGCCGCGATCACTGCCGGCTACGAGCGTGCCTGGGCGACAATTCTCGACTCGAATATCACCACCCTGATCGCTGGCGTGGCCCTGCTGATATTTGGTTCCGGGCCGGTACGAGGTTTCGCCGTGGTGCATTGTCTGGGTATTCTGACCTCGATATTCAGCTCGGTTGTCGTATCGCGGGCGCTGATCAACCTGATCTACGGCAGTCGACGCAAACTGACATCGGTCAGCATCGGACAAGTTTGGAAACCGGGAGCCTGACATGGAATTTTTTCGCATTCGCAAAGACATTCCTTTCATGCGCCATGCGCTGGTGTTCAATGTCATTTCATTGCTAACCTTCCTGCTGGCGGTGTTCTTCCTGGTAAGCCGGGGCTTGCATCTCTCGGTCGAGTTCACCGGCGGTACGCTGATCGAGGTCGCGTATTCACAGGCACCTGAACTGCAACAGATACGTAAGCAACTGGAAAGCGACGGCTTTACCGACACCCAAGTACAAAACTTTGGCTCCTCGCGCGACGTATTGATCCGCGTGCCTTTGGCCAAGGGCGCCGAAACCTCGAAAGTCGGCGATCAGGTGATGGCGTCCCTGGCAAAAATCGTGAGCACCGAGGCAACCGCGACGGCAGACGGCGCGGCATTCGGGTTGAAACGAGTCGAATTCGTCGGGCCGCAGGTTGGCAGGGAACTCGCCGAAGACGGAGCGCTGGCCCTATTACTGGTAATCATCGGCATCATGGGCTATCTGGCGATGCGTTTCGAATGGCGTTTTGCGCTTTCGGCGATCATCGCCAACATGCATGACGTGGTGATTATTCTCGGCTTCTTTGCTTTCTTTCAATGGGAGTTCTCGTTGCCCGTGCTGGCGGCGGTGCTGGCGGTGCTCGGCTACTCGGTCAATGAGTCGGTGGTAGTGTTTGACCGGGTACGCGAAACTTTCAAGAAGAAACGCGGGCTGACCACGCCCGAAGTGCTCAATCACGCCATCACCAGCACGATATCGCGCACCATCATCACCCATGGCAGCACGCAGATGATGGTCACTTCGATGCTGATTTTCGGCGGTCCGGCATTGCACTATTTCGCGCTGGCATTGACCATCGGCATTCTGTTCGGCATTTACTCTTCAGTGCTGGTGGCAAGCCCGCTGGTGATGTGGATGGGCGTGTCACGAGAGCAGTTCATTCAGCCGAAAATAGAGAAACAGGAAGCAGTGGTCTGAAGGGCCACAGCGGGTCGGGGAAGACGCAGACCCTGCCAGCGACCATCGGCTGAAAAGTCGGCGCTGGCAACACGGCGTCCCAGGTTGGGTTTTTCGCCCTGCATTGGCGCCGGAAGCAATGACAACGGTGATGCTGCGTGCTTGCTTGAGAAACCGCTTCTGCCGACTATCGGGTGATTCGCTTTCGCCGAGCGAGTCAGCTACTCGACGCTTGTCGCGAAGACATGCTTGATGCGCAGTTGGTTTTTCCCATCCGCCACCAGCGCCAGAAGTCGATCGATATTCGGATGTTTGCCTGGGTTCTGGCGGGCATCATCGGCATGCTCTGAAAACAGTTCCAGGCCTTTCCTGGCCGCCTCGCATGTGATTGCGCCATAGACCTGTCCGAGGTGGTTATAGACCGCCAGCGATCCTGTTTGTCCAGGCTTGTTCTCTATGGTTCCGGCGAGCGCACCATCGCTATCGAGCAGATGAATGGCTGCGATGTGAGAAATGCGGGGGATTGATTTGAGGTTGTCGGCAAATGACATTTCAAATCCTTTTTGCCAGTTCCGCAGCTTTGCCGATATAGGAAGCCGGAGTCATGTCCAACAGGCGCTGGCGGTCGCTTTCCGGCAAGGGCAGCTTCTCGATGAATTCACGCAAAGCCCCCTTTTCAATGCCTTTGCCGCGCGTCAGCTCCTTGAGTTGCTCATAAGGATTGGGTACGCCGAAACGACGCATGACGGTTTGCACCGGTTCTGCGAGTACTTCCCAGGCGGTATCGAGATCTTCGGCAAGACGCTGCGGGTTGGCTTCGAGTTTGGCGAGCCCGCGCAGAGTCGAATCAAATGCCAGCAAGGTATGGCCGAAGGCGACACCCATGTTTCGCAGCACAGTGGAGTCGGTCAGGTCGCGCTGTAATCGGGAGACAGGCAGTTTTTCCGCCAGATGGCGAAGCACTGCGTTGGCCAGGCCGAGATTGCCCTCGGAATTCTCAAAGTCAATGGGATTGACTTTGTGGGGCATGGTCGACGAGCCGATCTCGCCATCTTTCAGTTTTTGCTTGAAGTAGCCCAGCGAAATGTATTGCCAGATATCTCGGTCCGCGTCGATCAATACGGTATTGGTTCGCGCCACGGCATCGAACAACTCGGCCATGGCGTCGTGTGGCTCGATCTGGATCGTGTAGGGATTGAACTCCAGACCGAGAGACTCGACAAAGCGGCGGCTGAAAGACTCCCAGTCGATATCCGGATAGGCTGCCAGATGAGCGTTGTAGTTGCCTACCGCACCGTTGAACTTTGCCGTCAGAGACACAGCCGTTATTTGCTTGCGACAGCGCATGAGTCGCGCGGCAATATTGGCCATCTCCTTGCCCAGGGTCGTTGGTGTGGCCGGTTGCCCGTGAGTTCGGGCGAGCATCGGCATCTCGGCCAATTGATGCGCCAGTTCGCGCATCCGCGCGATAACGCGATCCAGCTCCGGAATCAGGTTGCCGACTACCCCATCTGCCAGCATGAGCGCATGCGAGACATTGTTGATGTCTTCGGATGTGCACCCAAAATGGATGAACTCGCTGACGCGCATGACTTCCGAATTGGCGGCCAAGGCTTCCTTGAGCCAGTACTCCATGGCCTTGACGTCATGATTGGTGCGCGACTCGATTTTCTTGATCGCTTCGGCGTCAGCGACTGAAAAATCTGCAACAAGGCGGTCGAGTTCGTCGAGCGTCGCTGCGGAAAACGCCGGACATTCGACAATCTCGGGCGCTTCGGCAAGGGCCTTGAGCCATTCCACTTCCACCCGCACACGGTTGCGTATGAGACCATATTCCGAAAAGTGGAGGCGCAGGCTTTCCACCTTCCCCGCGTATCGACCGTCAAGTGGCGAAAGTGCTGTAATTGCGTTAAGAGTCATGGTCTTGGCGGAGCGTTTTCAGGCGCCGGCAGTGGCGGGAACTGTATTGCCATTTTACCATGCAGCCCTCGTCGTTTCGATTGAAAGCGCTCGAAGGGGAGCAGGCACCATGTTATAGTTTCGCCGCCATTACCCCACGTGACTTGACCCCATGAAACTGATCGGCTCCCTTACCAGTCCCTACGTTCGCAAGATTCGAATAGTTCTTGCCGAAAAGAAGATTGACTACGATCTGGTGCTGGACTCACCTTGGGAGGAGGGGAATCAGGTGGTCGCTCACAATCCGTTGGGAAAAGTTCCGGTGCTGGTACTGGACGATGACGGCACGCTGTTTGATTCTCGTGTGATCGCGGAGTATCTGGATACCGTAGCTCCCAACAATCGACTTATTCCCGCTTCAGGCCGTGAACGCATCAGCGTCAAGCGCTGGGAAGCTCTGGCCGACGGCGTTCTCGATGCTGCAGTTGCTGCGTTTCTCGAGTCAAAACGTCCGGAAGGCGAGCGCAGCGCCTCCTGGATCGAACGCCAGCGCGGGAAAATTATCCAGTCGTTGCAAGCGATGTCCGAGGAATTGGAACAACAGGCTTGGTGTCACGGCAACAGCCTTTCTTTGGCGGATATTGCCGTGGGCTGTGCGCTCGGATATGTTTCATTTAGGCTTGGCGACATTGCCTGGGCTGGGAAATACCCGAATCTCGACAAGCTTTACGGCAAACTAATGCAGAGGCCTGCATTCGCCGACACCGCGCCGCCGGCCTAGTTTTGGCATGAACAGCTGGCAATGCCGACGATCTGGCCCCGAGTTGCCCCTGTATTCAACTATCGCTCTCAGCCTCGAGGCTTGTGCCGTCAAGGCGGGCGATCATGCGCGGCAGGAGGTTCTTTTCAGCCTGGTGTGTCAATTCACCCATGAGTTGGTCCGCCAATCCATCCGTGACTTTGAGTACGGCCTGGGGTAATTCCTGATCCAGCCAGCGTGAAAGCTCTTCGCGCAGCGCATCGAGATGCCTTTGCATATGCGGTGGCGCCGTGGCAAGTGCGGCTTCGTCTTCAGTGACGATGTCGGTCAGTATCGGCAGGTCTTCCTCGGCTGCTGCCTGCATCACGTCGGGCTTTTCGAGCGATGATCCGGCTACAAATACGCGGGTGCGACGAATCAGCGCGTCGGCTTTTTGCAACAGTTCCGCTGTCTCGTCATCGGCCATTTAGTGGGCTCCATCTGAAATTTCTTGAGCTTCGAGAGGATAACCGCGCTCGCGATAGAAGCGATACCGTTCCCGTCCAAGCCGCTTGGTTTCATCGGCAATGCTGACGATCTCGACCAGCTGCCGGAAGCGACTGAATCCGGGCGGAACGGAATCCGACAAATTCAACAGATAATCGTCATGCAGCGGGTTCGCAAGCTCGGATGCGAGAACAATAGGAGTCAGCGAAGCCAGCGTGTCAGTCGCCCTGCAGTGCGGCGTAAAGCCGGTAGCTGGATGAACCCAAAGCAGCCGATCAAGGCCTTCTAGAATTTCACCATCGGGAACATAGACCAGCACTTTCTTGGACTCGCCATACGCGCGCGCAATCCAGATCGCTACCGCCTGGAGCCTGTCGCGCGCGCCGTGGAGAAAAGTGATCTGCGTCATTTCCGCCTGCGTTTGGGGGCTTGTTGAATGCTGCGATTCGCACGCTCCATAAGAAAATGTGTCAGCAAAGGGACCGGTCGCCCAGTCGCTCCCTTTTCCTTTCCAGAACGCCACGCGGTGCCGGCGATGTCGAGATGAGCCCATCTGTATTTTTCGGCGAAGCGAGAAAGGAAACAGGCGGCGGTGATCGTACCCGCTGCGCGCCCTCCGATATTCGCCATATCGGCAAAATTGCTCTTCAACTGCTCCTGATAGTCTTCCCACAGCGGCATCTGCCAAGCTCGATCATAGGCATCATGGCCGGCATCAAGCAATTCTTTCGCCAGACTGTCATCGTTCGCCAACAGTCCGGTGGCGACTGCCCCGAGCGCGATGACACACGCACCAGTCAGGGTGGCAACATCGACGACACATTCCGGTTCGAGACGCTCGACGTAAGTGAGCGCATCGCACAGAATGAGCCGGCCTTCGGCGTCGGTGTTCAGTATTTCAACTGTTTTACCCGACATTGACGTGATCACGTCGCCCGGTTTGGAGGCTGCGCCCCCCGGCATGTTTTCCGTCGTCGGAATGACCCCGATGATATTGATCGGCAACTTCATCATGGCGGCTGCCTTGATCGCTCCCAGTACGCTGGCGGCGCCGCACATGTCGTACTTCATTTCGTCCATTTCCAGTCCCGGCTTAAGCGATATGCCGCCGGAATCGAAAGTGATGCCTTTGCCGATCAGCACGATGGGTTTCGCGCCCGAGGTGCCACTTTCATGGCGCAGTATGATGAACTTTGGCGGCTCGGTCGACCCGCGGGCGACTGAAAGCAGCGTATTCATGCCTAGCTTCTCCATATCTCCCCGGTCAAGAATTTCGACACCCAGCCCAAGCGTGCTTCCCAGCAGGCTGGCCTGCTCCGCGAGATAACTTGGAGTGCATATATTTCCAGGTAGATTGCCCAGATTTTTGGCGAGATCCATTCCTTCAGCAATTGCCAGTCCTTGAGCCAGTGCGGTTTCCGCGATAGTTAGTTCATTGCGGCGATTGACGCAGAACGTCAACTTTCGAAGCGGACGCCGGACTTCTTCCTTTTTCGATTTAAGTCGATCAAAGCGATACAGGGTTTCCTGCACCACAATTGCCGCTTGCCGTATTTTCCAGGCCACATCTCGCTTCTTGACATTGAGTTCGGTCAGGTACAGTGTCCCATCGAACCCCCCGGTTTCATTGAGTTGACGGACTGCGCACGCAATGGCAGCACGGTATTCCTTTTCATGAAATTCCCTTTCCTTGCCAAGGCCTACAAGGAGGATGCGATCCGCTTCAACTCCGGGAACGCCGTGCAGCAGCAGGCTGGTTCCGGCTTTGCCTTCCATATCGCCGCGACGCAGGATATCGCTGAGAAATTGCGTTGCCGCATGGTCAACAATCTCCGCCGCTGCCGACAGCTTTCTAGCCTCGAATACACCGACGACAACACAAGCGCTGCGTTGCTTTTCTGGGCTTCCGCTTTTTATGCTAAATTCCAAAGTGCTCTCCTCAAGGGCGACGGGGATTTGGTGAAATTGTCCTGTTTCGGACATATTTTATGAATGGCTGCATTATTCCCCAAGTTTTCTCTGAATGTCAAAGCTGACGCTTTCTCACACACGATGATTTTTCAACGCGCCGCAATTCGTGAATTCACTCATACTGCGGCCGGGGTTTTCGTTGCCCTGTTTGCAATTCTGATGACGACTCAGCTGATTAGATTGCTGGGCGACGCGGCGGGTGGGAGGCTGGCCTCAGAGGCGGTGATCGCTCTCCTCGGATTTCGCGCGATCAGCTATCTGCCGGTGTTGCTTTCTTTGACTCTGTTTGTCGCGGTACTCATGACCTTGTCGCGCTGGTATCGGGATTCAGAGATGGTGGTCTGGCTGGCGTCGGGCATTCCATTGAGCGCCTGGATTAAACCCGTGTTGAAGTTCGTCGTGCCACCAGTGACGGTGATTGCGATTCTTTCGCTATTGCTGGCGCCGTGGGCGACGCAGAAGAGCGAAGCCTATCGTCAGCGGATGGATCAGCGCGATGATGTCGCGCGAGTGTCTCCTGGCGCGTTCAATGAATCAAGTGCGGCAGACCGCGTGTTTTTTGCAGAGAGCGTGGCCGGCGAGGATGGAAACGTAAAGAATGTTTTTATCAGTTCCATTCAACAAGGCCGCCTGGGTGTGATGGCAACTGCACAAGGCCATACAGAGACCATGCCCAATGGGGATCGGTTTCTGGTGCTTGATCGCGGAAGGCGCTACGAAGGTGCGGCCGGAACGGCAGAGTACCGGGTGATGGAATTTGATCGTTATGCGCTTCGGATTGAAACCAAAGAAGCCCGTGGGTTGGAAGACTCACCTAGAACCAAACCGGTTTGGGAACTTGTTCGCGATCCGCATTCGCTCAATCTGGCTGAACTGCTTTGGCGCCTGGGTTTGCCGCTTGCGGCGCTCAATCTTGCTGTGCTCGCAATTCCGCTGGCGTTCGTCAATCCGCGTGCCGGGCGGACCAATAATCTGGTTTTTGCACTTCTCACTTACATGATTTACAGCAACCTGCTTAGTGTCAGCCAGGCCTGGGTTGCACAAGGGAAATTGCGCTTCGAGATTGGCGTCTGGGCGGTGCACGTCGGTATGTTTCTACTTCTTCTGGTTCTTTTCTACCGCCGGCAGAATCCACTTGCATGGGGTAGATTGAGATGGCGCTGAAGCTGTATGAGCGGCATCTGGCACGAGAGATATATGCTTCCACCGCATTGGTGTTGGCAGCGTTCTTGATGCTGTTCGCCTTTTTTGACTTGATTCATGAGCTTGAGAGCATTGGCAAGGGCGGATATGAGCTTTTGCACGCCATGGGATATGTGGCCCTGACCCTACCCGGCAGGTTGTATGAGCTACTGCCGATCGGGGTATTGATCGGTACGCTTTATGCACTCACGGTGCTTGCTCGACATTCCGAGATTACCGTGTTGCGCGCTGCCGGGCTTTCTACGCGCACTTTGTTGTTCACCTTGGCAAAGATCGGTCTGTTGTTTGTCGGTTTGACGCTCTTGTTGGGGGAGTTTGTTGCACCACCGGCTGAGCGCGCCGCCCAGCAACTGAGACTGAAGGCGATGGGCGCCCTGGTGGCCCAGGAGTTTCGTTCAGGATTGTGGGTCAGGGACGAGCGTTCATTTGTGAATGTTCGAGAGGTACTTCCTGATGCTTCTCTCAGAAGTGTCCGCGTGTTTGAATTCGACGAACAGTTCCAGCTGCTTTCGATCAGCGAAGCAGAGCGCGGACTTTATGTATCCGCTGGTAAATGGTCGTTGGAGGGAGTGGTTCGCACGGTATTTTCGGCAGACTCAGCGAGCGTGGAACGCTATGGCGAACTGAACTGGAAGTCGGCGCTCAGTCCGGATTTGCTGGCAGTGTTGCTTGTCGTTCCGGAGCGGATGTCTCTTGTTAATTTGTATTTATATATACAACATCTTAGCGGAAATCAGCAGAAGACCGACCGATATGATATCGCGATGTGGAAGAAGCTAATCTATCCTTTGGCGGCATTGGTGATGATGGCCTTGGCGTTGCCGTTTGCTTACATGCAGGATCGAATGGGAGCAGTCAGTATCCGGGTTTTTGCCGGAATAATGCTCGGTATAGGATTCCACATGTTGAACGGGCTGTTTTCCAGTCTTGGCGTGATCAATAGCTGGGCACCTTTTTTTTCTGCGATAACACCGAGCGTACTTTTCGTGCTGACGGCTGCTGGAATGCTATGGTGGGTTGAGCGGCGCTGAAGGAGATCGGTTGTCTTTGAACACCAGTCGGGTTCCTGCCAGCCGATCATGCAGGAATTGGTTGTCGCGATCGAACAGGGCCCACAGCACGCCCACACCCAGGTAGACAATGCTTGGCCAGGCCAAGGCGTAGCGCAAGGCCAGA